>CAYULJ010000011.1:0-21075 GCA_964445715.1 uncultured Planctomycetia bacterium
ATCTGCTGACAAGAAGGCGAAAGAGGTCCTTACCACAGCCATACAGAGGTGCGCTGCAGAGCATGTGACGAATACGACTGTCTCTGTAGTGGCTCTTCCCAATGACGAGATGAAAGGAAGGATCATAGGCAGAGAAGGTAGGAACATAAGGGCGTTTGAGATAGCGACTGGAGTGGATGTGATCATCGATGATACGCCGGAGGCTGTCATACTTTCGAGTTTTGATACAGTAAAACGCGAAGTGGCCAGGGTCAGCTTGGAAAAGCTTCTACAGGACGGGAGAATACACCCTGGTCGCATAGAAGAAGTAGTCAGCAAGGTGAAACAGGAAATGGACAGCAGCCTTAAAGAAGAAGGTGAGCATACGGTTTTCGAATTAGGCTTGCAGCGCGTGCACCCTGAGATCGTCAAGCTCATCGGCAGATTAAAATACAGGACTAGTTACGGCCAGAATGCATTGCAGCACATGAAGGAAGTCTCGCTTATCATGGGCGCAATGGCAGGGGAGTTGGGCCTGGATATAAATCTAGCCAAAAGAATCGGCCTTTTGCATGATATAGGTAAGGCAGTGACTCATGAAGTAGAAGGACCTCATGCAAAGATAGGTGCGGATATAGCGAAAAAATACGGAGAGGCTTATGGAGTAGTAAATGCCATAGCATCTCATCACGAAGAAGAGGAATCAACGTCTGTATACGGCGTGCTTGTGCAGGCTGCTGACGCAGTGAGCGCATCGAGGCCTGGCGCGCGAAGAGAATCTCTTGAAAATTACATAAAACGCCTTGAAAAATTAGAATCAATAGCTGATTCGTTTAAAGGCGTTGAGAAGGCGTTTGCAATACAAGCGGGGAGAGAAGTAAGGGTGATCCTGCAGCCTGAGAAAATAAGTGACCTGCAGGCAATAGGTCTTTCAAGAGAGATAAGAAAGAAGATCGAAGAGGGACTTGAATATCCGGGCCAGATAAAGGTCACGGTCATAAGAGAGACCCGCGCCATAGAATACGCCAAGTAACTTTACGCTTCTAAGTTTACACTTCAACAATGTTAAAGTGTAAACTTAAGAGGAGGGAGATCTGTGCTAAAGGTTCTGTTAATAGGTGACATAGTTGGTAAGCCTGGCAGAGAGGCAATAAAAAAAATAGTCCCAGAGTTTCGCAAGAATAAAGGCATAGACTTTGTAGTTGCCAATGCTGAGAATATTGCCGGGGGCTCAGGTCTTACGTTGTCCACTGTAGATGAACTATTAGATAGCCGCATTGATGTCCTGACAGCAGGCGACCATATTTGGAAGAAAAAAGAGATATATGAAAGGCTGGATGATGATGTCAGGATTTTAAGGCCGGCAAATTACCCGCATGATTGCCCTGGGAAAGGCTCGACTGTTATAAAATCAAGCAAAGGTAAAAAAATAGGTGTTGTAAATGTAGCTGGAAGAGTTTTTATGAAAGGCATCGACTGTCCTTTTAGAAGGGCAGCAGAAGAAGTGGATAGAGTCTCGAAAGACACCAAAATAATCTTTGTAGATATACATGCTGAAGCGACGAGTGAGAAGATCGCCATAGGCAGATTCCTCGATGGCAAAGTCAGCACTGTCTTCGGGACACATACGCATGTACAGACAGCTGATGAAAAGATCTTGCCGCTCGGGAGTGCATATATAACGGATTTAGGCATGACAGGGCCTCAGGATTCAGTGATAGGCCGCAAGGCTGATATTATCATAGAGCATTTTTTGAAATGCATGCCTGCGAAATTCGATATGGCAGAGGGTGATGTGGAGCTGCAGGGGGTATTGGTCGGGATAGACGAGTCAACTGGCAAGGCATTATCCATAGAAAGAGTAAAAGAAAAAATTCTGAATTATCTATAACCCTTAAGTTTACACTTTAACAATGTTAAAGTGTAAACTTAAGCAAGTCTCTGGAATAGAAATATGGCCAAGGACGGCAAGTACATATACAAAGTTGGAGAACTCACTTCGCATATAAAGACAATCCTGGAAGATTCTTTCTCAAAGATCTGGGTGGAGGGAGAGATATCGAATTTTAGCGTGCCTTCCTCAGGACATGTTTATTTTACCCTGAAGGATGATAAGAGCGAACTGAAATGTGCGTTCTTCAAGAGTTATAACGAAAAGATGAAGTTTGAAATAAAAGACGGCATGCACGCTATTTGTTTCGGTAAGGTCAGCTTATTTGAAAAGAGAGGGCAGTATCAGTTAATCGTAACCAGGGTGGAACCCAAAGGCATGGGCGCGCTGCAGCTTGCTTTTGAGCAATTGAAGGAACGACTTTTCAAAGAAGGCCTTTTTGACGAATCCCGGAAGAGAACGATACCAAAGCTACCTGATAGAATAGGAATAGTGACTTCACCCACTGGCGCAGCGATCAGAGATATGTTGCACGTCATAAAAAAGAGATTCTCAAACGTAGAGATCCTCATAAATCCTGTAAGGGTGCAGGGCGAAGGCGCGAAAGAAGAAATCGTAACCGCCATAGAGAATTTTAACAGGCTCAATAATGTGGATGTGATAATAACAGGTAGAGGCGGAGGCAGCCTCGAAGACCTCTGGGCTTTTAATGAAGAAGTTGTTGCAAGGGCAATATATAATTCGAGACTTCCTGTCATAAGCGCGGTCGGCCATGAAATAGACTGGACTATCAGTGATTTTGTAGCTGACCTTAGGGCGCCGACACCTTCTGTTGCCGCAGAGGTAGTGATTGCGAAAAAGAGCGAGCTCGTCGAGAGGTTGGATGAGATAGAAAAAAAACTCAAGACCTTTCCTTTGGATCTCGTCAAAGAATATGAACAGCGCCTGGATGAAATAGAAAAAGATCTCTCTTTGAGATTCAAGCATTACGTTGAATTAAAAGAAGAAGGCTTTAAGCGTGTTTGCGAAAAAATAGAAATACTAAGTCCTCTTAGTATTTTGAACAGAGGATATAGCATTAGCTTTAAGCTTCCTGATAATAAGATCCTGAAGGATGTAAGGCTCCTTAAGAAGAATGATTTGATTGAGACGAGGCTTTCAAAAGGTAGCTTTAAGAGCAGAATAGAAAAAGTCAATTAGTCGAGGGGGGATATATGTCAAAGGAATTGAGATTTGAAGAGATGATGGGCAAATTAGAAGAGATCGTCGGCAGCCTAGAAAGCGGAGACATGCCTCTGGACGAGTCCTTGAAGAAATACGAAGAAGGAGTGAAACTTCTGCGTCTTTGCAGAAAGCGCTTAGACGAGACAAAGCGCAAGGTCGAGATCTTAGTCAAAAAAGGCGGCAAGCTTACTACCGAGCCTTTCGAGGAATAAGTTTACACTTTAACAATGTTAAAGTGTAAACTTAAGCAGGAGAGAGATGGATATTAAAAGGTACATTGCGAAGAAGAAGAAAATAATAGATAAGGCACTGGATAAATGTCTTCCGCCTACAAAGGCGAAGCCGCAGGTGCTCCATAAGGCTATGAGATACTCTGTGTTCCCGGGCGGCAAGAGAATAAGGCCTGTATTGGCGATTGCTGCATTTGAGGCGTGCGGCGGGAAAGCAAATGCTATCATGCCCGTTGCATGTGCGATAGAACTCATACATACTTACACTTTGGTCCATGATGATCTGCCAGCGATGGACAATGACGGTTCCAGGCGAGGAAAACCGAGTTGTCATAAAAAATTTAACGAGGCCATTGCGATATTAACAGGTGATGCGCTTTTGACTCTGGGATTCCAGCTCCTTTCAGAAGCAGGTTGCTTAGAGACGATAGGAGATATTTCAAAGGCAATAGGGACTTATGGGACAGTTGGCGGGCAAGTCGTGGATATCGAAGAAAGCAAAAAGAAGAAAGGAAAAAGCAAAAACGAGTTAGACTATATCACTAACCACAAAACAGGTTCTCTTATAGAGGCTTCTCTAAAGGCCGGCGGCATATTTAAAGGCGCGAATAAAAAAAACCTGAAGAGTCTTAGTGAGTTCGGAAAATGCATCGGCTTTACATTTCAACTCGTGGATGATTTGATAGATAATGACGGATATGTCAGAGTTTACGGAGATGCGCATGTAAGGAAGATGGCGAGGCTTTTGACTGGACGTGCCAAGGCCCATTTGGATATATTTGGGGAAAAAGCAGGAACACTTTCAGATATAGCGGATCTTATTTTAAACAGAAAATCTTGATATTAAGATATGGGTATATTGTTAGATAAGATAATCAGACCGTCGGACTTGAAGAAACTCAGCCTCGATGACCTTACACTTCTGGCGCATGAAATAAGATGCGCTATTATCGATACAGTGTCTTGTTCTGGCGGGCATCTGGCGTCCAGCCTGGGTGCGGTCGAACTTATAACCGCGATCCACTATTGCCTGAACGCGCCCGAAGATAAGATCATCTGGGATGTCGGTCACCAGGCATATGCGCATAAACTGTTGACTGGGAGAAAAGACAGATTTAATACATTACGCAAACTCGGTGGCATAAGTGGTTTTCCGAATAAAAATGAAAGCGAATATGATGTTTTTACGACCGGCCATGGCTCGACCTCTATTTCTACTGCGCTGGGCATGGTCGCGGCGCGCGATTTAGAAGAAAAAGCATACAGGGTAGTCGCAGTTATAGGAGATGCTTCGCTAGGTGGAGGCATGGCGTTCGAGGCGCTTAATCACACAGGCCATTTGCGAAAAAAGATCCTTGTTATTCTCAACGACAACGAGATGAGCATCTCAAAAAGCGTTGGCGCGCTGAGTAGATATCTAAATAGGATCATAACCGCTCCGGTTTACAATAAAATCAGAAGCGACATAGAAGGCCTTTTAAAACGAGTCCCGCGTTTTGGGTTCAGGGCTATAAGATCTGCAAGGCGCCTGGAAGAGGGGCTTAAGAATCTCTTGGTGCCGGGCATGTTTTTTGAGGAAATGGGATTCAGGTATTTCGGGCCTGTAGACGGCCATGATATAAAGACGATAGTCGGTACACTGAAGAATATCGTAGATATGGATACGCCTGTGTTTTTGCATGTAGTCACTAAAAAAGGCAAAGGCTATGAATATGCCGAAAAGATACCTGAAAAGTTTCACGGTGTAAGTTCATTTGATGTCTCGACCGGAGAAAAGGTGTGCGCCAAAGAAGAAAAAGAGCAAGCTCTATCGACTTCGACTCGAGAGGTTAGTTTCACAGGTGTATTCGGTGAGGAGATCATTGATATCGCAAAGACAGATAAAAGAGTCGTTGCCATAACAGCTGCAATGCCAGAGGGCACAGGACTTGATAAGTTTGCAAAGATCTTTCCGGATAGATTCTTCGATGTCGGTATGGCAGAGCAGCACGCAGTGGGTTTTGCAGCAGGATTCGCGCGAGCTGGCCTGAAACCAGTGGTGGCGATTTATTCTACTTTTTTGCAGCGCGCGTATGACCAGATAGCGCACGACGCGTGTTTGCAGGACCTCAATATAGTATTCATGTTGGATAGAGCTGGTCTGGTGGGCGAAGACGGGCCTACTCATCACGGCGCGTTCGACATCGCGTATTTAAGTAGCCTGCCAGGCATAGCGGTTCTGGCGCCAAAGGATGAGGAAGAGTTAAAAAAGATGCTTAGATTTGCAATTTCTTATAATGAAGGCCCTATTGCCATAAGGTATCCTCGGGGCAAAAGTTATGATTTTTCTTTGACCGTGCCAAAGGTTCCTATAGCTTTCGGAAAATCAGAGATGCTAAAAGAGGGAAAAAATGTTACCATAGTAAGTGTAGGTTATATGTCTTATGTTTCAATGGAAGCAGCCGTGTCTCTTTTGCATGAGGGTATAGACTGTGAGGTCATAAACGCGCGGTTCATCAAACCCATGGATTTGGATTTAATATTAAAGTCTATCTCAAAGACTAAAAATTTAATCACAGTCGAAGAAGGCGTGCTTAATGGAGGATTTGGAGCGCACGTCTTAGAAGAGATTATTGATAAGGTCCCGAAGGAAACCAAGATAAAAATGCTGGGCCTTCCTGATAAGTTTATAGAACATGGGGACAGGGATATTTTATTGGACAGATATGGTCTCTCTCCCCAAAAGATAAAACAAGTGATAAAAAGATGGCGAAGATAGAAATCGATAAAGAAAAATGTAAAGGTTGTGGGTTTTGCAGCCTCTATTGTAAAAAGGCATGCATTAAACAAGATCCTGCTATAAATAAAAAGGGAGTGCATCCTGTAAGATTTGTAGAAGGTGACGATAAATGTACGGCGTGTTCCTTTTGCGCGATTATTTGTCCTGAAGTCTGCATAACAGTGTATAAATAGCTATGGCGAAAAAAGTCCTGATGTCAGGTAATGAGGTCTTAGCAGAAGCTGCGATAATGGCGGGTTGCAGATTTTATGCCGGCTACCCTATTACGCCGCAGAACGAAATCCCGGCTTATATGTCGCGCCGTATGCCGGAGGTGGGCGGGGTTTTTATCCAGGCGGAAAGCGAAATTTCTGCCATAAATATGGTTTTTGGAGCCTCTCTAGTAGGTGTCCGGGCAATGACTTCTTCTTCGAGTCCGGGTATAAGCCTTAAGCAGGAAGGGATATCATATTTAGCTGGTTGCGAACTCCCTGCTGTGATAGCGAATATAATGAGGGGCGGGCCTGGCCTTGGAAATATAGCGCCGAGCCAGAGCGATTATTTTCAAGCTACAAGAGGCGGCGGTCACGGCGATTATCGCCAAATAGTCCTGGCGCCGTCGTCTTTGCAGGAGATAGTGGATCTGACCGCACTTTCTTTTGATCTCGCAGATAAATACAGGATGCCTGCAATGATCTTGGGAGATGGGATTTTAGGACAGATGATGGAACCAGTGAAATTGGAACTGAATGGCGAACGTCGAACGACGAGCGGTGAAAAAGATTGGATATTGAATGGTTGCAAGGGCAGAAAGCCGAGGATCATCAAGTCGCTTTTACTCGGAGAAGGGGAATTGGAAAGATTAAACCAAAAACTTCAAAAAAAATATGAAGAGATTAAGGAAAAAGAGGTGCGTTGCGAAGTTTTATACGGAGACGATAGTGAGACCATGCTAGTGGCTTACGGTACGACAAGCAGGATTTGCAGGAACATTGTAGAAAAATTTAGAGCAGAGGGTCGAAAGGTAGGACTCTTCAGGCCAATAAGCTTGTGGCCGTTTCCAGAAAAAGAGTTGAACAGATTAGCAAGGCACGTTGATAGATTCTTAGTGGTCGAGATGAGTTGTGGTCAATTGATAGACGACGTGAGGCTCGCCATAGATTGCAAGAAGCCAGTTCATTTTTACGGTCGGTCTGGCGGTAGTGTGCCTACGGAAGACGAAATAATTGCGTACTTAGAGTCATTGCGATGAACAAAATATTCGAAAAACCTAAAAGTTTAAGAGACGTCTACACCCACTATTGCGCAGGATGCGGGCATGGCATAGTGCACAGGCTTGTCTGCGAGACAATAGATGAGTTGGCGATAAGAGAGAAGGTCGTGGGCATAGCTCCTGTGGGGTGTGCGGTCATTGCGTATGACTACTGGGATTTTGACGTAACAGAGGCTGCGCATGGCAGGGTGCCGGCAGTGGCTACCGGCATAAAAAGGATGAGTCCAGGGAATATTGTGTTTGGATATCAGGGCGACGGCGACCTGGCAGCGATAGGCATTGCCGAGATAATACACGCGGCGAATAGAAGTGAGAATATTACTATAATATTCGTCAATAATTCGGTCTACGGCATGACAGGCGGCCAGATGGCTCCGACGACAATATTGAACCAAAAGACAAGCACTACTCCTCGCGGCAGGGATCAGAAAAGAGACGGTTTTCCTCTTAAGGTCTGCGAGCTTTTGTCTGTCTTGCCGGGCACCTCCTATGTCGAAAGGGTTTCAGTGCATGCGCCGGCGAATATTTTAAAAGCGAAAAAGGCCATAAAAAAGGCATTTGAGAATCAGATCAATGCTTTGGGGTTTTCTCTTGTTGAAGTGCTTTCTCCTTGCCCCACTTATTTAGGGCTTTCACCAGAAGATAATATCAAGTGGATGGCTGAGGTCATGACAAAGGAATATCCATTGGGCGTTTTCAAAAAGGTGGAGTGATGAAGGAAGAATTAATTTTTGCGGGATTTGGCGGCCAGGGCATAATGTTTATGGGCAAACTCTTGTCGCACGTGGCAATGAATAATGGAAAATTCGTCACGTGGATGCCTTCGTACGGCGCTGAGGTAAGAGGGGGGACAGCGCATTCCATGGTCGTCATATCAGATGACGCGATTGCTTCTTCTGTTGTAAAAGAGCCGAGCGTATGCGTGGTCATGAACAGACCGTCTCTAAAAAAATTCGAACCAAAGGTTAAACCAAAGGGGATGCTGATCATAAATAAGTCATTGGTAGATATTGATGCCAAGAGGACTGATATAGATATTTTAGAGATCCCTGCGACAGAAATGGCTTTTAACATGGGTAATTCGCGAGTCAGCAACATGATTATACTCGGCGCTCTTTTAGCCAAGCGGGATATCGTACCGATAAAATCTTTGATGGATTCGCTTACGTATATGATACCGAAAAAACGCAAGGACATGATACGTATAAATCAGGATGCGATAAGGAGAGGTCATGAGTACTGTTCGCGTTAGGTTCGCGCCGAGCCCAACGGGCAATCTGCACATAGGGAGCGCGAGGACAGCCCTTTTTAACTGGCTGTATGCAAAGGCGCAATCCGGCACATTTATTTTGAGGATAGAAGATACGGACAAAAAGCGTTCGAATGAGGCTTATCTAAAAGAAATACTCTCGAGCCTCGAGTGGCTGGGCATGGCTTGGGACGAGGGTCCGTATTTTCAAAGCGAACGCCGTGACCTATATTTGTCCTACGCGGAAAAATTCCTTGAGAAGGGCCTGGCGCATAAAGACGGAGACGCTATTATATTCAAAGTCCCTGCAGAAAGAGTAAAGTTTGATGATGTTGTCCATGGCGAGATAGAAGTGGATAATGCACTGGTGGGTGAGTTGGTCTTGATCAAATCAGACAAGACCCCTGCCTATAATTTTGCGTGTGTAGTCGACGACATTGACATGAAGGTCACTCACGTCATAAGAGGCGATGATCATATTTCAAATACAAACAAGCAGATCGCAGTCTATAAGGCGCTTGAAGTAAGGCCTCCGAAATTCGCGCACATACCTTTGATACTGGCACCGGACAGATCGCGCCTCTCAAAGAGGTTTGGCGCGACATCGATATCAGAGTATAGAGAAAAAGGGTATCTTCCTGAGGCAATGGTAAATTATCTCTCGCTTTTAGGTTGGTCGCCAGGCGATGATAGGGAATTCATGGAAACAGGGCATATCATAAAAAAATTCACACTGAAACGCATAAATAAGCGCGGTGCAGAGTTTAACGAAGACAAACTGCGCTGGCTAAATGGCGAACACATAAGGAAATTAGATCTGAAAAAGTTTATAGAAATCGCAGCGCCGTTCGTAAAAGAGAAATATGATGCGGAATGGTTTAAAAGATTTGCCGGACTCTATCACCCCAGGGTAAAGACGTTGGTAGAATTTAAGCATGAGCTTGATATATTTACCTCAGAGGAAGTGCTTTACAGTAGAGAAGCCGTGCAGAAATTTTTGAAAAATGATGATGTTTTAGGTATACTAAAATTAGCGCGAGCACGACTTGAGAAGATAAAAGATTTCACATCGGCCAATATAGAGGCTGAGGCACGGGCGCTTATAAAGGAATCGAATCTCAAAGGCGGAGACCTGATACATCCCTTGAGAGTCGCGGTCACGGGAAAGAGCGTGTCTGCCGGCATATTTGATGTGCTTGCGCTTTTGGGAAAAGAAAAAACGCTCAAAAGGTTAAAAAGGGTCATAGAAGAATGGAAGAGAAGAGAAAATTTGTAAGGATCACCTGGCCTATAATAATCCGCTACAAGACTCTGGAAGAGCCGCATACAGGCGACCAGATCGTCGGCAAGGATATAAGCGAGGGCGGTGTGTGCTTTGCTGTCTATGAGAGGCTTACAAAAGGCACGATGCTTGAGGTGCAGATATATTTTCCCTCTGATACGATGCCTATCTTCGGCAAAGGCGAAGTCGTCTGGATAAAAAGAATAGGCGCGGAGCACGCAAAGACCTTTGACGCAGGTGTCGCATTTACGTATATTGAGCCGCGTGACCAAAAACGCCTGAAGATGTATATCAAAAACGAAATAAAATAGGCTTAACATTTTAATGGAGGATCGTCTAATGGTAGGACACAGGTCTCTGGAACCTGTTGTGATGGTTCGAATCCATCTCCTCCAGCCAGTTTTCAATGCCCACCTTGCCTAAAAAGAATTTTGTCCTCCTTGAAACCAATAGATTTGATAAGGATAACCACAGGTCTTTTCTTTTTTCGAATCCCGCTAAGATTATTTCCTGCGGCAAGCTTTCCGATGTAAAAAACGCGCTTTGCGAGATAGAGGATTATGTATCAAAAGGATACTATGCTGCCGGATTTATTTCTTATGAGGCAGGGTTTAGTTTTGAGGAGAGCTTAGAGGGTCTTAAAGTAGATCCTGATTTTCCATTATTATGGTTTGGCATATATAAAAGGCCTAGAATGATAGACCATAAAGAAAAAATGACTTTGCTCCGGCACGGAAAAACCCCTTACTCTATAGAAAACCTTAGGCCGAATATATCCAAGAAAAAATACATCACCGACATAGAAAAGATAAAAGATTTTATACGCAGAGGCGAAACCTACCAGGTTAATTACACCTTTAGATATAGATTTGATTTTAAAGGCTCTGCACACAGTCTTTATGAGGAGCTCAAGAAAAAACAAAGTGTTTCTTATTCGAGTTTAATAAAGACCGATAGGTTTTCAATAGTCTCACTCTCGCCCGAGTTATTTTTCAGGAAGCATAAAGACCGCATCGAAGTAAAACCTATGAAGGGTACTATTGACAGAGGCAAAGACCTTGATGGAGACAGGGAGCACGTTGAAGAGCTTGGCCATAGCCTTAAAAATAGAAGCGAGAATCTGATGATAGTCGATCTATTGAGGAATGACCTCGGCAGGATCTCAAGGCCAGGCACAGTGGCTACCAAAAAACTTTTTGAGGTGGAAAGATACGAGACCCTATTTCAAATGATATCCATTGTCAAGGCTGTCCTCAAAAAGCGCGTGAGCATTTACGATTTATTAAAAGCGATTTTCCCATCAGGCTCTGTGACAGGTGCGCCAAAAATAAGCACCATGAAGATCATAAATTCTCTTGAGAGAGAACTCAGGCGTGTGTATACGGGCAGTATTGGATTTTTCTCGCCTGAGGGCGACGCTGTTTTTAATGTGGCAATAAGGACGGTCTTGATAGACAATAAGAGAGGCACAGGGGAGATGGGGATCGGTAGCGGGATTGTATATGATTCAGATCCAGATAAGGAGTTTGATGAATGCAGGTTAAAGGCGGATTTTATAACCAGTAAGGTGAAAGATCTAAGACTTATCGAGACGATTCTTTGGAGGCCAAAGGATGGATACTTTTTTTTAAGGGCCCATCTCAAGAGGATCTCCTTGTCCGCAGAATATTTTAATTTTAAATTTGATAAAATATGCGCCGCAAAGGCATTGAGGGATATGGAAAAGCGATTCAGTAAAAATTCTAACTATAGAGTGAGGCTTCTTCTCGATAGGAACGGTAAAATGGAATTAACTTTTTCAAGTGTAAGTAAGAATAAAAAACCAGAAAGAATAAGATTTTCCAGTAAGAAGGTATGCAGTAATGACACATTCCTGTATCATAAGACTACAAATAGAAATCTCTACAATGAGGAATGCAAAAGATGGAACGAAAAGGGTTATTTCGACATTATTTTTACAAATGAGAAAAATCAGATCACGGAGGGAACCATATCCAATATAATCATAAAGAAAGGCAGATTTTATTATACGCCGCCGGTTAACTGCGGGCTGCTGGATGGTGTGTATCGAAGGTCTCTTCTGGTAAAAAAAGGATTCCCTTTAATAGAAAAAGTGCTTTATAAGAAAGATCTATGCAAGGCGGATAGGATATATATGGTCAATTCCGTAAGAGGCATGGTGAAAGGCTATTTAGATTGAATATGGTAAAGAGGCGTTCCAGATTTACAAAGGTCCTGTTTAGATTTTGGAATAAGGGGTGGGTATCTTTTTTCGTCAGCGCCTTGAGCCTTGGCTGGCTTTTGAGTTTCACATGGCTTAAGTGGGGCGATTTGATTGTTGATGCAGGCCGGGGTATGTATGTGCCATGGCAGATTTTCCTGGGCAAGATCCTATATAAAGACATTAATTATCTCTATGGCCCGTTTTCGCCGTATTTTAACGCCTTTTTATTTAAATTATTCGGCGCCACGATTTACAGCCTGGTTTTGAGCGGCGTTATAACCATCTGTGCAGTAAGCGCGTTGATCTATAAGATATCCAGGATTTTCCTCGATATATTTTCCTCCACATTTGCGGCCCTGACTTTTCTATTCGTTTTTGCCTTCGGTCACTATGTATATTACGGAAATTATAATTACATTATTCCCTACAGTTATCCGGTTATACACGGTATTGCGCTGGCCTTTTTGGCGCTATATTGTTTTTATCTTGATTTTTTTGTAAATAAAAAGAGATGCGCCTTTCTATATGTCATTTTCCTTTTAGGTACTTTTTTATGCAGGATAGAAATAGCAGTTTTTGTCATTTTATCCATCGCCATCTGTCTTATTATCTATTTCGTATCAAGGAAGGGAGGCCTCCGGGAGGTATTTTTAAAGGCATCTGTATATTTAATAGCGCCTCTTGCCTGCGCAGTTTTTTTATATAGCTTATTTTTTGCTTTATCAGGCAAGGCTGTCTTTAAGGCCAGTATGATTGACATGGCCCTTGCAAATATGAATCTAGAGAGCCCTTTTACGAGATGGCTTTCAGGAGGAATAGACCTATCAGGTAATTTACAAGTTATTTTTAAGACCTTTTTTTATTATATGTTTTTCTGTGTATTTTTTACAGCCGGCGGTTTTATTCTGTCATATGCATCTGGGTTCAGGAAAATATTTAGCAGGGTTTTGTGGTATTTATCTATAGGGCTTATTTTTATATTGTCGAGTTTTTTTATTTTCGAAAGACTCTTTACAAGCCATGATCTCCAATACAGGCCCATCCCTTTAATTTGTTTGGCTGTGATTTTCATCTCGACGTGGAAATTTATCAAGTCCAAGAACAGGGCTGACAGAAAATATCTTTTTCTGATAGGCCTTTCTATTTTTTCATTACTATTGATGAGCAGGATGTTATTTTATGTTTGGGCCGGGCATTACGGCTTTTATATTATGATCCCGGGTTTGATAGTCTATTACATATTTTTCTTTGCTATATTGCCGGAGCGGCTTAATCCAGCACCTGTTAAGGGATTTTTCAGGCTCGCTTTTATGTTTATATTTATCCTTTTTATTATAGGCCATTCGAATATTTCAAACTTTTGTTACAGAAATAGGACATTGAAAATTGACTCAAGTAAAGGCGCTTTATACGTTTTTAATACGGATAGAGAGGTAAGATGTAAGGAATTGATAGATTTTTTGAAGAGGCATAGAAAAGCAGGAGAGACCCTTGTAGTTTTTCCCGAGGGTTTAGGTATTAATTTCTTCTCAGGGATGGAGAACCCTCTATATTTTAATATATATCTTCCGCTGGATCTTGTTGAAGAGGAGATCGTGGATAGGATTATTTCAGAGATGGAGAATAAAGCGGTTGATTATGTGGCCTTGATACAGAGAAGTGTGACCGAATACGGTCATCGAGTGTTTGGAAGGGATTATGCGGGAAAGATAATGGAGTATGTAAGAAAAAATTATATTTTACACAAGCAGTTCGGCCCTTTTCCTTTTACGAGCGAGGAATATGGCATAGCCCTTTTTAAGAAGAAAATATGAAGGGATCGGCTCGTGTGTGGGGGCAATAATATGAAAAGTCATGAATTTTACATGAAAGAGGCTCTGCGAGAGGCGAAAAAAGCATTTGATAGAGACGAGGTGCCTGTGGGAGCGGTTGTCATGCATAAAGGTACGATAATAGGCCGGGCGCATAACCAGATAAAGATGCTGAAAGACCCGACTGCGCACGCAGAGATGATCGCCATTACCCAGGCAGCCAGTCAGCTTCAAAATGAAAGATTGATAGATTGTGCGATGTATGTTACAATTGAACCTTGCAGCATGTGCGCTGGCGCAATGGTTTTGGCGAGGATAAAGGAACTTTTTTACGCTGCGGATGACCCCAAGAGCGGCGCGTGCGGTTCAGTTACAGACCTGGTCAATCACAAAAAATTGAATCATAGAATAGAGGTAAGAAGGGGAATCCTGGAGCACGAGGCAAGTGCTTTATTGAAGGAATTTTTTAGAAAGAAACGGGAGAGGTTGCATAGTCCGGCTTAATGCGGCGGTTTGCTAAACCGTTGTACGGATGAAAGTCCGTACCGAGGGTTCAAATCCCTCCCTCTCCGCCATGTATTGATTCTTAAGTTCACACTTTAACAATGTTAAAATGTGAACTTAAGGTTATATTAAGGACAGAGATGACATATTTACCATTCGCCAGGAAATGGCGGCCGCAGAATTTCGACAATGTAGTAGGTCAGGAGCATATAACGACCACGCTCAAGAACGCGATCTCAATGAAGCGCGTGCACCACGCCTATCTCTTTACAGGGCCGCGTGGCATAGGAAAGACCTCGACTGCGCGTATATTGAGTAAGGCCTTGAATTGCGAAAAAGGGTCAGTGCCGACACCGTGCAATAAATGCGCTTCGTGCCAGGAGATAAATAGCTCTTCGAGCATGGATGTAATGGAGATAGACGGCGCTTCAAACCGTGGCATAGATGAGATCCGCAATCTGCGCGAGTCCGTTAAGTTTTCTCCGTCAAAAGGCCGTTTTAAGATCTATATCATAGACGAAGTGCACATGCTAACCACAGAGGCATTCAATGCGTTATTAAAGACGCTTGAAGAGCCGCCTGCTCATGTAAAGTTTATATTCGCGACCACTGAGCCGCACAAGCTTCCTGCCACTATACTTTCGCGCTGTCAGAGATTTGATTTTAGGCGCATACCTAACAAAGAGATCGTAGTAAAGCTCAAAGAAATCGCCAAAGAAGAGAAATTAAATATCGAAGAGGATGTGTTTTTATACATTGCAAAGGCAGCCAGCGGCAGCATGCGCGATGCAGAAAGCGTCCTCGACCAGATATCCTCTTTTTCTAAGGGCAAAATAAAACTGCAGGATGTCGTCGAGTCTCTTGGCCTTATAGAGCAGGAGACGCTTTTTCACGCAGCTGAGATAGTCATAAATAAGGATACAAAAGAGGCCATACAGCTAGTAGGCGGGATATTGGATTCCGGGAAAGACGCGAAACAATTTCTTTTTGAACTCCTGGAGCATTTCAGAAACATCATGATCTCGAAAGTCGGGGTTTCAGGAGATGATATAATAGATCTGCCTAAAGAGGCGATAGAGAGGATAGGTAAGCAGGCCGCCGCGTTTTCTCAGGGGGATATATTTTACATAATAAATGTGATCTCGAATAGCCTGAGGCTCATAAAACAGCTCTTGCCAGAGAGGATAGTCCTCGAGCTTTGCATGGTGAGATTGACGTCGAGAGATTCTATTTCCTCGATAGAAGAGATAATAGCAAAATTGCCAGAGATCACAAAATCAAGCCCGCAGCAGACGCCAGCGCACAAGCCGACACAACAAGCAGCAATGCGACCTGCGCATACAAAGATAGAGAAAAAAGAAAACATAGTCTCGGCGGCGGCTCCGCATGGCACAAAGGCCTCAGTGGAAATGACAAGAGTAAAAGACGCCTGGCCGATTTTAGTAAAGGCAATGGCTGTAAAGAAGATGTCGGTTTCTTCATATCTCGCAGAGGGCGAACCGGATTACGTTAAAGGCGATGTAATCTACGTTGCCTTTCCAAAAGAGTTGAATTTTCATAGAGAGGTGCTCGAGGAGAAGCACAATAAGGATTCTGTAGAGGCTGCGCTTTCACAGATACTCGATGTTCCTGTGAAGCTACAGTTTGTTGCTTCTGATAAAGAGATAAAACCCCAGCCTGAAACAAAATCTGAAGAAGCCCCTGTCATCACCAAAGAAGAATTAAAGCGCAGAGAACCCCTGATAGACTCAGCCTTAGATATATTTGGCGGAAAGATCCTGAAAGCGAGGAACACATAAGATGCCTGCCTACACAAAATCCATGCAGGACCTGATAGGGCATTTTAAGAAGATGCCTGGCATAGGCTCTAAAACAGCCGAGAGGTTGGCATTTTATATTTTAAAATCGCCGAAAGAGGACATGGAGAATTTTTCTTCTGTAATACGCAGGGTAAAGGATTCAGTGAAATTTTGCAAAAAATGCGGGAATCTAAGTGAGGCAGAGCTTTGCCAGATCTGTAATGATGTCCGTAGAGACAAGAGCGTGGTGTGTGTCGTAGAAGAGCCCACGGATCTGATTTTATTCGAAAAATCAGGACAATATAGAGGTACGTATCATGTCTTATTTGGCGCGATTTCGCCTTTGGACGGGATCGGGCCAGAGGATGTGAGAATAAAGGAGCTCTTAGAGCGCGTGAAACAGGATAAGGTCCGCGAGGTAATATTTGCCATGAATTCTGATGCTGAAGGTGAAACCACAGCGCTTTATCTACAAAAAGAGCTCAAGCCGTTTAAGATCAAAACAAGTCGCATCGCCTATGGTATACCGGTCGGGGAGAACCTGGATTACATTGACCAGGCTACCCTTATAAAGGCGCTCGAAGGCCGCCTCTCAATGTAGCTTAAGTTCACACTTTAACATTGTTAAAGTGTGAACTTAAGGGGGGCTTGACAAATAGGGCGTGGGAAGATACAATAATAAGACATTTTGTTATAGAAAGGTCAGTTAGATGAGCATGATCGAGATACGTTGGCACGGAAGAGGCGGACAGGGCGCAAAGACAGCTTCTCAATTTTTGGGAGAGGCAGCGCTTGATACAGGAAAACACATTCAGTCATTCCCTGAATACGGGCCTGAAAGGGCTGGCGCGCCCATGAAGGCATTCAACCGCATAAGCGAAAAGCCTATATATATCCACTCTTCTGTTACAAATCCTGAAATAGTCGTGGTGATAGACCCTACTCTTTTAGCGGCAGTAGACGTGACAGAGGGGATTGGAGATGATGGAGTGCTTCTTGTCAATACAGATAAGTCACCAGAAGACATACGCAAGACAACAGGCTTTAAAAAGGGCAAGGTCGGCACAGTGGACGCTACAAAGATAGCGCTCGAGACGCTCAAGCTACCCATGCCGAATATGCCGATGCTCGGTGCGTTATTAAAGGTGGATTCACTTGTCTCGATAGATCAGCTTTCAGAGAGGGTAAAGGCAAAATTCTTAAAGAAGATCGGCGAAGAAAAGACAAACGCGAATTTAGAAGGCATAAAAAGGGCGTATAGCGAGGTAAAGATAGGATAGTCATGGCTGAGAAGAAGAAATCCTGGAAAGAGATACCGATAGGCGGCAAGATCATAGAGGCAGGCAATGCCGCGGAATATAATACTGGTAGCTGGCGCACGTTCAGGCCGGAAAAGAACGAGAAGAAATGCATAAACTGTCTTTTCTGCTGGGTATATTGCCCTGATTCTTCGATAAAGGTCGAGGACAGCAAAATGGTAGGTTTTGACTATGATCATTGCAAGGGCTGTGGCATATGTGCGGCAGTGTGCCCAGTAAAATGTATTGATATGAAAAAGGAAGAAAAGTAATGAACGGAGCGAAAAAAGTCCCATTAACAGGTGATCAGGCAGTTGCATACGCGATGAAACAGATCGAACCGGATGTAGTGGCTGCTTATCCGATCACGCCTCAGACAGCGATAGTGATGAGCTTTGCGAATTATGTTGCGAATGGCCAGGTCCAAACAGAGGTAATACATGTCGAGAGCGAGCACAGCGCAATGAGCGCGTGCGTAGGCGCAGCAGCTGCAGGCGCGCGCACAATGACAGCGACTTCCGCGAACGGACTCGCGCTGATGTGGGAGATCGTATATATCGCAGCCTCGACCCGCCTCCCCATGGTAATGCCGGTCGTGAACCGCGCGCTCTCCGGACCGATCAACATCCACTGCGACCACTCAGACACAATGGGTGCCCGCGATTCCGGCTGGATACAGATCTATTGCGAAAATGCCCAGGAAGTATATGAAAACACGATACTCGCTGTGAGAATTGCCGAGCACAAGAAAATACTTTTACCTGTAATGGTATGTCAGGACGGTTTTATAACAAGTCACGGCGTAGAAGGCGTAGAAATACTTGATGACAAGAAAGTAAAAGACTTTATAGGAGAATATAAAATAGAAAATCCTCTATTAGATGTTAATAATCCCGTTACATACGGACCACTTGACCTACAGGATTATTATTTCGAGCACAAGCGCCAGCAGTCAGAGGCGATGAAGAATGCTCTCACGGCGATCCCGGAAGTATTAAAGGAATTCGAAAAAACATTTGGCACGAAATATGATTTTATCGAAACTTATAAATTAGACGACGCTGAAATAGCAATAGTTGCAATGTCCTCAACAGCAGGCACAGTGAAGTTTGTCGTGGATGAGCTGCGCCAAAAAGGCATAAAGGCAGGGCTCCTGAGGGCCAGAATATTCAGGCCGTTTCCAAAGGAAAGGATAGTGAGCGCGTTGAAAAATATAAAGGCTGTAGCCGTGCTTGATAGGAGTGAATCATTCTCAGCAGAGGGCGGGCCGCTTTACACTGAAATAAAGGCAGCGCTCTACGATTCAGATGTAAAATTGAATATCACAAATTATATTTATGGCCTTGGAGGAAGAGATATCTTTCCCGAGGACATTAATAAGGTATACGCGGATCTGCAGGAGATAGTAAAGAAAAATAAAGTGACTACATCTTTGAATCATTTAGGATCGAGGGAATAATGGCCAACATAAAGGAACTCGCAAAACAACCCGAACGATTATCAGGCGGCCACAGGCTTTGCGCAGGTTGTGGAGCGTCCATTGTCGTGCGCCAGGTCTTAATGGGCACCAAGGATCCGGTAGTAATAGGGGCATCTACAGGATGTCTTGAAGTAGCGACTACTATTTACCCATACACTGCGTGGAAGACACCGTTTATACATAATGCATTCGAAAACGTCGCGGCCACAATAAGCGGTGTCGAAACAGCCTACCGTGCATTAAAGAAAAAGGAAAAGATCAAAAAGGAAATAAAGTTCGTCGCATTCGGCGGAGATGGAGGAAGTTACGATATCGGACTGCAATCTCTTTCAGGTGCATTGGAACGCGGCCATAATTTTGTATATGTTTGCTATAACAACGAAGCCTATATGAATTGCCTAAGTACGGATTCAAAGATAATGACAGAATCCGGCCTTAAGAAGATAACAGAAATAAAGACAGGCGATATGGTGCATGCCTTTGACCAGAAAACGCATCAGTTAGTGTTAAAAGAATGTTCGGGTGTCTTCGACAATGGAGTAAAGGATGTTTATGAACTTAATACCCTGCATCATTCCATAAAAGCCACTTCGAATCATCCATTTTTAGTGCTGAAGCGAAATGAAAGAGGCAAAGAAAACCACTTTGTCTGGAAGAAACTAGAAGATGTTAAGATTGGAGACGAAGTAGTAACTTTAAAAGGGTTAAATGGATATTCTAAGTCAGCTATGTTTGATTTTAGGAAGGTTAAGAAAGGCGATTATAAGGTAAATAAGTTAAATGATATCAATATGCCGCATTCCTCCAGTCCAGATCTCATGAAGTATCTGGGATTATATATAGGTGACGGCTGGATAAGAGAAAAAAGAGGAGAAGTAGGGTTTGCGCTTCCCGAAGATACAGTTGGCAGGAAAGAGCTTGTAAAGATTCACACGAAGATTTTCGGAAGCAAGATAAAAGCTGTTGATAAGACGTATGTTTATGTAAATTCTGTAAATCTCGGGAATTTTATAAAGAGTTTGAACGTTGGAATTGGCGCTAAGAATAAAACTATTCCTGGTTGGGCATTTACTTTGCCGCTAGAGCAGAAAGAGGCTCTGGTAGAAGGCCTTATGCTCTCAGATGGGTATAAATTTGGAAATAGTTGGCGTTATGTATCTGTTAGCGAAGATCTCCTGAAGAGTTTGAGACTTTTCTTACAGACCATGGGCAAAAGGGTGGGGAAAATTCACTGGCAGGTCAAGAAAAAGGGAACGATTTGTGGGACCAGAAGACTATTAAAAGATTCGAAATACGGATATATTTGTTTTAGCAATAGAACAAAATGGAATATAGAAAAATATCCAAGTCAGTATAGAGATAAGAATTTTTTAATAGGCAATGAATATTTTGAGATGGAGAAGATAAGAAGCATAAAGCTCATAGGCAAAGAGTCGACTTTAGATTTAAGAGTAGAGGGGGAGCATAATTTTATAGCTGACGGCATAGTTGTGCATAATACCGGAATCCAGCGCTCTGGTGCTACTCCTAAGGGTGCGTCCACGACAACCGCTCCTGCAGGTAAGGCGAGTTATGGAAAGCCTCAATTCAGAAAAGACCTTACTTCCATTGTAGCCGCGCATAAGATCCCATATATTGCTCAAGCGTCAGCATCTAGCTGGAATGACCTTGTAACAAAGGCAGAAAAGGCATTCAAGGTAGACGGTCCGGCATTCTTAAACGTGATCGCAATGTGTCACAGGGGCTGGAGATTTCCGCAGGAAAGAACTATAGAGATATCAAAATTAGCAGTAGAGACAGGATTCTGGCCTTTGATAGAAGTAGAAAATGGTGTATGGAAATTTACATATAAACCGAAACAGCGTAAACCGGTCATAGAATTCCTAAAACCCCAAGGCCGATTTAAACATCTGTTCAAAGAAGAAAACAAGCCGATTCTAGAAGAAATCCAAAAGGACATAGACGAAAACTGGGCCCGCCTGGAGCGAATGTGCGAGTCCAGCTGTGAAGTAGCATAAAGCTCTTTAAAAAATTGGCGTTCCCCTGTAGCTCAGTTGGTAGAGCGCGTGGCTG
>CAYULJ010000012.1:0-20815 GCA_964445715.1 uncultured Planctomycetia bacterium
CTTTTTCTTCTCGTAAAAAATTATCTGTCCTAAATTAAAGAATAAAGGATTTATATTGCTTCTCGCGCGGCTTCCTCTTGCGCCCTTCAGTACGCCATTGACCTTACCAAAATCCCTGGTGAAAAAAGTAAGTATAAGGCTTGTCTCTCGTAGATCCTTTTTTTTCAGCAGTACCGCGTCGGTCTTCTGTATCGCCATTATCTATCGTATTTAGGAGCGACTGCGCCGCCTGAAATTACCATCTTCATGCCCTCTGCAACTGTCATTTCTAAAGGTACAAGCTCCTCTCGAGGAACAAGCACCAGCATGCCTGAAGTAGGGTTTGGCGTTGTCGGTATAAAGACATTGACGAGTTTATCTTTTATCTTTTTCTGCACTTCTCCTCTTGTCTCAGATAAGACAAACCCCAACTGGTAAAGACCTTTTCTCGGATACTCCACGAGCACGACATTTCGAAAAACAGTGTTCTTCTGAGCCAAAAAAGCCGACGATATCTCTTTTATCGCCCTGTAAACAGTGCTGATCATAGGGACCTTGTACAATATCTTCTCGCCAAAGCCAAATATGTTTCTCAATATGATGATCCTTGTGGCAAAGCCGATTAACGTCAGAAAAATCAACAATAAAAAGAATATAGCCAGCTTTGTCAGGACCTCGATATTTTCCACAGGAGCCCATTTATTAAAAATATTCATAATGGGTTCCAATAATAATAAATTCAATTTATCCGCTATGAAATAAAAAAGCCAGAATGTCAAAATCAAAGGGATCACGATCAATATTCCGGTCAGGAAATTATTCCTTATTTTGTGAAACATGTTACCCTCCGCTTAACTCTTTAGTATCTGAAAAATCAGGACAGTTACAACTACTCCCAAAAGGGCGCCTATAAATGCCTCTAGTGTCGAATGAACCCCTGCCTTGACCCTGCTTCTTGAAACCAAAAAAGCAAGTATAAACACTAAAAAAACAGAAAGACTGTTCGGATAGATAAACGCCATTATCGTCCATATGGAAAATGCTACAGCGCTATGCCCGCTCGGCATGCCTCCTCTTAATGGCGTACCGCTATGCAACAAAATTTTGCTAATGACGACCAAGGTCAAAATTGTCAAAAGTATTATAAAGGTAATGTGCCAGTCAGATTGTCTTATCTTTAAGATGTTGTCTTCTATCCCGACACCGACCCTATTGGCAAACAAAATATAACCTACGATAATAGCGGATAAAGCGCTTAGCAATACTGCTCCCGCACAAACATCCTTAACGATCCTCGCTAATGGATGGAATTCTTCTTTTACAAGATCTATGGTATGTTCGAGCGCTGTATTAAACATCTCGGCAAACAGGACAAATGCGATCGTAAGGCTCAGGATGACTAACTCGATATATGTGAAATTCAAAAATAACCCCAATAAAAGCACACATAACGCGAAAAAGAAATGCAATCTCATATTGCGCTGGCTTTTAAAAACATAGACAAACCCTTCTATGGCAGAATTAAAGCTCTCTATCAAAGACTGTTGCTTCACTAGATCGTCTCCTTGTTATAAAATGTTTATTATTTCTTTTTCTTTTGCCTTCATCTTCTTTCTCTCGCGAGGATTCTCGTCGTCATAACCCAGTAGATGCAAAACGCCATGAACAATATATAAATTCAATTCATCCTGAAGAGCTATGCTTCTCTCTTTCGCCTCTCTCTTTGCAGTCTCAGCAGAAATCACTACATCGCCTAGAATCTGACTGTCTTTGGAGAGCCCTTGCCCTTCTCTCATTGCAAATGCTAATACATCTGTCCTGGAATTTACTTTGCGATACTTCCAGTTTAACCTTTTTATATAAGGATCATCTACGAACAACAGGCTCAGTTCTGCCTTATCCTCAGACATGAACTTCAAAGCAACTCTGGCGCATCTAAGTATCTCGTTCTCACTTAATCTAACTTTGTCCTGCAGATTCCTTATATCAACCTTCATTAAATGAGCACATAACTTACGCGGCTGTAAGAAGCGTAAGTTATTAAGTGCAAATTTATCCTGGGAATGCGATAAATAAGAGCATTCTCAGGACGCTACTAAGTTTACACTTCAACATTGTTGAAGTGTAAACTTAAGTCTTTTTTTTCGGCTCTTCAGGATACTCTACGCGCGTATGGAATATGCCTGTAAGAATATGAATAAAGATCTCTGATATCTTCTCTAGATCTTTAAGAGTCAGGTCACATTCGTCTAGCTGCCCGTCTATAAATTTGTTGTTTATTATCTTTCTGACGAGTCCCTTGATCCTTGATGGCGTAGGATCGTCCAGCGCGCGAGAACCAGCCTCTACTGAATCAGCCAGGAGAACACACGCAGCCTCTTTTGTCTGAGGCTTAGGCCCTGGATACCTGAACGACTGTTCTCCCACAGCTTCATCAGAAACCTTCTCCAAAGCCCTTCTGAAAAAATAAAAAACAAGCCCGCTGCCATGGTGCTGTCTTATAATATCTATGATCTTTTTATTGAGCTTATATTCACGTGCTAGCTCTACGCCATTTTTAACATGATTTGTAATGACAAGGCTACTCATGGTCGGCGAAAGCTTGTCATGCGCTGAATTCTCAGAAGACTGATTCTCGCTAAAATAAGATGCTTTCTCGATCTTCCCGACGTCGTGAAAATAAGAACTAACTCTTGCAAGAAGCGGATTTGCGCCGATCGCCTCACACGCTGCCTCTGCGAGATTTCCTACGACCAGACTGTGATGATATGTGCCTGGCGCCTTTATTACCATCTCCTTTAGAAGAGGGTGGTTCAAATCAGCTAACTCAAGTAGACTGATATCCGTGGTGATCTTAAATGCATTTTCAAACACAGGGAGCAAGCCTGTTACGATCAAGGCAGACAATGCGCCATTTAAAAAACCTAAAAATGACTCCGTGATATATGCGTTAAAATCAAGGGACCTTAAGATTCCTATTGCTATAAGATAGCTCATATTGGCAAAGCCTACTGAAAGCCCTGCCGCCATTACTTGGGAACGCCTTCTCACCCCTCTCATTGCAAATATCCCGACAATGCCACCCACAAGAGAAACGCCTGTTATATCCAATCTGTTTCCTGATATCATACCGACTAATATACTTAAAAAACAGGTCGTAATTATCGCCAGGCGGTGATCTATTAAAATAGCTATAAGCATAGAGGCGACTGCCACAGGCACAAGGTTGCTCGGCCAGGGAGATATTATTATGATCTTCGCGGCAAAAAGGAGCAAAACGCATATAAGTCCTAGTAAAACCAATTCCTTGTTCCCAGCAGAAAATTTAGGCTCGTAATATTTAATGTACAAAGCTATGATCAACATAAAAAGCCCCAGAAGTATGGCAATGGCAAAAAATCTTCCCGCCATCACCACTGAAGGCTCATTCTGCTCAATGCCGTTAAGTTTTAGTATGTGATCTTTTGCTATACGTTCTCCTTTATTTAATATTGTCTCATTCTTTTTTACCTCGATAATATTATAGATCGACTGGATCTGTTGTGCAGCTGAACGCTTTCTTGATTCTGTCTCTTCTTCATCGTATGCAATATTGACGTTTAAAATCGCATTTGCAAAATCTATTACCAGCGCTTTCTCTTTTCTGTCTCGTATAGAAAAATCAAAATCCTTTATCTCATCTTTCAATCCTTCGAGCGTGAGAAAATCTTCCATGAATCTCTTATTCTCAGCATCATCGTCATCTATAAGGGTCATCATCATTACGTCTTTGTCTTTAAATCTTTCATAGTCTGATGCAGAGATAATACCTTTGGACATAAAGCCTTCTATTATTTCTTTTATCTGCGCCAGAAAAGCATCGTGGTCTTTTGATTCCAAAATCCTTGAAACCAGTGATTCTGAAAGATTGTACGTTGTAGCTATCTCTCTGACTTCTGTTTTTTGATCTTCTTTTTTCAGATCAGGCGATTCAGCTAAAGGTTTCACTGATTCAACAAGCGAGTCTGCCTTGTCCGCAACGACCTGTTGCGCCTCTATGTCCAATCTAAAAACAGGCAATACTGCATCCCTGGCTACTTGCCTATTAAGATCAGTAGCCTTGTTGTTCATGTCTCCTTTTACCTTGAAATTATAAGGCGCATAAATATCCCTTAGGGCGATATCCCCTTCCCGGAATCCTGCTTTAAAAAGCCCTACATCCCATTGGATTATTATTACCGAAATAAGGCAAGCGACTAAGGCAATTGTTATATGAGGGACAAGATTAGCATTGCTGTTTGTTTTTTTATTTCGTATTTTTTTCATGATATTCATCCTCGTATGCCTTTATTATCTCTTGCACAATAGGGTGCCTCACTACGTCCTCGCCTGTAAAGTGAATGAATTTTACCCCTTTTATGTGCTTCAAGATCCTATTGGCGTGATTTAAACCAGACTCGCTCCCTGAGGGTAGATCGCTTTGAGTAACGTCTCCTGTTATCACGGTTTTGGAATCAAAGCCCAAACGCGTAAGAAACATCTTCATTTGGTCCGGGGTCGAGTTTTGCGCCTCGTCAAGAATTATGAAAGAATCATTTAGCGTGCGGCCCCGCATATATGCCAGCGGCGCTACCTCTATAATGCCTCTCTCGATATAATCCTGGATCCTCTGCGCATCCATCATGTCGTAAAGGGCATCGTACAAAGGCCTGAGATAAGGCGTCACCTTTGCGTAAAGATCCCCTGGTAAATATCCGAGTTTTTCACCGGCCTCGATAGCCGGCCTTGTCAAAATAATTCTATTGACGTCCTGTTTCTTTAGGGCATTGACTGCCATAGCCATTGCCAGATAAGTCTTGCCTGTGCCTGCCGGGCCCGTACCAAATACAATGTCGTGCTCCCGCATTGCATCTATATATTTCTTCTGACCCTTGGTCTTCGGCGTAACAAATTGCCGCTTTGAAGAAACCTCTATCTTGTCTAGATAAATACTTTGAATATTAAGCGTGGGTTCTTTCTTGAAAGATTTTACAGAGTATGCTATCTCGTCTCTTTTTACAGTGCCCCCGCGCCGCAGTATGGCCAATAATTCTTCGAAGAGTTTTGTGCTCTTCCCTACAACATCTTTTTTGCCAGATATGATTAATTTACCTCCGCGTGAAGCAGTCTTCACTCCAAAGCTGGATTCGACCAACCTCAAATTTTCGTCGCATTTACCAAAAAGCGACCTAGCCTCCTCGTTGCTTCTTATAGTTACGATTTTTTCCATCGCACCTCACTCTTAACTCCAGACTTTAAAAAGATAATTAACACTTAAGTTTACACTTCAACAATGGGAAAGCATGTGCCACGAAGTGGTATGTAAACTTAAGGTATCACAAGCTCCTGGCCTGGTTTTATAAGGTCGGGGCTTTTTAACGTGGTCTTATTTGCCTCGTAAATTTCTTTCCATCGCTTTGTAGTCCCGTACACCTTATCGGATATCTTCTGAAGCGTATCGCCTTTTTTTACAACATAAGTCTCTGACTCTTCTTTTGCTTCGGCGATTAACGTACCGCCACCTTTTTCTTTGCTATATTTTCCTTTTTTCCCAGCATTTGAGGTCTCTTGAAAGACTACTTGGGGCTGACTAGATGACCTGGAGCTTCCCAGCCTTACAACATTCCCTCTCTTCCTCTGTGCGCTCTCTTCTCTTTCATAAGACTTTTTTACCTGCATATATCCTTTGTTTCCGCCAGTAGCGGGCTTGCCTGAGGTCTTATCTGAAACCTCTTCTATTTTTGTATCTTTCCTTTCTCTATCGCTAGAATCAGGTAGTTCTATTTCTATTCTATACATAGTCTTTGTCTTTTTTTCTGTCTCAGAAACGCCTGATGTCTTTCCGCGCACTATTCCTCTATTGCCTTCCAGTTCCTGGTCAACTCTATCTACCTCATAAGGAACCATTCTTACTAAACAACCAGAAAGAGTAAAAGCCACAAGCAACAAGCTACAAAGTATAAGTTTCTTCATGATACCTCCTATTTTTTGTCTGCCTTGATTCCTAATTCCTTCAATTGACGCTCTTCGACTGATGAAGGCGCCTCTGTCATCGGACAGGCAGCCTTTTGAGTCTTTGGAAAAGCAATGACCTCTCTTATGCTTTCTTCGCCGCACATCAATGCAATAAGCCTGTCCAGGCCAAATGCAAAGCCTCCATGCGGGGGCGCGCCATAATTAAACGCCTCCAATAAAAATCCGAATCTCT
This sequence comes from uncultured Planctomycetia bacterium, assembly GCA_964445715.1. Lineage (GTDB taxonomy): Bacteria > Omnitrophota > Gorgyraeia > Gorgyraeales > Gorgyraeaceae > CAYPYS01. The sequence goes on from CAYULJ010000012.1 coordinate 6,206, forward strand.
CTTTTGCATGAGACATGTCCAACCCAATGCGCTTAAAGATCTTTTCCTGCAAGTCTCTCTTGTGTATCCTTATGCTCCCACTTCCCAGTTCTACCCCATCCACGACCAGATCATACGCCCTCGACCTGACTTTGTCCGGCGAACTCTCTATTGCCTCGACGTCTTCTGCCACAGGCGCGGTAAAAGGATGATGCTCCATGTCCCAGCGCTTTTCCTCTTCGTTAAATTTAAAAAGAGGAAAATCGGTGACCCATAAAAATTTAAAACTCTCTCCGCTCGCGCGCATATCAGGTTTATCGCTATTGTATTTTTCAATGGCTTCCTTATGCGTCATTCTCGGAAATGGCGTTTTAAGCTCTTTGTCCAATGCCTCTTTAAAAACAAAAGAAAGCAACGACTCCATTATCCCGAAGATATCCTCTTCCTCTACAAAAGACATCTCCATGTCCAGCTGGGTAAACTCTGGCTGCCTGTCTGAACGCAGGTCCTCATCTCTGAAGCACTTTGCGATTTGAAAATATCTCTCAAAGCCGGAAACCATCAACAATTGTTTGAAAAGCTGAGGAGACTGAGGGAGCGCAAAAAACTTTCCCCGGTTAAGCCTAGAAGGCACGAGAAAATCGCGAGCACCTTCTGGCGTTGATTTTGTCAATATAGGCGTTTCGACCTCGATAAAACCAGATTTGTCCAGAAAATCTCTCATGGCCTTGCAGATCTTATGGCGCAAAAAAATCCTCTTCTGGACTTCAGGCCTCCTTAGATCGACGTACCTATACTTAAGCCTCACTTCTTCTGAGACATCTGACATCTCATCCAGCTCAAAAGGCGGGGTCAGAGAAGTGTTTATTATCTCTAATTCTTCGACTCCGAGTTCTACCTCGCCGGTTACGATCTTGGGATTCTCTGTGCCTTTTGGCCTTTTTTGAACCGCGCCTTTTACAGTTATTACATATTCACTTCGTAATTCTTCTGCCTCTTTATTTTTAAAAAATACTATCTGCGTAAGACCTGCTCTGTCCCGCAGATCAATAAATATAATCTTCCCATGGTCACGCCTCTTATGGACCCAACCGACAAGCGTTGCCTTCTCTCCTACATTCTTCGCCGTAAGTTCTCCGCAAGTGTGTGTACGCTTCATGATCTCCGTTTCTCTCCGTCCCCTACATTGCGAAGAAGGCGTGAACTTAATGTTTCTGTGATATTTGCTAATTCAACTTCTTTCTGTTCCCGCTTTTGCATGTCTTTCAGCGCAACTCTTTTATTCTTAAACTCTTCTTCGCCAAAAATTATGACAAACTTTGAAGAAAGCTTTTCTGCCTTCTTCATCTGCGCCTTTAACGCCTTTTTCTCGTAATCCATGTCACATGAAAATCCTTTATCTCTCAACGAGCTCATTAACGCAAAAGCATCATCATATAAAGAATCATCGGCTACTGCTATAAATACATCTAATGGAACGTCAGTCTGCAAATTGCAATCCCTGAGCGTTAAGATCAGTCTTTCAATGCCAAAAGCAAAGCCAATTGCAGGAATGTCTTCGCCGCCTAGCTTACGTATTAAACTATTGTACCTACCCCCTGCACAGACCACGTCTTTTGCGCCAAGATCTTTCTGGGAGATCTCAAACACAGTCTTAGTATAGTAATCCAATCCCCTGACTATCTTTGGATCAATGACATAATCTATCTTTAATCTCTCCAGGCCCCTTTTAACAGATTCGAAATGACATGCACAATCTTCGCATAGAACGCCTTCCAATTTAATGTTTCTCATGACTTCCCTGCAGTGATCGTTTTTGCAATCAAAGATCCTCAAGACATTTTTCTTGTATCTCTCTTTACATTCATTGCACAGTGAGTCCAAATGCGCCTTTATATTTTTTCTACTTTTTTCTATCAGGTTCTTTTTGTCTTTCTCGCACCCCAGGCTGTTGATCCTTAAAGTAAAATCCTTTACTCCTAACCCTTCTAAAAATCTCGCGGCAAGTGCCATAACTTCTACATCTATAAAAGAATCATCTGAACCAATTGCCTCAACGCCTACCTGATGAAATTGTCTCTGGCGACCCTTCTGCGGTCGCTCGCTTCTAAACATAGGGCCGATATAATATAGTTTTATTATGCGCTGCTTTTTGGATATTGTATTCTCGATATACGATCTGACTATGGAAGCAGTTGCCTCTGGCCTCAATGCTATGAATCTCTCGCCTCTGTCAGAAAAAACATACATCTCTTTTTGAACTATATCAGTACCCTCGCCTATGCCTCTTATAAAAAGAGAGGACTCCTCTATAATAGGAGTCCTTATTTCTTTATAATTATATCTATGAAATATATCCCTGCTATATGATTCTATTCTTTGCCATATGCCTGCTTCAAGTGGCAAGATATCTTTTGTACCGCGAAGCGCTTTTAACATATTTTCCAAATCTCGCAGCTTAACTTTACACTTTAACATTGTTGAAGTGTAAAGTTAAGGCTATTTTACCTTTGCCTTCATTACAAGACCTGGCTTAAAAACTGCGACCTTCTTCGGCGCAACAGGGACCTGCTGGCCTGTCCTGGGATTTCTTCCCATGCGGCCTTTCCTGGATTTAGTCTTAAAGACGCCAAAATTCCTAAGCTCTATCTTGTCTCCTTTTGCCAGGGAATCGACTATGATGTCAAATGTCATCTGTACCACTTTCTTAACATCTATCTGCTTTACACCTGACTCATTAGCGATTTTAATGACTATATCTTTTTTGGTCATCCCCTACCTCCTTATTGTTCACATTTTTTGTATCTGGTTGAATTACAAGGGGTAGTGTAACACGGTCCCTGCGATGTTGTCAAACAAAATTTAATTTCTCTCGAAGGTGATGTGGTCGCGACCCACGAGCTCTTCTAGTTCTGAAATCATTTCATTGGTGGGAGTTACAAAAAGATGTTTGTCGACCAATATTCGGTAGGCACCGTTCTTCTTGGTGGAGACATTTAGGTAGACAGGGGTATTTCCTTTGTGTTTCTCAAAGAGTCCTTTCAACCTTTCAAACATTTCGTTCTCCATGCCGAGCGAAAGCATGTTTACATTGATCGCCCGCGTAAAACGAGATCTCGCATCATCAATCGGCACAATATCTTCCACTATTATCTTTGGCCTTTCTTCTTTTAAGTTCAGCCTTCCATTTACAAAAACCGCGAAATTAGGCCTTATGAACTTTGAGACATTTTTATAAGACGCGGGAAAAGCTAACACCTCTACAGATCCGCTTAGATCCTCCATCATCATAATAGCCATCTTTTCGCCAGTCCGCTTTGTAATAGTGTTCTTTACCTTATTTATTATGCCTCCAAACCTCACCTTGGTCCCGTCCCCTAGATCCTTTAGGCCTATGCTGTCTGCAGTTGAATATTCCTTCAGCATCTTTTCATATTTGGCGAGCGGATGACCTGTTATATAAAAACCAAGTATCTCTTTTTCAAATGTCAAAAGCTGACTCTCAGGCCACTCTTTTATTTCAGGCACTTCTTCGTCCATGCCTTTATCGTCAAAAAGGAGCATCTGACCGAGCGCCTTCTCTCTCTGTATGGCATTAGCCCTGTCCATTGTCTTGGCAAGCATTGCCATCATCTGTGACCTGCGAAGCCCAAGACTATCGAATGCGCCGCATTTGATCAAACTCTCTATGACCTTTTTATTGACGAGGCGCGAATCAGTCCTCTCGCAAAACTCAGAGAGCGAATGAAAGCGACCGTGCTTTTTTCTTGCCTCAATGACTATGTCTATAGCGCCTTGTCCTACGTTTTTAACAGCGCCGAGTCCGAATCTTATCGCGTCCTTGCCTACCATTGTAAAGGTCGCAAAGCTTTCGTTGACATCGGGAGGGAGGATCTTCATGCCCATCAATTCTGCTTCGTCGATGTACTCGACGATCTTGTCTGTGTTGTCTTTTTCACTCGTAAGAAGAGCTGCCATAAATTCGACTGGATAATTTGCCTTTAGATAAGCAGTTCTGTAAGAGATCATCGCATAGGCAGCAGAATGGCTTTTGTTGAATCCATACCCCGCAAAATGTTCTATTAGATTGAATATCTTCTCGGCAATGCGGCGATCAATCTTATTTTTTACTGCTCCTTCTATGAATGCCTTTCTCTGCTGGTCCATTATCTCAGGTGTCTTTTTTCCGATTGCACGACGCAATATATCTGCTTGGGCTAGTGAAAAACCTGCCAGGCTGGACACGATCATCATTACCTGTTCCTGATAAACTATAATCCCGTATGTCTCCTTTAATATATTTTTCAAAAGCGGGTGGTCGTACCTGACTTCCACCTCTCCGTGCTTGCGTTTCATGAAATCATCCAACATGCCGCTACCTATAGGACCTGGTCTGTATAGAGCCAAAAGCGCTACTATGTCTTCGAATTTTTCGGGCTTCAGTTTTTTCAATAAATCTCTCATGCCTGAACTTTCTAACTGGAACACGCCCATTGTACGGGCCCTGCCCAGGAGCTTAAAGGTCTTTACGTTATGCATAGGCATGTCTTCTATTTTAAGATCTGAATTATTAACTCTATTGACTATCTTTAGAGTTTCCTGGACCACTGTCAATGTCCTCAGGCCGAGAAAATCCATCTTCAACAGGCCTATCTTTTCAAGAGAAGTCATTGCGTAACCTGTCGAGACCTGGCCGTCGCCTGTCTTAAAAAGCGGTACATGATTTGTGAGAGGGTCTTCGCTTATCACGACGCCTGCCGCGTGAGTAGAGGCATGCCTCGTAAGTCCTTCAAGATGCCTCGAGGTATCAATGAGAGTCTTTATGGTCGGATCTTTTTTGTAAAGATTATTCAGCTCGGGCTCTTGTTCTAAGGCCAGACCCAATGTCATATTTGGATCGACTGGCACAAGCTTTGCTATCTTATCGACATCTGCATACGGTACATTCATAACCCTGCCGACATCTCTTATGACTGCCCTGGCAGCCATTGTCCCAAATGTTATGATCTGCGCCACATTCTCTTGACCGTATTTCTGAATGACATAGTCTATAACTTCTCCTCTGCGCTCATAACAAAAATCAATATCAATATCCGGCATGGTGACACGTTCTTGATTCAAAAATCTTTCAAAGAGTAGGTTATAATCCAGCGGATCGATATCAGTAATGCCCAGGCAAAAACTTGTAATACTACCTGCGGCAGAACCTCTGCCAGGCCCGACAGCAATGCCTTTACTTTTTGCAAAACTCACAAAATCCCACGCAATGAGAAAATAACTTGTGTATCCAGATTTATTTATAACATTCAATTCGTATTCGAGCCTCTGCTTTATCTCTGGAGTTACTTCGCTATATCTTTTTTTCATGCCTTGTTCGCAAAGCTGCCTTAAATATTTTTCTCGAGTAGTCTCTTGAGGCACTGTATAATGTGGCAAAAATGTCTTTGTAAAGTCTAGCTCAAGGTTGCATTTTTCAGTTATCTTGATAGTATTCGATATCGCCTCAGGCACATCTTTAAAAAGCGCCTTCATTTCTTCGGGAGACTTGAAGTAGAATTGGTCTGTCTGCAGCTTCATGCGGTTTGGATCATCAAGAGTAGTCTGGGTCTGGATGCACAAAAGCGCTTCATGCGATCTGGCGCTATCTTTGGTGAGATAATGGACGTCGTTCGTAGCTACTACACCTATATCCAAAGACTTGCCTAATTTTATCAGGGCGGAGCTCACCTTCTTTTGTTCTGGGATCAAATTGTCCTGCAGTTCAAAATAAAAATTATCTTTTCCTAAGATATCCTGATATTGGCCGGATAATTCTTTGATCTTGTCAAATTTGTCTTCAAGGGCGAGCCTGGCGATTGCGCCTTTTAAACAACTCGAAAGAGCTATTAATCCTTCTGAATGACGCGCCAAGACTTCTTTGTCTATTCGGGGTTTATAGTAAAAACCTTCTAGATAGCCGATCGAGACGAGTTTCATCAGATTTCTATAGCCTGTTTCGTCCTTGGCTAAAAGTATGAGATGGTTCGACGTTTCTCCGCCGCTGTAGAATGTCTTATCAAGCCGGCTTTTAGGAGCGATGTAGATCTCGCAGCCGATAATAGGCTTTACGCCGTTTTGCATGCAGGCCTGGTAAAATTCGATCGCGCCGAACATGTTGCCGTGGTCGGTTATTGCGACAGCAGGCATCTTCATGCGCCGGGCTGTTTCAGTGAGTTTTTTTATGAGGCATGCGCCGTCGAGAAGACTGTATTGAGTGTGGACATGAAGGTGGACAAAATCAGAGTGGAACATTTATGTATTTCTATCTATAGAGTTCGCTTAAGTTTACACTTTAACATTGTTAAAGTGTAAACTTAAGCAACGTTACGCGGTATTTTTGAGTTAATACTTGTTACTTCCCCATCCCGACGCGCTGAAAGCGTTGCATTAATTTGCCTTCAGTCTTAATAGATGGGGCAATTATGATCTCCGTCAACTGCATTTCTTTTATGCTGCTGGCGCCGACATTACCCATAGAAGTCATGAGGGCGCCGACTAAATTTTGCGAACCGTCGTCTAGCCGGGCCGGGCCCAAAAGTATCTCTTCAAGTGTGCCGGTCGTGCCTACCTTTATACGAGTACCTCTTGGCAGGTTAGCATGAGGCGTGGCCATGCCCCAGTGATATCCTTTTCCAGGTGCTTCTTTTGCGCGCGCAAATGCTGAGCCTACCATGACTGCATCTGCGCCGCTCGCAAATGCCTTGCATATATCCCCGCCTGAATCCATACCTCCGTCGGTGATTATAGAGACATACTTTCCTGATTTCTTATAATAAAAATCGCGGGCCGCAGCTGCATCTGAAGTCGCTGTCACCTGCGGAACACCTATTCCCAATACGCCTCGCGTAGTGCAAGCTGCACCAGGACCAATGCCGACCAATATAGCACTAGGGCCTGCCTCCATCAATTCAAGCGCTACATTATAAGTAACGCAGTTACCTAAAACAACGGGTATCTTCATGGACTTAATAAATTTCTTTAAATCCACTACTTTATATTGGCTGGATATATGTCGTACGTTTATGACTGTAGACTGGACCACAAATATATCTGCGCCAGCATCCTGAGCGATTTTTCCGAAACTCTCTGCGTTCTGCGGGATCGTGCTTACTGCTGCGGTCGCCTTTTTCGCCTTTATCTCTTTTATCCTCTTTGCGATAAGCTTCTCTTTGACAGGCTTTACGTAAAGAGACTGAACGATCTTCGTGGCCTCTTCGGGACTGGCCTTTGCGATCTTCTTCAAGATCTCTTCAGGGTTCTCGTAGCGCGCCTGGACACCGTCGAGATTCAAGACAGCTACGCCGCCGAGCCTGCTCATCTCTACTGCAAACTTCACATCGACTACGCCGTCCATTGCAGCCGCAAGTATAGGCACTTTGTATTTCTTCTTGCCTAACTCCCAGCACGTATCCACCTCATTGGGATTGATCGTAACAGAACCTGGGACAAGAGCTACCTCATCAAAACCATAACATCTGCGAGCCTTTCTGCCTCTTCCAACCCACATACCCATTGCGCATACCTCCATTTTTTAATTTAATTTTTTATAATACAGCAACATCTCGCTCAAGTCAAGCTATAAACTCTTAAGTTTACACTTCAACAATGTTAAAGTGTAAACTTAAGAGCCCTGCCCAAGCATGAGGACATCCAGCATTAATAAGGTAAATAAGAATTTCTTCCCGCTCTCTTTAAAGCCAGGCCTGCCAAGTATTATTCTTCTGACATCATGGAATAATCCCAATATCCTCTTCGAGTGCTCTGCGGAGATATCATGAGTTGAAAAACGAGCCTCCAGCACATCTTCAGTCATAATGCATAATGGTTTTGGTTTTAAATACACAAGTCTTTTCGCAAATTCAAAAAACTCTCTATGCGCAAAATAATCCGATCTGGGGATACCATATATCTTAAACCCCCTGCATAAGGTAATGTATATCTCTTTTATGAATTCCCGCGGATCTTTAATCGCCAATTCTCGTAATCTTATGCTCCTTGTAAAAGCCCAAAAGAATAAACCTGATAGAGTAAGCACAAATAGCCACATTAAAATCATCAATATGCGGTGCAACCAATCTGTTTTTCCAGGCGAGTCCAGCGCTTCTGTCACCTTTATATCTACATCATTACTAAAGCTACCCAGATATGACGCCGAAACACTTATACTACCTTCTTCTCTGGGAACAAGAACACTTCTATTTACAGAAACTTTTTTAGAGCCAGCTACTTTCCAATCAACAAGATTTGTCACTGGAATAACTGAGTCGTCTGTAAGTTTTATTTCTGCCCTAAGATTACATTGTTCCCCGGGCTCCACCTTTTCCTTGTCTGAACTTATAGTCAGGGATTCTATCTGAAATATATCTATGTTCTCGTCAAAATCCTCTGATGGAAACCTAGAAACAACAGAATGGTCGATTTCACCTTTAGAATCTTTTTGGCTATCGCTATCTCTTGGTTGCTTATCATTTATTTCTCTCACCCTGCTTTCGTCCTCAATATTTTGGTCTTCTTTTGTCTTTTTATCATCCTCTACTGTCTTTGGTGCGCTTACAAGCATCTTTAGCAAAGGTACTTGCTCGGGGAATCCGATAAGCGAAGAAGGCAATTGTCTAAAAGAAATATTCTCAAACCTTGGAACAAGAGGATACACAAAAGAAGTAGTTATCAAAACAAATGAAAACATCATAGAGACTGTTTTTATCTGCTGAGGCAGACTCATTATCTCATGCTGATAACCTATGATATGAGAGCCCTTGCGCTTTTTATCGCATACCAAGTTCAGGCGCATCGTAAAAATAAACACAAATAGAAATGCAGTAAGGAGCACCGTATAAAACACCTCTTGTTCAAGAGCCATGATGACAGACGATATCAATAAACTTACTGATATAAATTGCGTCATAGCATAGCTTTGCCCAGTCTTAAGCCCGAAGCTTTGAAAAAATGCAAGCCATACTAAGGCCAAAACAAAGATCCGCAAGAGATTATCGACTGTAATAGCTGTATCGTACAATTTTCCAAATATAATAATAATGGCGGCAAGGGAGAGCATGCCGATAAACGTGTCTATATGCTGCGGCCTGTGTTCCCTTATCTGCCAACTCACAATAAAACCGACAATGGTACCTGGGATCAAGATCATCGCAAGAAAAGGATTTAAAACAGACTCTATGCTTACCAGTGTTATTAACACCAGAATAAGATTTGAAATATGAAAATATAACGTGTCTCTATCCATAGCGCCTTATCATTCTCGTCCCCGCGAAAGTGGGAGCCTTAAGTTCACAGTGTTTCGAATTTTTTCTCCAGGTCTTCTCCCTTTGAGATCTTGTACACATGGGCCTCGAGTCCGGCTAAGGCCTCGTCAAATTTCGCAGTTCGTCCTGCATCCAGAAAATCCTTTTCTTCAATAGGCCCGAATGTCGAAGCAGCCAGTACGATAACTATGAGTTTTATACCTTTGACTCTGAACTGAATAAGGCTGCTTAAACTATCTATATCATTATCCAGAACAATGGCCACCAATGTTGAGCGATGCGGAACGACAAAACTCGCTTCATCCAAAGCCTGGCTCAGTTTAAAATCGCCGTCGGCCCGTACCTTTGCTAGATATTCCAAGATCTTATACCTATGCGATTCACCTTTTCCAAAAGGTAAAATCGCTGATTCCTTTCCGTAACCAACCATCTGCACGAGTGCGCCTTCGTTCAAAAGATACGACGCAATAGACCCTGATATCTTCACCGCATACTCCAATGTCGTCTCTTTGCCTGCCCCGATATCATGTCCTTTCTTTAGATCGATCGCTATCGTCACTTCCTGGACAGCGTTTCGCTCAAACTGTTTTACAATAAGTCTGTTGTACTTTGCTGACGAAGGCCAATGGATGCGACTCACCATATCTCCGCGTTGATATTCCCTGATCCCGAAAAATTCATGGCTGTCACCGCTTATCTTAGCTGTCTCAACTCCTACCCAAGAGACAGAGCCGCTCGCAAGAGGCGGAAAGGCAAATATCCTGAATAATTTCGGATAGACCAGGATATCCGAATAAATCTTTAAGAGTTTTTTCGTTTTGAAAAACCCGAGCGCGTCTTGAGAAACAATAGATATTGGACCGATCTTCCATAATCCTCTTTTGTAACAAGTCGTTATGTAATTTATTTTTTTGCGCTCGTTCGGCTCCATTTTTAAAATAAACAAAGACGCTTCTTTTTTATCCAAAACTGCTCCTGGGAAAAAATCACGTATCTCGAAAAAATGAAAAGCGAAGCCGCGTTTATTATGCACATCCAGATTTACATTGAGAAAATCGTCTTCGTACGCTGTGTCGTATGCTTCGCGAGAAATAGCAATGTCAGGCTTGCTAATTTGGAGATGAACAAAAGAAAGCACGAACATAACAAGGGTCACCGTAAAAAAGATATATACCATTGTTATGTCTGTATTCCAAGAAATGGCAAGGAGGGCAATAGTTACTACTAGCAGAAATGCGCTTTTTGGGGTAAACATGTATCCGTCGTTCGTCGTTCGTCGTCCGTATACCGTAGCGGTCGGTATACGATATACGAAATACGAACTACGGTTTTTTAAACTGGAGCGACTATTTTTTTCAATATATGATTTACAATATCCTTGGTAGCAAGGCCTCGTACTATGGACCGTGGCTGTAATATAAGCCTGTGCCTTAAGACAGGATAGGCCAATCGCTTTACATCATCGGGTATGACATAATCTCTCTTGTCAAGAAACGCCAAGGCCCTCGCAGAACGCATAAGCGCCAGAGACGCTCGAGGACTTGCGCCCAGCTTGATATCTCCGGGGAGATTTCTTGTTGCCGAGACTATCTTGACTATATAATCGTATATTTTATCTTCGATGTGGACAACGCTTACTACATTCTGTAACTCAACAATCTCTTCTATATTCACCACGCTTTGCAATCTATCTAACGGGGGCTCCTTTGAGTTCCTCGTGAGAATGTCCGTCTCTTCTTTGTCCGATGGATATCCTACATTAAGCTGCATTAAAAATCTATCCACCTGAGATTCTGGAAGAGGATAAGTGCCATGAAATTCTATTGGGTTCTGAGTGGCTATGACAAAAAACGGACGAGGAAGTTCTCTCAGCGTGCCGTCGACAGTTACTTTAAACTCCTGCATGGCCTCCAGAAGAGCTGACTGGGTCCTGGGCGTAGTACGATTTATTTCATCGGCAAGCACTATGTTGGCAAATATAGGCCCTTTTTTAAACTCGAATTCCTGATTCTTCTGATTGTAAATAGAAACGCCTGTCACATCAGACGGCAAAAGGTCAGGAGTAAACTGGATCCTTTTGAAATTTGCTGCTATGGATTTTGCGAGGGAGCGCGAAAGCATTGTCTTGCCAAGGCCAGGTACATCTTCTAAAAGAACGTGACCATTGCTAAGTAGCCCTGCCACGACAAGCTGTATGACTTCGATCTTACCTACGATTACTTTGGAAATATTGTCTATTAATTTTTGGGGAGTCTCGTGTAGACTCGGCATGCACAACCTCCGTTTATATGGTCAATATAGGAGCTATGAATTACATTAAATATATCATAGGCAATAACTATTGTCAAAACAAAACACTTAAGTTTACACTTCAACAATGTTAAAGTGTAAACTTAAGCGAGTAAAAATAAAAGCCCCGCTGGCAAATAATATTGTCAACGGGGCTCACTTCGCTTACAACTTAAAACTTATAACTTACAACTTATTAATACATCCCTCCTGGAGGCATTCCGCCTGGCATACCACCTGGCATTCCGCCCGGCATCTTCTTTTCCTCTTCAGGAATATCTGAGATCAGTACCTCTGTCATAAGCAAAAGACCTGCGACGCTAGATGCATTTTCCAAAGCTGATCTCGCGACCTTTGTAGGATCGATAATGCCAGCGTTTAACATATCCTCATATTTTTCATCGCGAGCATTAAACCCTTCGTTTTTAGATTTTCCTTTAACTTCATTAACTACAACCGAAGCCTCTAATCCGGCATTTGTTACGATTTGGCGGATCGGCTCTTCAAGAGCGCGCTTTACGATCTCTACTCCGATCTTCTCATCGCCCTTTAACTTTATATCATCCAGCTTAGGTATACTGCGTAAAAAGGCTACTCCGCCGCCTGGCACAATGCCTTCTTCGACTGCGGCTCTTGTAGCATGCAGCGCGTCTTCTACGCGGGCCTTTTTCTCTTTCATCTCTGTCTCTGTTGCTGCGCCCACGTTTATAACAGCGACTCCACCTGCCAGTTTTGCCAGTCTCTCCTGAAGCTTCTCTCTGTCGTAATCCGAGTCAGTCTCTTCGATCTGTCTCTTTATCTGGGCGATCCTTCCGTTTATGTCATTACCCTTGCCTGCGCCTTCCACTATAGTAGTGTCTTCTTTGTTAACAGTGACCCTCTTAGCCCTTCCTAGATCCTGGAGGGTTATGCTTTCTAATTTTATACCAAGGTCCTCTGTTATAGCTTTACCGCCTGTCAGAACCGCTATATCCTCAAGCATGGCCTTTCTTCTGTCGCCATAACCCGGTGCCTTGACTGCGCAACAATTAAATGTGCCACGAAGCTTGTTAACCACCAAAGTCGCCAACGCCTCACCTTCTACATCCTCTGCAATAATAAGGAGAGGTTTGCCAGCTCGAGCGATCTTCTCAAGTAAAGGCAGCATATCCTTCATCACAGAGATCTTCTTTTCGTGAATGAGGATATACGGGTCTTCGACCACTGCTTCCATCCTCTCCGCGTCTGTTGCAAAGTAAGGAGAGAGATACCCCTGGTCAAATTGCATGCCTTCCACTACATTTAAATCTGTCTTCATTGACTTGGCTTCTTCTACTGTAATAACGCCGTCTTTTCCGACCTTCTCCATTGCTTCAGCTATAAGCTCACCTATGTCACTATCATTATTAGCAGCAATGGTCGCAACCTGCGCGATTTCTTTTTTATCCTTGATCTCTTTGGACATCTTCTTCAAATTACCGACGATCGCCTCAACTGCCCTGTCAATGCCACGCTTTAAAGCAGTTGGATTTGCGCCAGCAGTAACATTCTTTAACCCTTCCTTAAAAATAGCTTGAGCAAGTACAGTAGCAGTTGTAGTGCCATCGCCTGCTACATCGCTAGTCTTCTCAGCGACTTCTTTTACCAGCTGAGCGCCCATGTTCTCATTGGCATCCTTTAGTTCGATTTCCTTTGCTACAGTAACGCCGTCCTTTGTAATGGTCGGAGAGCCGAATTTCTTGTCCAGTACTACGTTTCTACCTTTAGGGCCTAGCGTAATCTTTACTGCATTTGCAAGAGCGTCTATCCCTCTTACAATAGCACCCCTCGCGTCTTCTCTATAAATTATCTGCTTTGCCATAACCAATTTCCCTCCTTTTTCAACTTATTTTAATATCGCCAAAATATCTTCTTCTCGCATAATAAGATATTCTTCATCTTTATAAGTGATCTCATTGCCAGCGTATTTGCCAAAAAGAATCTTGTCGCCCTTCTTAACCTCTAATGCCTCGACCTTGCCGTTTTCCAACACCTTGCCTTTACCAACAGCTACTACTTCTCCTTTTTGCGGCTTCTCCTTTGCAGTATCAGGCAGAACAATGCCTCCCTTTGTCTTTTCTTCTGCTTCTAGCCTTTTTACAAGTACCCTATCTCCTAAAGGCTGTATTCCCATACCAACACCTCCTTAATTATAGTTATTGGTTTTTGTTATCAGCACTCTCAACAGAGGAGTGCCAGAAATGTTTTACTATCTTACCAAAACCTGACACTTTGTCAAGCACTTTCTTAAGTTTACACTTCAACAATGTTAAAGTGTAAACTTAAGAGGCTGTTACCTGTGTTCGAATGCGATTATGACATTAAAGGTGATCTGGTATTGACTCATACCTTTAGGAAATGAAGAAAATGGGCTCGCATCTCTAATGCTATTTATACCAATGTTTCTCAATAAAGGATCATCTACAGATCTCTCGGTAATCACCCTGGCCTGAAGAAGCTCTCCGTTGGAAGCCACGACAAAAGATAAAAACACCTCTCCCTCGCCCAGCCTGCGGTTCCTAAGATAATTCCTGTCAGCATGCCGCTTTATCTTCTCTCTGACTGCACGATAATAATTTATATATGTTGCCTTCCTGGCATCGTTTTTTTCTTCTTTAACAACTGCCTCGAATTTCTTCTCTTCTTTCTTCTCAACAGGCTTAACATGCCTTGTCGCAGGCTTAACCTTTTTTACTTCTTTCTTTGCCGGCGGGGGAGGCCTGAGCATCTCTTCTTTTTTTATCTCAGGGAGCTTTTGCGCGACCGGCTCTGCCTTTTTTCTGGCTATAGTTTTTGGTTTCGGCTCCTCTTTTATCTTATAATAAGTGATCTTCAGATTTTCCAAAGACCTTCTACTGGGAAAAAACGACATACTCGGAACAGAGAAAAACAGCGCTGAGTGAATCAGAAGAGAAACTATAACCGCGACTCGAAAACTCTTTCCGTCGTACATTTGTCTATATAATAACAACTGCCTTCTGCTTTGTCAACAGGCAGGGGACAGCTCCCTCCGCTGCAGCGGAGG
>CAYULJ010000013.1:0-20722 GCA_964445715.1 uncultured Planctomycetia bacterium
AAGTGCTATCAAGGTATTTTTGGCCATGTCCTTGTGGTAGGGCGGATCAAGAAAAACAAGGTCAAAGCTACAATCTTTCTTCTCAAATCCTTCTAATGCCGCAAGACTGCCTCTAGCATATATATCTATGTTAGATAAGCCCAATATATCTAGCTTTGTTAAATTCTCCTTTAATACCTTTGCGCATTTAAAAGCCTTTTCTACAAAAGTCGCACTCTTTGCCCCTCTTGAAAACGCCTCAATGCCTATTGCGCCGCTTCCGCAATAGAGGTCCAGAAAATTCGACCCTTCTATGCGATCCTTCAAAATCTCAAACAAGGCTTCACGCACCTTATCAGAGGTAGGTCTTATGCCTTTCGGCATTTCTATGACTCTTCCTTTGAATTTTCCAGCTATAATCCGCATATCATCCCACGCTGGCTAGTTCGAGATCTTTAGTGCTGAATTTTTTCCTGAGATTTTCGCGTATATACCTATGCTCTGGCCTGCGCAAAAATCTATCCGCTTCCACTAACTCAAAAGCGCTGGCCTTGGCCTCCTCAAGAATCCCTCTATCCCTGATAATGTTGCCTATCTTTAATTCTGGCAGGCCATGCTGTCTCGTCCCGAAAAATTCGCCCGGCCCCCTTATCTCCAGATCCTCTTCTGCTATCTTAAAACCATCATCACTTTCAAGCATAGCAGTAAGCCGTCTTTTTGCTTCTTCGTTTTTAGGATCTGAAACTAAAATACAATAAGAAAGGTATTTACCTCTGCCAATCCTTCCTCTTAACTGATGCAGCTGGCTCAATCCAAACCTCTCGGCGTGCTCTATGATCATAGTGGATGCGTTCGGAATATCGATACCGACTTCTATGACAACGGTCGAAACAAGGATATTTATCTTCTGCTCTTTAAAATCCTTCATGATCTTTTCTTTTTCACTCGATTTCATTTTGCCGTGCAAAAGTCCGACTTTAAGTTCAGGGAAAAATTCGCTAAGCTCTTTGTGCATCTTTGTCGCTGCCCGCAAATCAGATCTTTCTGAATCTTCGATTATAGGATAGACGACGTAGGCCTGTCGACCGATCCCTGCCTGCTCACCCGCGATCTTATACGCCTTCTCTCTATTTTTCTCTTCGAAATAAAGCGTTTTTATATTACACCTTCCTGGTGGCATCTCATCGATCACTGATATATCCAGATCTCCGTATACAGTCAATGCCAATGTCCTCGGGATCGGCGTCGCAGTCATAACTAAAATATCTGGGCTAGAGGATTTTGATTTTAAAACTGCTCTTTGCATAACCCCGAATTTATGCTGCTCATCTACCACTGCCAGGCCCAATCTTTTAAAACTCACACCCTGCTGAATCAAGGCATGAGTACCAATAACCAAATCCACTTCTCCTTCTTCAATCATGTGACGCCGACGTTCACGCTCTTTCACCTTTAAGTCACCTGAAAGCAACGCGACCTTTACACCCAGATCTTTCAGCAATGCACTTATATTTCTATAATGTTGCTCAGCCAGGATCTCTGTCGGCACCATAAGAGCACCCTGATATTTATTTTGAATCGCCACCAAAAGCGCGCACAAAGCCACTATGGTCTTTCCGCATCCTACATCTCCCTGAAGAAGCCTGTTCATAGGTTTCGGATTTTGCATGTCTTTTTCTATCTCTCCTATGACCCTTGATTGACTTTTTGTAAATCCAAAAGGGAGCGCGTTTTTGAATTTATTAATCAATTCGCCTTCTAGGTTATGAGAATATCCGTTAAGGTCGATCTTTACCTTGGTCCTTTTTATGGCAATGCCAGCCTGCAATAACAAAAATTCGTCAAAAATAAGCCTGTGCCTTGCTTTGTCCATTACCACTTGGCTCACAGGAAAGTGCACATTCCGGATAGCCTCTTTAAGTGTCATCAAATTATTTTTCCGCCTTATAGCGTACGGCAACATATCCATGACGCCGTCTATGTAATTATCGATTGTAAACTTCAAAATATTCCTGAACCAGCGCTGGTTCAGGTTTTCAGTAAGAGGATATATTGGGACGATCCTTCCCATATGCGCAGAATCTTCCTTTGTTCCCGTCAATATCTCGTATTCTGGGTTATTAATCTGTAAACCCCGCACCAAAGCATCAGTATTTTTGGTGCGGGGTAAATAATTATGTTCGTCGACCTTCCCGTGCATTATAATTTCCTGTCCTATCTGAAATTTGTCCTTCATGTAAGGCTGGTTGAACCAGACAGCATGGATCGCTCCCTTGGAATCACCTACAGCCACACGAAATATATTCATACCTCTTTTTGTAGTGCGATCCCCGAAGGCAAGCACCTTTACTCTTATAGTCTCGAATTTGCCTTTCTTGATTTCAGAGACTTGCTTGATCCTGCTCCTGTCCTCGTATCTCCTTGGCAGGCAATATAAGAGATCTTCAACCGTCTCTATACCAAGGCGATTCAACAGTTCCAGCCTGGACGGCCCAACACCTTTAATAAATCTTGCTGAAATTGACAGATCTTTCATTTTTTCATTCCTTAAGTTTACACTTCAACAATGTTAAAGTGTAAACTTAGCTGCGGAGATCATCAGTCCACTCTGGAATTCTCTCGCGATCAATGGTTGCCAACACCTGTCTGAACCCGCGAGATAATCCTTTTTGTTTTGCCAGCGTCAAGGCCTGCGTGTATTCGCGATGCGTAATGCGCCTTGAGATTTCTGGAAATCTGAAAGCGAGATGACACGGATAATATTGCGCCATTATATTGACATAAGTATTCGGGGACAGCTCTTTAACAATAAAATCAAAAATGGCTTCGCTCCCTGCGAGTCTGTCCGGCATAACAAGATGCCTTATCAAAAGTCCTCTCTTGGCAATGCCTTTTTCTATTGCCAAATCCCCCACCTGTCTGTGCATCTCCTTAACGACTCTTTTAGAAACCAAAAAATAATCCAGCGCAAACGAATACTTTTTTGAAACTGCATCATCAGAATATTTCATATCAGGCATATATATGTCAATGATGCCGTCTAATATCTCAAGCGCTTCCAAAGACTCGTATCCCCCGCAATTATAAACCAGAGACAGCCGCAGGCCTTTATTTTTCGCCACGGATACAGCATCTAAGATCTGCGGCATATAGTGAGTCGGAGTCACAAAGTTTATATTGTGGCAACCCTGCTTCTCTAGCTTCAACATCATATCCGCCAGCTCTTCTACGCTCACCTCTTTTCCTTCAGCCAACTGGCTTATTGGATGGTTCTGACAGAAGACGCATCTCAGACTGCAGTGTGTGAAAAATATTGTGCCGGAGCCTGAGTGGCCTGATATTGGTGGCTCTTCTCCAAAATGAGCGTGGAAACTGGATACCATTGGCTTGAGACCAGCTTTGCAAAACCCGATTTCGCCCTTGAGTCTATTCGCACCGCAGTTACGCGGACAGATCCGACACGACTCCAATAGTTTATACGCTTCCCTGACTCTATCACCCATTACACCTCCCCCTGCTTAAGTTTACACTTTAACAATGTTAAAGTGTAAACTTAAGGGAGTTTTAGCTTGCATATTATATTATATTATGTTATCATTCTAATCTCAATAAAAAGCAATAAAAGGAGTTAGATATGTCACGGATATGCGCAGTTTGCGGAAAAGGGCCTGTTGCCGGAAGAACCATTAGCAGGAGAGGTCTTGCAAAGAAAAAAGGCGGCGTTGGCAAAAAGATAACCGGCGTTACTAAGCGAAGATTCCTGCCAAACCTTCAGACTATCCGAGTAAACAGAAATGGGACTGTGCGAAGGATAAAGGTCTGCACCTCTTGCATCAAAGCTGGAAAAATACAAAAAGCTTAAGTTTACACTTTAACATTGTTAAAGTGTAAACTTAAGAGGGTTTGATGTCTTTTATCTTGAGTTGGATCCTGTCGACACCCTGCCAAGAATTAAACGAAACCGTATAGACGAGATCGAATTTAGAGTATCTCCTGAGAATCACTTCCGCGTCGCTATTTTTAACCAACCCGAAGCCTATTGCCTCAAAATTCTTATTGCCTCCTCTAACCTGAAACTTGATATGCTCGCTTTTCAATATCCTTGCAGGCTGGGCAAGCGTTAAATTTCTGGAGCAAAACACAGGCTCTGGGTTGCGCTCGCCAAAAGGCTCGAGCCTTGCAAGATCCTCGACCACGCCATGGTCCAACGAATCCAAATCTATCTCTGCATCAATATCAACGGAAGGAATCAAGTCTTCCGGGGTAAGTACACAATTTGCAATCTCGTTTATAGTCTTTTTAAACTGCGTTAAATTTTTTTCCAGGATAGTCAGACCGCATGCGTATTTATGTCCACCGAATTCTTTCAAAACATTTGCGCATCCCATAAGCGCCTCGAACAAATCGAAATTTTCAATAGACCTGCCTGAGCCTCTGCCCACGCCGTCCTTTGTTGAAATCAATATGGTAGGTCTGTAAAACCTATCCGATATCCTCGACGCCACTATGCCTATCACGCCCGGATGCCAGCCCTCTTGATCCAACACAATCACCTTATGGTCTTTAAAATTTATATCTCTATCGACCTTGGAAATCGCCTCTTTTAAAGTAGAACCTTCTATTTTCTGCCTCTCCCTATTGGCTTCGTTCAATCTCTTTGCCAAAATTTCAGCCTTCGACGCGTCATCAGTCAACAAAAGTTCCACTGCTATGTTCGCGGAGCCAAGTCGGCCAACGGCATTTATTCTCGGCCCTAAAATAAAACCCAAGTCGAAAGAACCAAATTCTTTCCGCTTTTTTAAGCCGCTCGCTTCGATAAGCGCTTTAATACCTTTATTAGAAGCATCGTTGTTGAGTAATTTTAGACCCTCTTTTACCAAAATCCTGTTTTCTCCGATAAGAGGAGCCACATCAGAAATCGTACCCAACGACACAAGATCCAGATGTTTCCAGAAATCTTTGCTATTAAATTCAGAGCACAGCGCTTCACATAATTTAAACGCAATACCTACACCTGAAAGATTTTTATCAGGATACGCGCATGCCTCCTGTAACGGGTTTATAATCGAATAGGCCTGAGGCAAAACCTTCGGCACCTCATGATGATCTGTAATTATTACATTTATATTATGCGCGTTAAGAGTCTTTACTTCTTCATTACTCGATATACCGCAATCAACAGTCAAAATAAGCCGGGCGTTGATCTTTATCGCTTCTTTTATACCGCCCTCGCTCAATCCATATCCTTCAGTGAGCCTATCGGGTATATAATAATATGGCTCTACGCCAAGCCTTCGCAGTGTAAAAGTCAAAATAGAAACAGCTGTCACGCCGTCGACGTCGTAATCGCCATGGATAAAGATCTTTTCTTTGTTTTCAATGGCCTTCTTGATGCGCTGGACTGCCTCGTGCATGCCTTCCATCAGGAATGGATTGTATAGTTCTGAAACGTCGCCTGTCAAAAAAGTCTTTGCGCTATCCACATCTCGCAAGCCGCGGTTTATCAAAGCCTGCGCGACTACCGGAGACAGACCAAGTCCTTCATTCAGATCTCGCTGTAGCTTCAAGTCAGGTTCTTTGATGTTCCAGCGCTTCATTTTTCAGGCTCCATGTGCACGTTGACCTCTGTTATGCCAAGAATTTGCTTCTTTAGAAGTGTCTCTATTTGATGACTCAACTTATGCGCATCATCCACATGCATCTTTGCGTCGATGGTGACATGAAGATCCACATGGATATCGTCCTTCCTCCCTCTCGTGCGAATATTGTGAACGGAATTTACGCCTGATACATTTTTGGCAATATTTTTAATCTTAGACTCATGCAGTACTCGGCCATCGCATAACACATTTGAGCTGGTCTTTAAAATATCAAAACCTGATTTTGCAATGAATACCGCTATAAGACTGGCTACGACTACATCCAATATCGAGACGCCCATCTTTATTGAAACCAGCGTGCCGATTACAACCACTGAAGCAAGTATGTCGCTTTTAGTATGCAAGGAATCGCAGACCAGGATGTCGCTGGATAGCTCGGCCCCTTTTTTGCGTTCGTATTTCATAACAAATATGTTTATTCCCAAGGTCACGAACATGAGAACAAAGCTAAAGCTTGTGACATCAGGCACGACTGGATGAAAAATCCTCGTCAAAGCCTCCCTGAAAATATTAAATGCAGCCAGAAAAAGTATAAAAGAAATGCCCAGCGTGGCCATGGTCTCGAATTTTTTATGGCCGTAGGGATGATCTTTATCTCTTGGCTTAGAAGCGGCCCATATACCTATTAGGCCTATTATGTTCGAAGCGCCGTCACCAAACGAATGGAATCCATCAGCGCTCATTGAGGCGCATTTGGTGATAAGGCCATAGATGATCTTTGAGAACGCAACGAGCCAGTTAAAGGTGAGCGTTAAAATCAGTACTCTTCTGATTTCCAAAAATCTCTTCATGTCTCATTGCTTAAGTTTACACTTTAACATTGTTAAAGTGTAAACTTAAGATATTATCGGGATCTCTTGACGTGCCACAAGATCACAAGAGGCGAGGCTATATATATAGTCGAATATATGCCCGACACTATCCCTATTAAAAGCGCAAATGAAAAATCCTTTAGCACTTCGCCGCCAAAAAAGAATATGGAGCAGACCGCGAGAAGCGTCGTCAGCGTCGTAAGGACCGTTCTTGATAGCGTCTGATTTACGCTCATATTTATTATCTCTTTCATCGTGGCCTTGCGGTAGAGCTTCATATTCTCCCTGATCCTGTCGTATATGACGATAGTATCGTTTATGGAATAGCCTGCGATGGTCAAAAGCGCAGCCACTATGGTAAGGTTGAGCTCCCTCCCAGTCAATGCAAGAAAGCCCATGGTGACAAATACATCATGGAACAATGCAGCCACGCCTGCTACTGCGAATCCAACTTTTTTGAATCTTAAAGCCACGTACAATAAAATCCCTATAAGGCTCCACAACACAGCGAGTCTCGCGCTCTTGCGCAAATGCCTTCCGATAGAAGGCCCCACCTTTTCTATACGCAATATCTCTGAAGGATTATTGCTAAAACTCTTCCTAAATTTTGCGCTTATCTCTGAGGCGGTGTCTCCGGAAGTTTTTATCAATACCTGGTTCCTGTCGCCGCCGATACTCTGAATAGTCACATCCGTTATACCTATATCCAAAAGCGAACTTCTGACATCTTCGATCTCAACAGGCTCGGAAAAAGAATATTCCTGCATCTGGCCTCCGGTAAAATCTATACCGTATGCCTTCTCGCCCTTTTTAAAGAAAATACTCATCCCTCCAATAATCACGATCGCTGAAAGCGCAAAAGCAATCCACCGCTTTCCGATGAAATTGATCTTACTCTTTTTGAAAAATTGCAGCATCGGCAGTTTTTCGAATTTCTTGTTGGACGTGACAATGTCAAAGATGATCCGAGTCACAAATATAGCCGTGAACATACTCGCCAATATACCTATTGAAAGCGTGACTCCAAAACCTCTGATCGGGCCTGTTCCAAATTTAAACAGGAGCGCGGCAGCAATAAGCGTGGTAATGTTTGAATCAAGTATCGCGGTAAAAGCCTTGTTGTAACCGGCTGCTATAGCGCTGCGAATATGTTTTCCCGTCGAGAGTTCTTCTCGTATGCGTTCGTATATCAAGACATTTGCATCCACTGCCATGCCGATAACAAGGATAATGCCTGCTATGCCCGGCAGCGTCAAGGTCGTATGCAACCATCCCAATGCGCCCAACACTATTATAAAGTTCAATAACATGGCGACGGTGGCGACTATGCCTGAGAAAAAATAATAGATCAACATGAAGCCAAGTATCAACACCACACCTATGGTAAACGCCCTTATGCCGCTTTCTATGGAATCTTTTCCCAGGAGCGCGCCCACTGTACGTTCTTCCTCTATATAAATTGGGGCTGGAAGCGCGCCGGCTCGAAGAACTATGGCTATATCACCCGCTTCGTCAACTGTAAACCTTCCTGTGATGCTCGCCCTACCGGACGGGATCTTTTCATTTATGCGAGGTGCTGAATGTACATTGCCATCCAGGACAATGGCCAGGCGCCTCCCGACATTCTGCTCAGTGACTTCAGAAAATATTGCTGCGCCTTTTGAATTAAATTCAAGGGCGATGTAAGGCTCGTTGAATCTCGACTGGTCAAATTTGACCTCTGCATTGACAAGCGTATCTCCTGTCAAAGCCACCTCTTCGTTCACAAGCAATGTTTCCTTGCCGGCCTTCTTAAGGTTATAACCCTCCAGGACCTCTCCTGCTCTAGCCCTCTCATTCAACTCCTCGTCACCCTCTACAAGTTTAAATTCGAGCTGGGCAGTCCTCCCAATAAGCTCTATGGCCCTATCTCTATCAGTGACACCCGGTAGCTGCACTACTATAGAATCCTTACCCTGTCTTTGTATCAAAGGTTCTCTTACGCCAAATTGGTCTATCCTGTTCCGAATTATTTCCAATGCCCTGTTTGGTGCATCCTCGCGCGCCTCCTCAGGGATCTTTGAGGTATCCACTTTAAGAATAAGGTGCATGCCTCCCTGTAAATCAAGCCCCAGGCCTATCTTTTCCTTTAAAGGCAACATGCCCAATAAAGCAAAAACCAATACACCAAGCGCCACTAAAACTCGCCATTGTAGATTCTTCGCCATTCTAATGCCCCCTTATTTATGAAAGGATTATCTGCTCTTTTTCAAATATGCGACTGCGGCTTTGTTGATCTCTATCTTGACATTGTCGTCCACTCTTAATGTCAATGTGGTGTCTTTTACATTTACCACGGTTCCGTGGACACCGCCGTTTGTAACGACCTCATCGTTCTTCTTCAAGCCAGAGACCATGTTCTCGTGTTCTTTCTGCTTTTTATGCTGCGGCCTGATAAGCAGAAAATAAAATATGCCGAATATAAATATGATCGGCAATAGACTTACTATTGCATTTGCCTGTTGCGGATTTGCATTCATGATTAACTCCTTTCTACCAAATCTTGTTTGTTAAAAATTCTTTTTTAAATTCAACGAATCTGTCTTCCCTGATTGCCTGACGTATCCTTCCTAATAAGTTTACATAAAAATACACATTATGTAAAGATGTAAGTCGCAGACCAAGGATTTCTTCGGTGTTAAAGAGATGCCTGATATATGAACGCGAATAGCTTTTACAGACCATGCAGGTGCAACTTTCGCTCAGGGGACGCAAGTCCCTCGAATATTCCCCGTTCCTTATAATAAGCCGCCCCTCGTTTGTATACGCTGCTCCATTCCTGCCGTTTCTAGTGGGCACGACGCAATCAAATAAATCAATGCCCATCTCTATCGCCCTAAAAAAATCCTGTGGCATGCCGACTCCCATTGTGTAACGCGGCTTATCATAGGGCAGATATTTAACTGCACTTTCCATCATCTCATACATCAAATCCGCTGGTTCTCCTACGCTAAGTCCTCCTATCGCATATCCGTCAAATCCTATTTTTACTAACTCTTCTGCGGATTTTTTGCGCAAATCCTTATAGGTGCTGCCCTGTACGATACCAAACAGCAGACGCTTTGACTTTAGAGCTCCTTTAGACCGTTGCGCCCAGTCTCTCGTAAGCTCGATCGAACGCTCGACTTTATCTTTTGGGCATGGATAATGCAGGCATTCGTCAAGCGGCATTATGATGTCACTGCCTAGCTCTCCTTGTAACCGCACAACATCCTCTGGCGTCAAAAAATGCTTTGATCCATCCACATGAGATCGAAATTCCACGCCTTCTTTTTTTGTTTTCATCAGTGTAGCGAGGCTAAAAATCTGAAAACCTCCCGAGTCAGTCAATATCGGACCGCCCCATGACATGAACTTGTGTAACCCACCTGCGTTTTTAATGATCTCCATACCAGGCCTTAAATAGAGGTGATATGTGTTACCTAAAATAATCTGAGCACCGCAATATTTTAATTCTTCGTTGGATAGCGCCTTTACAGTAGCCTGTGTGCCGACAGGCATAAACTCAGGAGTCTCTATCTTGCCATGCAATGTCTCCAAAAGCCCAACCCTTGCAGCAGTATCTTTGTCTTTATGCTCTATTCTAAACATCTTCTATATCTCTCTCCTTAAGTTCACAAGATCAGCATTGCATCGCCGTATGAATAAAATCTGTACTTCTTATCTATTGCCTCTTTGTAGGCACTAAAAAGGCTCTCTTTTCCGCAAAATGCGCTTACGAGCATAAAAAGAGTTGTCTTGGGTAAGTGAAAATTAGTCAAAAGCGCATCTACTATTTTAAATTTATAAGGTGGATGTATGAATATATCCGCCCATCCGCTATTTGTATTTTTCTGCGCTAACGTCTCCAATGCCCTGCAGGTTGTTGTGCCGCAAGCTATTATGCGCTTGCCTTTCTGTTTCAATTTTTTAGCAACGTCATTATTTATCTCAAAATACTCTTTATCCATCTTGTGCTTTGTTATGTCATCGCATTTTACGGGTCTAAATGTCCCATAGCCTACATGAAGCGTTACATATTCAACATCAGCGCCTTTATTCGAAATCCTGTCCAAAATCTCTTTGGTAAAATGCAGGCCGGCTGTAGGAGCAGCTACCGCACCTTTTTTAGATGCGTATACTGTTTGATATCTTTTTATATCAAGTGATTCTGCTTCGCGTTTTATATAGGGCGGTAAGGGCATTTCGCCTAACTCCTCAAGAAGATTTTCAAAATTTCCATTACATTCAAATTTTAAAAATCTCCTGCCATTTTTTATCCTGCTGACTTCGGCGTTTAGTTTTCCGTCGGCAAAAAACAATTTACTACCAATCCTACACCCTCTTGAAGGATTCAGTAATGCTTCATATTCGCCTGTCTGGCCGCGCAAAACCAATGCCTCGACCTTTCCGCCGGTTTCTTTCTTTCCAAACAACCTTGCCGGCACTACCTTAGTGTTATTCAAAACAAGTATGTCGTCTTTTTGAAAATATCCCACAATATCTTTGAAAATCCTGTGCTCTATCTTTTCTGTGTCTCTATGTAATACCAAAAGCCTGGACTCATCCCGCTTCTCGCTGG
This sequence comes from uncultured Planctomycetia bacterium, assembly GCA_964445715.1. Lineage (GTDB taxonomy): Bacteria > Omnitrophota > Gorgyraeia > Gorgyraeales > Gorgyraeaceae > CAYPYS01. The sequence goes on from CAYULJ010000013.1 coordinate 11,052, forward strand.
GATACTGCGCGATTAATTCCTTTGGTAGATTGTAATCAAAATCACTCAATTTATTCATAGCCACTTCTCACCCGCTTAAGTTTACACTTTAACATTGTTAAAGTGTAAACTTAAGTTATTCCAGTCTGGTTATGGTTGCACTGGGATAGTAGTATTCGAGTATTTCCTCAGCCTTCCAGTCCTTCTTCGACATGTAATATGCACCCCACTGGCACATGCCGATCCCATGCCCCCAGCCTTTACCTGTAAATACAAAAAACCAACCCTTGTCCTCTGTCTCAAAATTAGCGCTCCTTATTAAATTCGACCCGACTATCAACCTGAATTCATTTCCGCCCAGTTTAACATCGCGATCCTTGCCTCTTACGATCAGCTCCAAAATCCTGCCTGCCTCATCCCTTTTTACAATCTCGATGAGAGAGAGATCTATCGCATGTCCTGCTTTTCGAAGTTTTTCCTGTATAAAATCCTTGCGCAATTCCCTCTTCCATTCAAAATGCGGAGATTTTTTGCAAAAATTGCATGAGCGGCCGCTTAAAACAGGCGCGTCTATATTCCATATGCTTTTGGAATCTGATGTACGGCCTCCACAAGTAGCATGATAATAGCTTGGAAAAACCTTGCTCTCGTATGTCAAAACCTGTCCCATTGTCAGATTCACGGCACGTCGCGTACGCAAAGTCTCTGACGTCTTGCCGCCGTATACCTGAGAGTAGACATTTGACGTCATATCGTAATATTTATTCTTGCTCGTTAATTTTTGGTAAAACGCATAAGTCCTTGCCGCCACTGCCTGAGCCTTTAAAATCTCCATTGGCCAGCGATGTGAAACCTCGTGACGCAATACCCCGTATAGATATTCCTCTAAATCGATATGGTTGACCACAAAAAGTTTCGCGTTCTCTTTTTTTACTATATCGATCTCGCCGCGAAATTGCCGATTGTTCACATATATATATTTCTTTTTCTTAGGGATGATTCTTATGCCTTCTGAGGTTATGTCATCCGGATAGATCGTAAACCTATCTGATCTCTCTTTTTCCCTTAAAATACTATTTGTTTCAAAATCCAAAATAGCAAACGCCCCTTTTATACGAACTTTGACCTCTGACGCATCATCCATTACCAATATTCTCAAAGGCACATATTTATGTGGAGGCGAGTCTCCCATGCCGTAGCTAACGCATGGTTGCAACAGTAATGTCAACGCGACAAGAATGGAAGTAAAGATCTTTGTGATCATCGGCCCCGGCCTATGAAGATAAAGATCAAGGAAAGGATGACGCTTAAGAGAATAGAGGTTGCGAGAGGAAAGTAAAATTGAAAATTTCCTTTTTTTATATAAATATCTCCAGGGAGTTTTCCTATCCATGGCACCTTGCCTGCAAATGTGAATAACAACCCTAGAACCATTAAAATCACCCCAATCAAAACCAAAAATTTCCCAAGACTATTGATCTCGAACATTTTATTTATAATTTTACGCGCTCTAATTCAGAAAATACGCAACCGCAATATTTCTGCCTGTATAGCTCCTCTCTCTTGGCATCTTCCTGTGATTCCTTGAATCCTTTACGAAAATCTTCATAATAAAAATCCACGCCATTCTCGCGAGCTGCCTTCTCGCCGATCTCCTTCACGCTATCATGGTCTTGGTATGGACTTATCAAAAGCGTAGTAGTCACAACATCAAAACCATTGTCTTTGGCAAAACTAGCTGCTTTCGAAAGTCGCAACTGCCAGCAAAGCCTGCACCTCGAAGGCGATTCTTCTTTGCCGGATATCTTTATAAAATATTCCTCCATGTCATATGAAGGGTATATTATCTCTAATCCAAGTTTTTTCTCAGCCTCGCGCAACGCATCTCTTCTCTTTTTATATTCACTCGGCGGGTGAATATTCGGGTTATAGTAAAACCCTGTTACTTTTTCAAACTTAGCGCCTGCCAGTGTTTTTATTGGATATATTGCGCAAGGCCCGCAACAGATATGCAACAACAATTTCATTATTTGAAAAATTCTTTCTGTGATTCTTTCTTGTAAGATATTTGAAGATGTTCATACGCCAGCTTAGTGACTTCCCTTCCCCGAGATGTACGTTTTATAAAACCTATCTTTAATAGAAACGGTTCAACCACGTCTACTATTGTATCACTCTCCTCATTTAAAGTCGCAGCAAGAGATTCTATGCCAACTGGCCCGCCGGCATAAAAATCGATTATCGTCTTAACAACCTTTCTATCAATGTCATCGAGCCCTGCCTCGTCTATGCGATGCGACTTTAGGGCATCAATGGCTGTCTTCTTGTCGACATTGCCTCCGCCCTTGACATCACTGTAATCCCTCACTCTTCGCAACAGCCTGTTGGCAACTCTTGGTGTGCCACGCGAACGCCTGGCAATCTCATAAGCAGCTTCTCTATCCAGCGCCACTTCTAAAAGTTTTGCAGAGCGTTCTAATATCTTAATCAAGTCCTCGACTTCGTAAAAATCCAAGTGAAAAAACATCCCGAACCTGCCCCTCAAAGGTGCACTTAAGAGGCCTGCGCGAGTCGTCGCGCCTACAAGTGTAAATCTCTTAAGATTGAATTTTATTGTCTTGGCATAGGGGCCTTTATCTATCAAAAAATCTATTTGAAAATTCTCCATCGCAGGGTATATGAATTCCTCCACAACCTTGGAGAGCCTGTGGATCTCATCGATAAAAAGTATGTCGCCATCGCCGAGACTCGTAAGTATACCTATAAGGTCTCCTGCCCTTTCTATTGCAGGGCCTGAAGTAGCAGTGATCTTTGAATTCATCTCGTGGGCGATTATATGGGCAAGGGTGGTCTTCCCTAACCCAGGCGGGCCAGATAAAAGGATGTGCTCGAGATTTTCCTTTCGTTTCTTCGCTGCCTTGATACCGATCTGGAGATTTTCAAGAGTGTGTTTCTGACCTACGAAATTTTCGAGTTTTTCAGGCCGGAGCGAGATATTGAATACAGCCTCTTCCTCTGTCTCCTGCCTTGTTATAAGCCGTTCGCGATCATCATTTACCTCTTTCTCTTTCTTCTTCATAAATTCAACCTTTTGTCTTTTGCTTATAGACTTCGTTTAGCAGTTCCTCTGCTGTTTTTATGCCTGGATTACGAGTCAAGGCCTGCTGGACCATATTTTTTGCCTCGAATTTTTTATATTGGAGCTGCAACAAAACATCCAATGCTTCTTCCTGTATGCCTTCCTTCTCTTTACTTGCGGCGCGAGATTTGGCCGTAACGCCATCTTGCATTAATGCAAATTTACCGACCTTGCCCTGGAGCTTCGCCACGATCTCCCTTGCCCTCTGCTCTCCAATACCAGGGAGAGACTTCAAGAGAGCTGTATCTCCTATGTCAATGGCCTGGGCAATGGTCGACATTGGCATCTTCATGGCCCTTACAGCAGCCTTTGGACCAATACCTGAAACTGTTATAAATTTTGCAAAAAATTCCCTCTCTATCTCGTTTACAAAACCTATAAGAAACGGGAAACTTCTGGATGGTTCTACCTGGAAATAGTGATAAATGACCAGGGAAAGCATACCATCTGTCTGTATCTTTGCATCTATAGAATTCATTATAGCGCCAGGTATCAATATCTCATAAGAAATCCCGTTTACATCAAGGATCACCAAATCCTCGCGCTTGTCTACAAGTTTTCCGAATATTTTATTAATCATGATCTTACTTAAGTTCACACTTTAACATTGTTGAAATGTGAACTTAAGCTTTTATGTTCTTGTCGCGCATGCACACATTTGCGTGCGTTAAGGCAAGGGCCAAGGCATCGGTTATATCTACTGGCTCTGGGATGCTTCTAAGTTGCAATAAGCTCGTAACGGTCCTTTGAATCTGTTCTTTTGATGCATGCCCCCTGCCAGTGATCGCCTTTTTAACCTTCGTGCTTGGGTAATTTACCAAACTCACATCTTCTTCTTCTATTGCAAGAGATATCACGCCGCGCGCATGACCCATTAAAATAGATGTCCTCGGGTGCTTATAATGAGAATACAGTTCTTCCAATACTGCTACATGCGGCTTTAGCTCTCTTACGAGGCTCTGGACTTTTCTATGCAGTTCAGCGAGACGTTTTTCTATCTTGGATTTGCTGTCAGAGCGTATAATCCCTGCTTCGATTACCTTTGGATTTTTGTCCGAGAGCTCAATAACCCCGTATCCTGTAATTCCCAATCCTGGGTCTATGCCAAGAATTCGCATTATCCTACCATGTCATCCGGTATGTCAAAATTCGCATACACGTTCTGCACATCGTCTGAATCTTCAAGCGCCTCAACAAGAGCAAGTATCTGCTTTGCATCATCCCCTGTCAATTTTATAGTGCTTTTCGGTATCATTGTAATCTCTGCGCTCTTTAGCTTGACACCACTGTCATTAAGGGCCTTTTTAACTGCTTCGAAATCCTTAGGGTCAGTTGTCACTGAATAGACATCTTCCTCTGTCTCCATATCCTGCGCACCAGCGTCAAGGACAATAGACATGATATTGTCTTCAGAAATAGATTTTTTATCGACTTCTATATAACCTTTTTTCTCAAACATCCAACCTACTGAACCCGCCCCCGCAACATTGCCATTTTTTTTAGTAAAGATACTTCTGATATCGGATGCTGTGCGATTTTTATTATCGGTCACAACATCTACCAATATTGCAACGCCTTTAGGGCCATAACCTTCCATGGTAAACTCTTCGTAGGATACACCCTCGAGCTCTCCAGTGCCTTTTTTTACAGCGCGATCAATGTTATCCGCAGGCATATTCGCCTGCTTAGCCCTGTCTATAGCTGTCCTTAAGCGCGGATTTTTATCTGTATCGCCACCGCCATGACGGGCAGCAACTGTCATTTCCTTTATAATCTTTGTAAATATCTTGCCACGTTTTGAATCAGTCGCTGCTTTTTTATGTTTAATACTAGCCCATTTAGAATGACCTGACATTTCGCCTCCCTGATTTATTGAAAATTACAAAAAGTTGCTTAAGTTTACACTTTAACATTGTTAAAGTGTAAACTTAAAAGTTATTTCTCTTGTTCTTCCTTCTTTTGTGCTTCGTATTTTGCGATGATCCCCTGCGCTGTTTTATGAGGCACTTCTTCGTAATGAGAAAACCTCATTGTATAAGAACCTCTGCCGCCCGTCATGGATTTAAGCTCAGACGCATATTTGAACATCTCAGAAAGAGGCGCCTTTGCTTTTACAACCTGACTCTTGCCCTGCACATCCATACCTGCGATCTTGCCACGCCTGGAGCTCAAATTGCCTGTAATGTCACCCATGAATTCGTCCGGCACTATGACATCCACATCCATGATCGGCTCTAACAAAACTGGGCCGGCCTGCGTGGCTGCTTTCTTGAGTGCACCAGAACCTGCTATCTTAAAAGCCATATCAGAAGAATCAACGTCATGATAAGAGCCATCATACAATGTAACCCTTATGTCAACCACTGGATAGCCTGCAATAACACCGCGCGACATAGCTTCAAGCACGCCTTTTTCCACAGCCGGTATATAGTTCCTAGGTATTGCGCCGCCTACGATCTTATCGACAAACTCAAAACCTTTCCCTCTCTCCATTGGCTCTACCTCTATCCACACATCGCCATACTGGCCATGCCCACCGGTCTGCCTCTTGTGTTTATTCTGGACCTTTGCTGATTTTTTAAGCGTCTCTTTATAAGCCACTTTCGGCGTGCCTATGTCGACCTCGACATGAAACCTTTTTTTAAGGCGGTTGATCATAATATCCAGATGCAGATCACCCATGCCTGAGACAATGAGTTCTTTTGTCTGCTCGTCTCTTTTTATCATAAAGGTATTATCCTCAGCCATGAGCTTATGAAGCGCTGATGAGATCTTATCTTCATCCGAGCGCGTTTTGGGTTTAACCGAAAAGGATATGGCTGGTTCAGGAAAATTTACTTTTGGAAATAATACCAGTTGCTTATCCGTACAAAGAGAATCGCCTGTTGTTGTATTTTTCAATTTTGCAACAGCGACTATATCGCCTGCTATTGCGTCCGCAATGGACTTTTGCTCTTTGCCGGAAAGATTCAATAAAGAGCCCATTCTTTCCTTGGCCTGCTTTGTCGCATTGTAAAAATTTGTGTCTGATTTAAGCGAACCTGAGAAGATCCTAAAAATAGTCAGTTGGCCAACATAGGGGTCAGAAATAGATTTGAATACACTTGCTGCAAACGGCGCATTCGGATCTGGCTTTAGCTCCTTGTCTTCGTTGGTCTTTGCATCCTTAACTACCTTTGCAGGCCTTTCATCAGGAGAAGGAAGCATATCTATTATGGCAGAAAGTATTTCCTTTACGCCAATATCGACCACTGAAGCACCGCAAAAAACAGGAAATATCTCGCCAGCTGCAATGCCTTTCTTGAAACCACTTTTAATCTCATCTGGCGTAAGTTCAGTACCGCCTAGATATTTTTCTAACAGCTCGTCATTGTTCTCTGCGATAACCTCTACTAATGCCTCTCTAAGTTTAGCCGCCTCTTCTTTTTCAGGCCCGCTAAGTCCGTCAATACCGGCCTTATCCATAAGGTTTATAGCGCCTTTAAAATTTGCACCCCGTCCGATAGGCATTGTCACCAAAACACACCCCTTGCCCAGCCTTTCCTTTATGTCCTTAAGAGTCTTGTCGAAATCTATGTTTTCCTTGTTCATTTTATTGATAAATATAAAACGGCTGAGGTTGTGTTCGCTGGCCATGCCCCATACTCTTTCAGTGCCTACCTCTACGCCTTCGACAGCATCGACTAAAAGTATAGCGCTATCAACTGCTGTCAGACAAGCTATCGCCTCTCCTATAAAATCTGCATAACCGGGTGTATCGATTATATTTATATGCTTACCCTTATAATCAAAACTCAAAACGCTGGAATTAATAGAGACCTTTCGCTCCTTTTCGTCTTCGCTGTAATCACTGACAGTAGTACCATCTTCGACCTTTCCAAAACGGCCTGTCACCCCAGCATTGTGCAAAATAGCCTCTGCCAGAGTAGTCTTTCCGCTCCCTGCGTGGGATATAAGTGCTATATTTCTTATATCTTTAATAGTGTGACCAGCCAAAGCATACCTCCTAATATGTTGTTTATAGGTTGGATGGAATTAGCAGATTTTTATTGTAGCATAAAAAGAATGAGGAGTAAAGCAGGAAATCCACGCATTATTTAAGTTCACACTTTAACATTGTTAAAGTGTGAACTTAATAAGGTAGCTTCTGTAGATTGGATATGGCGAATTTGTTATTCTTGTCCAGGGAAAGGGCATGTTTATATAATAGACGCGCCTTTTTGTATAGGCCCATTTCTGCGGCTACTGAGCCTAAGTTAAGATAAGGCTCTGCTATATTAGGATCAATTTGTAAGGATTTCATAAAGGCATCCCATGCTTTTTCGAATCTCTTCATTTTAAAATATACGTATCCTGATAATTGATAGACTTCGTAACACTCCGGATCCATCGATCCTGCCTTTTCTAAATCCTTTAAAGCTAATTCGGACATGTCCACAGCCTTTATAAAAAACCTGGCCCTGTTTAAAAAATAGGCAGGATATGATGACACCTTTCTGCATATGACAGGGTACTCGTTCTTCTTATCGTCCTTCTGCACGTTTTCAAATAATATATTGTGCGATAAAACTATATCTTTATTTGCCGAAGCAGCCTTGACAAAAATTAGCGTGACATCTCCTAAGTAAACTAATTTCCATTTCTCGCTTTCGTATAAATTTTCAATAAGATGGTAATAAGCATCCGAGGCGCTGTAATCTAAAATCACTGTATTAAATCTGTGTTTTTCATCCAGTTTTTCCCATATTTCAAAATCAATAAGAGAGAGCGCGAATTCATCCATGGATCTCTTGCCATGCACCTCTGTCCGGCCGTCTATAAAAACTTTGTGCTCAGGATAAAGTCTCCAGATCAAGTAACCTCCGATATTAAAACCATTAAATATCGGCCCTCTTATATTATTTCTGATTATAAAATCAATGGCTTTCTTAGGGTACTTACTGTGATTCATCCCAAACATGCGATCTTTAGCGGAAAAATCCTCACTATAGACATATGGCCTGCGCAATTCTAGAACCTTGGAAAATTGACAATATATAATATAAAAACCTAGCAGGACGCTTAAAGTTATCGATAAAACAGTCACATAATTAAATTTAAAGCAGCTCTTTAAATAATGCAAGTTGCTCGTCCTGAAATTGTCCAATATACAAAAGCATGAAGCCACTGCAAAAAATCCCTTATGCCTTTCGGCTGCGCAATACATTATAAAAAACATAAAATAGACAAATATGTTGAATAGATTTATCGTCCGCATGTTCGATAACAGAGAAATCATGAATAGAAAAAGCATTCCTGTCAATAATAGATCCTTTTGAGTAAATAAAATATCGGATATTCGCGACGAGGAGAGTTCGCTAACATGGTAAAAATTGTCTGTGGCATGCAAAAAACTCTTGAGCGCGAAGAAAGGATACTTTAGATTATCGAGGCCATAAGGGCTGGCTAAAGATAAAAGAACGAGGATGGATAAAACAAGCAGGCTTTTATTGCAAGCTGCATTATTATTGAGATACCTGACTTTATTCCATTCGAATGGCAATTTTATTTTACGCTTAGCAAATTCTGACAGGACAAATAGAGACAATAAAATAGGTCCGAGTATGGAATAGCCGTGCATATTGACCCAGAAAAGCTGGATAAAAACAAGCGTCCAGAGATTTTTTCTATTAAACAAGATGTAGAGATATAGTGCCAGAAAAAACGCGCTTACTAATTCCGGCCGGATAGGTATCCTTGCTAAAAATAATCCGGAAAATAGCCAGCTAGTCAGCAGAAAAACAGGAAGATAAACTTTACTTAGAAAACCTTTTAGCGTGACCCAAAATATCAAAGCGACCAGGACGGCCCTGAAGAGAATTAAAGAATCTACTCCCCCTAAAAACTTATATATAAGAAAAACTAATACTTGAAAAAACCAACTGTGAGAAACCCAGGAAATATCTCCGGAGGCAAAAGAAAAAAGCTGTGTACGCGGGGCTGATAGATTAAATGTTATCCACTGCCCGGTCTTGAGGTGCCACCAGATATCGTAGTTTTCTAATTGAACTAGTGAGAGCAAAAAACAGGTAAATATAAAAAGACAGAAAAAAATGAGGCGGAGAGGCGTCACTATGCTTTTCATGTGCTTCTATAATATTATCATGAACACCTCTCTTTGTCACCTCGCTTTTCGCAAACACCGCAGTACTTAAGTTCACACTTTAACTCGTTCTTCTTGAGCCAGGTACAACTTGCTTTAAGTTTACACTTTAACAATGTTAAAGTGTAAACTTAAAGCAAAAAAAGGGCGTACGCTTAAAACGTACGCCCTTGATATATAACCGGAGCAACTACCTACTCTCCCCCACCGTTGCCAGTGTAGTACCATCGGCCTTGGAGGGCTTAACTACCGTATTCGGAATGGGAACGGGTGTATCCCCTCCAGCAACGTCACTCCGGAAATTCGTCAGTAATACTCATTAGACTAATAAATTAATAAGTGGTCAAGCCGTTCGACAGATTAGTACTGGTCAGCTGAAGCCATTACTGGCCTTACACCTCCAGCCTATCA
>CAYULJ010000014.1:0-15587 GCA_964445715.1 uncultured Planctomycetia bacterium
TCCTTTCCTTCAATTTCTTTTACTGCTATCTATATTAATTTATAGATACAATCTTAACTTGAAAATTAAGCGTCTTACCTGCAAGTGGATGGTTAAAATCCATTGTGGCAGTGTCTTCTTTGACCTCCGCAACCCTCACAGTAAAAACATTTCCATCAGGGTTTTGGGCCTGTAAGATCATCCCGGGTTTTAGGTCTACATCCGCCGGTAGAGTTGCGCGAGGCACCTCTTTAAGGGCATTGGGGTCTGTTATACCGTAGCCTTCTTCTGGAGACACTACAACATTCTTTTCGTCTCCAACATGTAATCCTTCTAGGTTCCGCTCAAGACCTGGAACAATCTGCCCTTCTCCATGAGTATATGTAAATGGATCGCGTCCATCCGAGCTATCCACTACTTCTCCGTCTACTGTAAGAGTATAATCAAAGCTCACCTGGTTGCCTTTTCCAATAGCCACATCTTCTCCTTTCACATTTCCAGCATGCATCCCTGCGCAAAAAACAAAAATACATAACAAAAGCCTTAACATCTGCACCACGCGATCCTCCTTGTATTTATAAAAAAAAGGCGTAAGTTCAAACATCTTGAAACTTACGCCTTAAGATATTTAACCATCAAATTGCACACTTCCTTCGTCCTATTTCTACTATAGTCTACCCTATTGATGCGATTTTGTCAATAAAAATCCCGTACTGGTTTCCTGTGATTTTCTATGCTTCGAGCTCGTCAGCCTGCCTCTGGAGTTCGATGATCTTTGTAGAAATAAACTTATTGAGCTTTTTACTCTCTATGAAACCTTGGATCTTATTGTCCTTGCCCACCACAGGAAGGTATTCTATGCCATGGCGATTCAATGTCTTCCTTACATCACTTATTGAAGCCTCGCCGTTTATCTTCGCACTCACAGGCTCCATCAAGTCATTGGCAAGGATCAGGCCACTTATGTCTGTCTCCAGGAATGTTTGCCTGATTCCCTCGACCGTTATAATACCCAAGAGCTTATTCTGCTTATCTATAACGGGATAATATAGATTGTCATTCTCGCTAAATATCTTAAGTATATCGTTCAATCTCATATTCTCGTATATCAAAGGTGGTTTCAAGTCCATGGCCTCTTTTGCCTTTGTATTTTCGATGATCTCTTCTTCTGTTATATTGAGGCCGGCCTCCTTTGCCTTTATTATCGAAAACTTAGTGAAAGGCGGACCTATAAGCTGAGTGACGAAAGTTGTAGTAGTGATTATAATCACCAGAGTATTCCCTATATTGGCCGGGAAATGATGCGCTGCCAAAATAGACAATCCTATCGCTACACCTGCCTGACTGAAGAGAGAAAAAGGCAAATATTTTACCACTGTTTTCGGAGCTTTGGATAAACGGGCACCGACATAACCTCCAATCGCCTTTCCGAACATACCAAAGAAAAGATACACAAAAACGAGTATCAGGATAAATGGAGTCATGTGACTGAATTGCAACTTCGCTCCGACAAGGACAAAAAACAAGACATAGATCGGTGGCGTAAATCCTTCGACCGCGCTGAATGCATCCTTGCTTTTATGTGGGGTGAAGTTGACAACCACTACCCCTAATGTCATCAATGTCAAAAGCATGCTCACGTTTGCAGCCAGAGATAATCCTGTGACCAAAAGCACCATACCTATGGAAAACGCGAGAATCCTTTCCTTTTCCGTGTACTTCTTTAAGATCTTGCTCAGTAGAAGGCCTGATAAAATACCTATTGCAATAGCCCCGCCTATCTCGTAGAAAGGATGAATGAGCGCGCTTAAGCTTCTGTTACCTGTGAGACCAATGAGCGCGCCTGCGACAGTGGAAGAAATTGTAAACAAAAGCAGCGCGAGCCCATCGTCTAACGCAACAATACCCAGTATATTGGTAGTCAAGGGACCTTTTGTTTTGTATTCTTTCAGCACAGAAGTCGTGGCGGCAGGATCTGTCGCAGAGCCGATAGCACCCATTAGCAGCGCGAGCGCCCAGATAAACGGACTCGGCCCAAAGAGCACGCTGCCCAATATACCCACGGACAGAGTTACCAATAAAAACGGCGTTATGCCCTCGCAGAGAAGAATATACACGAGCTGCTTTCCGTATTTCAAAAACACTTCTTTTTTTAGCTCGCCTCCTACCATAAAACCTATCAATCCCAGTGCGAAATAATTAAAAGGCCTCAAGGCCTCGATAGTATTTTTATCGACGATATTCAGCCCGGCCCGTCCGATCACTATGCCTATCATTATATATCCGACTACTTGCGGGATACGCAGCTTTTGAAATAGACGGCCTCCGACGGTGCCTCCGAAAAGAGCCAGGCCCAGAAGAAACAAGACATTCAAATGTGGAATATGCACTTGCATGAACATAAAGATATCCATAATTCCCTTAAGTTCACACTTCAACAATGTTAAAATGTAAACTTAGAAGGGGCTAATCTTTATAGAGACGGAGTTTCTTGGCGTATACGCGTGAGACAAAATATCCGATCGAGTGCACCCAGAGATTTCCAATGACTGTCCTTACAAGAAGCTGAAACTGGCGAAGCCACGGATGCATTACCGAGTCTGGCTTTCTAAGTGATACCGGATATTTCGAAGAAGGCACCTTGCCTTTTTTCTCTACAAACGTCTTAACATTATTTATCCAATTATCAAATCTGTCCAGGACTTCTTTGTTTTCTTTTATATGCCTGATCTGATTATCGCTATATTTGCCACCGCTGCCAAACGCCACTTCTTTAATTAGATGTTCCGGGACTTCGATGCCACTGTACCTGCATTGCCATATAATTGGTCCATAAAAATGCGTGAGACGCCCCATCTTTGCCTCTTCTTCTGGATTGAAATATTCCTTATGTTTCAAGATAAGCGGGCGGCCTTCTTCGTCAAATTCATCTCCGCCTTCGTCGCCATAGACAAAAAAACCTGCGGTGCGGCCTTCTAAATGATTAATGGAAAGATCTTTCCATTCCAGACTGTGCTCTAATTTTGCGGCAAGCGCACCGTCTTTATGATTAATAAGATCTGCTCTTGGGTTGCCGCCATTAGCGCACACAAGGCGGTCAAACATTATCTTCAAAGAGCTTGTAGGGCCATACCAATTAATAGGCGCGCAAACTAAAATTGCATCTGCCGCGTAAATCCTGCCATATATATCCTCGTCCCACATAAGATCCGGCTCAAAGAAGCTGTGGCGCTCATAACAATTGCACGGCCACACACAAAGTGCCATTGACGTACTCACACACGCGTTACAGGACTGGATCTTCGGCAGCACGAAATCATTGCCGATATTAAAAACATCCACAATCCAATCCTTTGGCAGTTTCTCCTTTGTTCTGTTAGCAAAAAAACTTGCCTTGCTGTCAGCTGCCGGACAATTTGTAACGCGCCGCGAACTACCAGCAACCACAAATACGCGCATACGGCCCTCCTCTCTCATGCCCACCTCTTGAAAAGCTTAAGTTAACACTTTAACATTGTTAAAGTGTTAACTTAAGGCGCCGGTGCAACTCGAACCTGTACCAGCTGTGCAACAGTAACAGTGATTCTCAAATATAATCTCTTTGTTCTCTAGGTCCTTTGTGTCAAGATCTGCTATTTCCATTATCTTGCCCTCTTGATCCCTCAACGAAAGTCCAAGCGCCTGGTTAAAATCACAATCGTAGACTATACCATCCCAGCCAAGGCTCAATAAATTCCTGCACATTATATTCCCGGCGACATCTCTATTGAAATTCTCCATCAAAAGGCCCATGTATTTGTCGAAATCTCCGTTTGCTTCAAGATATTGCCTAAATCTATTTATAGGCGCATTTGTGATGGTGATCAGGCGATTGAAAACAATCTCGTATTGTCCATTCAAAATCTTTTTATAATCCCTCTCAAGTCCCTTCTGATTTCCGGGTAGAAACGCACCGCCCGGATTATAGACAAGATCCAGCTCTAGACTCTTGTCTTTTCCGTACCCTATTTTATTGAGCAACCTCAATGCACTGACCGCTTTATCAAAAACTCCTTCCCCTCTTTGCTTGTCCACATTCTCTTTTGTATAGCACGGCATAGAACAGATCAGCTTGATCTGGTTCTTTTTATAAAACTCCGGCAAATCTTCCATGTCCTTTTCGAAAAATATAGTAAGATTCGTTCTCACCATGATCTTTCTGACATACGGTTTTGCCTTTTCTATCAGATATCTAAAATCAGGATTAAGCTCAGGACAGCCTCCCGTTATATCTAAAACAAATCCTTTCTTTTTTGAAAGAAATTTTACCACATCGTCCATTACTCTCCTGGACATGATCTTTGTGCCCTTAGGGCCTGCGCCCACATGGCAATGCACGCAACGCTGATTACACACATTGCCTAGGTTAACCTGCAGAGTTTCGAGTTGTGTTCTCCGCAAAAACCTATCACATACCGTAAGCATATCTGCCTTAAAATTCTTTTTCACAACCACCTGCCATCCTTAAGTTTACACTTCAACAATGTTAAAGTGTAAACTTAAGCTTTTTCCCTCTTCGCATACTGGTAAATAACAGGCATCAGTATAATAATAAGCAAAGCAATGACTGCTATCAAAAACTTACCCGAAAAAATATCCCTTAAGCCTTGCACCTCGCCAAGCGTGCCACCAAAAAAAGCAGCTATTATGACTCCTGGTATCAACCCTATAAGAGTGGCGAAAAAATAATCCTTAAACCTGATTTTAGAAAGTCCTCCCGCATAATTAAGCGCCTCATAAGGCACAATAGGGACCAATCTGAAAAATAAAACCGTGGCGAATCCGCGCCTTTCTAATAAATCGTCCAAATTCTTAAACTTTCCCTTTAATAATTTTTCCGCTATGCGTCTTCCAAAAAATCTCGATATAAGAAACGTGCATGATGTGCCAAGCATAGCGCCTATCATAAGATAAAGCGCACCCCATATCTTTCCAAAGACAAGGCCTGCTGTAAGAGAAAGACCAGCTATCGGCGGAACAACAGAAATAGTATTTAAAGCATAAGCGATTATATATACGATAACTGCAAACCGGCCAAAACCCTGTATATAGTCTCTTATGGCTGCCGGCGTCAAGGCCTTTAAGGTAATGCATTGACACTTTACAATCCACCAAATTGCCAAAATAACTGAAACGCCTATTAAAAGTCTGATTATATTTTTAAAAATTCCCTTGTCCATTTTGCTATCTCTACATTTTTATCTTTCTTTAAAATTCTCTTCAGGCGCACAAATGTCTTTACATCATCTATATCGTACCACCCTTTAAGTAATGCTACTTTCTTCTCTAGTTTCTTTGCATTCCTTATAGTAACCCGTAACACCTGACTCGAACTCCATTTTACACCTTTAAACAAACCTCTACAAACATTTTTAAGCCCTATAGCATAATAACCACCGTCCTGGCTCGGACCTAAAATAATGTCACTTTTATTGAGCTTGCGAAAACCTGCTTCAATAAAACAAGGTGGTAAATCAGGTGAATCACTGCCAATGATCATTGTTCCACAGGGCTCCTTGTCATTTACAAACTTAAAGGCATTATGCATCCTCTTGCCAAGATCTCGGCCTCTTTGTTTATAAAATTTAAAACCCCTTCCGATTTTTTTAAGAAAAGAGGGGTTTTTACTGGATTCGTATGCAATGATCCTTGTATCACATCTGATACGGCGAGCAACATCGACTATATCCTTTAAAAACGCCTTGTATAAATCTACGCATTCAGATTCAGACAATCCAGGCAAGAGCCTGGTTTTTACCCTTCCTTTTTCTGGCTCTTTGGCAAAAATTACAAGACAGGTTCTCATCTCAAATCGCCGTATAGCTTTTTTATAATCTTTAAAGGGACTCCAAGCCAAAACAAAATATTCAACAAAGAATATAAAAGCACAGTCTTAACTACGCCTTTTTGCTCCCATCTCCTCGGAGAAACAAAGATCTTATCCGACAGGACAACTGTTTTGCCTATTTTGCGTAGCTTTTTTGCAAACAATACGTCTTCCATCAGCAGGACCTCTGGAAATCCGCCTGTTTTAATAAATACTTCTTTCGTAACAAATATGCCCTGGTCACCGTAAAATACCTTTGTAACCTTCGCACGTATGTTCCCAAAGGCCTCGAGGAACCTATAAATAAATCCGTCTTTTTCTATGCGCTGAGTTAGACATCCACCTATAACTCTATCTTTTGCAATAATATTTTTAATGGAGGAGACCGTATTTAGGACTATGCTTGCATCAGCATGCAGAAAAAGCAGGGTATTGCCGTGCGACGCGCGCGCGCCAAGATTCATTTGGCCAGCCCTGCTTCTTGAACCAGATATGACACGTCCGTATCGAGCTGCAATAGATCTGCTTTTGTCAGTACTTGCGCCGTCTACAAAAATAAGTTCAGCATGCCTGGCTAATTCTAGAAAATTGGAAGGATTTTCGGACAGGACCTTTTCTTCGTTATATATAGGTATAATTATACTAAGCACTCTTATTTCTATCCTTAAGTTTACACTTTAACAATGTTAAAGTGTAAACTTAAGTGGATATTTACTTTACTGCTGAGACTTTTATGCTCACTACTGTCTTGTCAATGGCCTTTATTTCTTCGTCGCTCATATCCTTAGCAAGATCGCTGATTACCTTGTCCGAACCAATGTAATCAGAAACGCACACAGGGTCTTCTTTGATAATATTTATGTCCTTAAATCTTGCTCTTTTAATCTTATCTACATAATCTTCTTTCTTCAATGCCTTTGCAATGCACCCTGCTTGCATCTCTGGCGACTTTAAAATCTTGTCTGGCAAATCAGCAAGAAGCACCATATCAGACACCATGAGTCGCCCGCCTTTTTTTAAAATCCTGTACGACTCATTAAAAACCTTCTGCTTGTCGTCTGCCAAATTTATAACACAATTGCTGATCACGCAGTCCGCAATGTTGCTCTCTAAAGGTATCGCTTCTATATCTCCAAGCTTGAATTCAACATTTTTTGCACCCACTTCTTTTGCATTCTTCCTGGCCTTCTCGAGCATCTCCTCTGTCATGTCTATGCCAATGACTCTACCTTTGTCGCCTACCTTTTTCGCAGCCAAAAACGCATCTATGCCTCCACCAGCTCCCAGATCTACCACTGCCTCGCCCTCTTTTAGCGAAAGTAATGCTACAGGATTGCCGCAACCAAGGCCCATATTCGAGCCTTCTGGAATAGAACTTAACTCTTCTTTTGTATAACCGACCTTCTCTGAAACACTCGGACTATTATCGCTGCAACAAGTCGGCCCACAACAACTCTTCTTTTTCTTCTTGGCAATGTCACCGTATGTCTTTCTTATAAACTCCTTCATCTCTCCTCCTATTTTTTCTATATTATAGCCTTAAGTTCACACTTCAATATTGTTGAAGTGTGAACTTAGAGAAGTTCTGCGGCTAGACTGGCTAGATTAGAACGTTCATTTTTGTCCAAGAGAACGTGACCGAACATCTCCCGGCCCTTCAATCTCTCTACCGCATAGCTCAGGCCGTTGGACGAAGAATCAAGGTAGGGGCTATCTATTTGATATGGGTCGCCTGTCAATACCATTTTGGTATGATTCCCTGCGCGACTTATGACTGTCTTGATCTCATGAGGCGTGAGATTTTGAGCTTCGTCGATAATAATAAATTGATTAGGAATACTTCTGCCTCTCATATATGTAAGCGCCTCCAGTTGCAATAAATCAGTATCAACCAGGTCTTCGATCTTCTCTTTCCTCTTTCTCGCACCAAGTATGTATTCCAGATTATCGTAAATCGGATGCATCCAGTTTATAAGCTTTTCTTCTTTTGTGCCTGGGAGATAACCTATGTCTCTTCCCATTGGAATAACAGGCCTCGAAACCAGCATCCTTTTATAAGCGTGATCGTTTATCGTCTTTTTTAAACCTGCTGCCAAGGCAAGAAGCGTCTTGCCTGTGCCTGCCTGACCTACGAGTGTCACAAGCGTTACGCTGTCGTCCATCAAGAGCTCAAACGCCATTGCCTGCTCCTTGTTTCTGGGTTTTATCCCCCATACATTGTTTATGTCAGATCTCAGTGGCATCAGGCCTTTTTTCTTCATTGAGTATCTTGCGAACGCCGTATGCTTTTCTTCTGATGAATCTTTTAATAAAATAAACTGGTTCGGCAACACCTCTTCGCCTCTTATCTCAAAATATTTCTTTTCATAGAAACTAGCGACGTCCTTTCTTCCCACTATGATCTCTTTCCATCCGCTATATAGTTTATCTATATCGACCTTTCGTTTTTCGAAATCAACGGCTTTTATGCCCAGCGCATCTGCCTTGACCCTCGCATTGATATCCTTTGAGACGAATATGACTCTGTTGCCTTTTCGTTGCAGTTCATACGCGATCATCAATATTCTATTGTCCTTTTCTTTTTTTAAAAAACCTGCTGGTAACTTGATATCTCCATCCATGACAATGCGAAGTATACCGCCACTCTTAAGCGTGACTCCTTCGCCCAGTCGACCTCGCATCCTCAGCTCATCCAGCTTCCTTATGACTGTGCGCGCGTTCCTACCCTTCTCATCATTATCCTTCTTAAATATATCGAGCTCTTCAATGACATCTATAGGCAGAACGACTTCGTTATCGGCAAATGATTTTAAAGCTGATGAATCGTGAAGCAACACATTCGTATCAAGCACAAATATCTTCCTCATATTTCTCCTTTTTTATTACTTAAGTTTACACTTTAACATTGTTAAAGTGTAAACTTAAGCGCCAAAAGAAGTGCCTACTGACAGAGCTGACTTTATTATAGGGTCTCTCGGGCTTACTTTCCTAATCGAGTCTGTTGCATCCTTCAGGCTGACTGCTTTGACATCGCGTCCTTTCAGCGCCACCATCTTGCCAAACTCGCCACGCATTACAAGATCGCATGCAAGTGTGCCAAAACGGGTGGCAAGCATCCTATCGAACGGTGACGGCCCTCCTCCACGCTGGACATGCCCGAGCGCAGTAACTCTTGCTTCGAGGCCGGTCAGTCTCTCAATGTCATTCGCGATCTTGCTTCCTATGCCTCCCAGACGCACCGGATCAGTCGAATCTTTGACAATCTTTTTCACGATCATCCTGCCGCCCTTTGGTCTAGCACCTTCACTCACAACGATAATACTAAACCTCTTCCCGCATTTATTCCTACCTATAACCTTCTTGCAGATTTTTTTAATATCATATGGGATCTCCGGTATTACAATTATATCCCCGCCTCCTGCCACGCCTGCGTAGAGCGCGAGCCAGCCAGCATATCTACCCATTACTTCTATCACCATGACCCTGTGATGAGATTGGGCTGTCGTGTGCAGCTTATCAATGGCTTCAGTAGCTGTCACCACAGCAGAATCAAAACCAATCGTAAAATCAGTCATCCTTAAATCATTGTCTATGGTCTTTGGAACCCCTACCAGCTTAACCCCTTTTTTATACAATCTATAAGCTATGCTGAGCGTACCATCTCCGCCTATGCACACAAGGCCTCGAAGCCCCATCGCTTTTACATTTCTTAAAACACCATCAGAGACGTCTTTTAATTTTCCACTTGTGGCCGGATATCTGAAAGGATTTGCTTTGTTGGAAGAACCAAGAAATGTCCCGCCCTCAGTCAATATGCCGGAGACATCTTCGTAGGATAAAGGTGTGTATTTATCTTCTATGAGGCCGATGTAGCCATCTCTTATGCCAAGAACCTCGACTCCATAATTAATGATAGCTGTCTTGGCAACCGCTCTTATAGCAGCATTAAGGCCAGGACAATCGCCCCCGCCCGTAAGAACGCCTATTCTTTTCTTACTTCCTCGCATGGCGCTTGCCTTTTCTCTTCTTCTTAAGCTTCGCCCGTCTGTTACGCCGTGTCATTTTTCTCCTCATAATGAAGCCATTACTTACGAAAATCTAAGATTTTCGTAAGTAATTTGGCTGAATTAGACCCTTGACATCAAAGGTGTCAAGGGTAAGTTCGGACTTATGAGTTACGTCAATCTATAATTGACGTAACTCATGTCCTCACTTATAAGCTCTTTATTGAAACAAGCATGCCCTTGTGGTACATCTCTAATCGATAATCTTTTATGTATCCGTATCTATCTCTGTAGACCCTTGGAACACGTATCTCTGTCTTATGCCAGCCTTTTTTGATATTATTGAGACCAGAGCTTGCAAAGGAAAGCTCAGCACCTTTACTGAAGCTACAGAAAAGCTTAAACACAAGCCCATCTGTCCAGTCGTCTTTCGTTTTATAGTTTATCTTAAAAATATACCCTTTGGAGCTACGTATCTTTGAAAGGGTCTCAATAACAGATGTGGCTGCATGGGTCGAGCACGCAAAAGAAAGAAAAAGAATCACCAATATTAAACAACAAAACGCTCTACGCATATATACATTTGAATTATACTGTCAGGTGAGGCAATAGTCAAGATTTTTTGGAAGGCTTAATAATTTTTCTTTGTGTCAATAAGTATGCCATTTTTATAAAGGTCAATTTTATATTCGCGTAAAGAACCATATCTCTTTTTTATGACGTCTGAGATCGCTATCTGTGTCTTATGCCAACCCTTTTCAACGTTATTTAAAGAACTACTGGCAAATGTAAACTCTCCTCTATCAAACTTGCAATGGACCTTAAAAAGCAGGCTATCAGTCCATTTATCGCGCGTCTGATAATTAATGAAAATGACATACCCACCCATCCTATGGATCTTCATAGCACCTTTTATGGCCACTGAATCTGCAAACGAATTTTGAAGGGGGGATGACAGGACAGAGATCAGCGTTGCAAAAATTATCAAAAATTTCTTAATTTTCACTCGTGGCAAACACATACTTCCATCCCTTCGATCTGCATTTAAATATGCATAAAAAAATCGAAAGAATAGGTACGCGTTCTTTCGGCAACCCAGCCGCCATCCCTTAATGGATTAGGCCTGTGGCTTTGCGTCCCAATCTTTCGATTAGTTTGCCTTTTCGGTTTAACCCGAAAATTGTTAAATACTTTTATAAATCTTTTCAATACAATTATACCCTAGAAAGGCTTAGAAATCAAGCCTTTTTTCACTTAAGTTTACACTTTAACATTGTTAAAGTGTAAACTTAGAGGAACTCGAGTTGGGAGCGGTCATGAAGGACTATTTCGTAGGAACCTTTGTATTCTTCGATTACGCCATATACCCTTATGGTTTTATGCTTGAAATAGGTGTCTGGGGAGCGTGAAGCCATTTTTGGAAAATACTCTAGATTATTCTTGAATATGACAACCTTAAAATTGCCCAGGCAGTTCAATATTAAAACTCTATCTGACAAATAAGTGCTTATTACCCCTGCTTCCACCATCCTGATAGTACCTACATTATCCTCAGCCTCGTAAGGCGATATAATCCTTTCTTCCATCTCGACCCACAGGCCTCTATTATTTTCTCTAGCCTCTTCTTGGGCAATTAAAAAATCTCCTGTATGTCTTACGTTCGGAGGAAAAGTGTATATCATTGCATAACCCTGCCTGACCATTTCCAGATTGACCATAATCTCATCTTTATAGACATATGCTAGGATACGTCTATATTTATCTCTCTTTTGGACATCAAATTCCAGCTTAACCTCTCTCCCCTCTACAAGCTTGCGATTAAAATCCCTTGCCTCTTCTGCATAGGGCATCGGGTCATAAATCCATCCAGCGCCTTTTCTCTTTCGCACCTCAGGCGTGTCTATCCCTATATAACGCACCTTCTCGCCATTGGAAAGCTCTACAGTGTCACCGTCGATTACGCGTGACACGTAAACGCCTTTATTATAATCTGCGAGATTAAGCGGCACCCTCTGCAAAAATCTCACGGCTACAAAACCAATAACAAGAAAAATTACTATTATCAAACTATATCTCTTTTTCATAATTAATAAAATCTTAACAGCGCCTAAACCCAATTGCAAGCAAAATCCTTAAGTTCCAAAAATAGGGACAAACACCTATTTTTGGAACTTAAAACTTGCAATGGGGCGACAGGTAAAGTAAACTATAGGAGGTATGAAAGCTGGCTGCAAGAAAAATTCTGGTTTTACTCTGCTCGAGCTTATGATAGGCGCAGGCATATTGATCCTGGGATTGGTAGCGCTTATATCTGCCTATATTGGATGTTTCGCGTTGAACGAGAGCGCAAGAAACCTTACCATTGCAGCAAACCACGCACAATGCGTAATGGAAGAAATCCGGGACTATAATATCCCTTCTAATATCGCATCAGAAGACTGGACAACATGGGCAGCGACAGATCTTCCTAATGGCGGTGGCTGCAATACTCTCAACAATGAAACTATTAATGTAACATACCCATCGGGCACAGGCGCTAACCCATTGGAAATCCTGGTCACGGTCAATTGGTCAGAAAAGAACAGGTCGCGTAGCGTTCAGTTCTCTACGCTTCTGACAGAACGATAAAAATGAAAAACGGAAAAGCATTTACCCTAATTGAAATAATGATTGCCCTCGCCATATTCTCGATCATCCTCGGAGCTACTTACAGCGTATTGAGCATGGGGCGATCATCTTTCTATACTGGTGATATCCAAATAGTAGTACAGCAGGAAGCACGCAAGGCAATGGATAAAATGACACGGGAAATACGCGAAGCCAGCTCTGTAAACCTGAGTGACGACTACCCCTTTCTAATCCAGACAAACCGCATAAAATACGAAGTCAATAGCGGGCAACTGCAAAGAATAGTCCAGGGAGGCTCGACCACTGCCTTGGCAAATAATATCGGAAGCGTTCAGTTTACCTTGATAGGCGGAGACATAGTCTATATAACTTTAACGACTCAAAAAAATACTGTGCTTGGAAGAAACTTAAGCGCTGACTTGATCTCTCAAGTCAAATTGAGAAACTAAAATGGCCATGAAGAACAAAAAAGGCATAGCACTGATAACTGCGTACATAGTGATTGCGGTACTGACAGCGCTTGGAGCTGCATTCATCTCCCGCAGCATCAGTGAAATGAGGATTGCTGAACGGGATAGGAATTCTATTCAGGCATTCTACATTGCCGAGGCTGGAATAGACTATGCCATTGAAGAGATGCGCAGCGGAAATACATCGGATGAAGACACTGCTACATTGAACGACAGCAATGCAACACCTATAGGTTACTATAACGTAATCTGGCAAAGGATAGGATCTTCTTCCATTTGGGAAATCACATCAGATGGTTTTGTGGGCGATACTCAAAGAAGTATTCGGGTAGAGACGCAGCCAGATACATTTGCCAGATATCTCTATTTTACTGACGATGAACACTTCCGTTGGTGGTGGTGGAGAATACCTGTCTGGTTTGTAACAGGTGACAATCTAGGTGGTCCATTGCAAACCAATAGCCATTTTCATATATCTGGAGATCCTGTTTTTAGTGATCCTGACTATAACAGGCCTGTCAGGAGTGAAGATGATTTTATTACATACATGAATGGTGGCTGGCCAATAAATAGCACAGCCACTTCTAATCCTCCATACGACAACCCAACATTCGAAGAAGGCCTTCAATTAGACGCAGACAAATCCCCATTCCCCAGCAAGGCCCTGGATCTAAGGACTGCTGCTGTCCAAGAAGGCATGATGCTTACCGGTCCGACAACGATCGTCTTGAACAATGACGGCAGCATGAATGTCACAAATTCACACCAGGGCTGGACAAATGAAAACATGAATCTGCCTTCGAACGGGGCCTTATTTGTCAACGGAGGAGACCTTACTGTCTCAGGGGCCCTGAACGGCCAACTGAGCATGGGTACAAACCGAAATATTGTTATTTCTGATGACGTTACCTATAATAGCGATCCCAGAATTGACCCGACCTCTACAGATACATTGGGTCTAATAGCTGAAAGAGATGTGATAATTAGTCAAAGCGCTCCGGACGACGTAGAGGTCAATGCCAGCGTAATGGCACTGGGCAACTCATTTACAGTTGAAAACTACTGGCAAGGTCCGGCAAAAGGCACGCTTACTGTGTATGGGGGGATTATCCAAGATGAACGAGGCCCTGTAGGGACTTTTAATCCCAGCACCAACACTAAAGCCAGCGGCTATAGCAAAGACTATCAATACGACCCAAGGTTGATGACAAATCCACCTCCTTTCTATCCTACCACAGGGGATTACGTAATCAGCTCTTGGTCAGAGGAATAGACTATGACTAAAGAAAATAAGAAAATCTCCAAATTAAATATTGCTATAAGTCTGGCGGTGATACTGTTTACAGTGGTACTGATCATCACTGTAAAGGGAAAGGGTAAAATATCCGAAGGCATTAAGAAAGAAACAATAACAGTGCAGCAGATTGTTAAGCCAATGGTTAAAAAGATCGAGGAGCCTTTTCTTTTCGAAGATAAACAATCTTCTATAAAAGAAGAAGACCTCAAGCAAGATGAAGATGAAGAGCTTCCGGCAGTAGCACTAAAGGATATCCCTTTAGAAGAAATGCAAGATAAAGCAAGGCAAGGCGAAGAAAAATTGCCTGAAGAGATCGAAGTCCTTGCACCAGCCTCTCCCCAAACACAACCCAGCCTTGAAGACATGAAACTGATCAAGAAAAAAGGCCTTGTAATTTACTGATCCCGGCCCTTGACAATATTAGTTTTATATGCTAATATTTAGTTAGGCTAACTAATATTACAGTATTCGAGGTTTAACCTCGAATACTTAGGAGGTTTTTATGGCGACCATTGATAAAATTACAAGGGAAATATCCATCATGGTACCCAAGCTCATGAAGGGCGCGAAAAGCGACTTCCTCTCTAAGAGCAATATCACAAGCGCCCAGATGATAATGCTCGTATCGATCCACGATCACGGCCAATGTAAGATCAAAACCCTGGCCAAGGAACGCGGCATCTCTCCTCCCACTGCGACTGTCCTGATCGATAGGCTCGTCAGGTCTCGCTATGTAAAAAGAGAAGCAAGTCTAGAAGACAGGCGCGTGGTCATGGTCTCGCTCACAAAAAAAGGCGAAAAAAGCGTGCAGGATTTCCTAGACACAGTGCGAAACAGATGGAAAAAGATCCTTACCCACCTTACTTCTAAAGAACAACACCAATACCTCAGTATACTCAAAAAAATCGTAGCTGTCTTATCCGGGGAAGAAGGCTGATATAAATGAAGCATCTTATAATTCTCTTTATAATAATAAGCGTTGCGGTTTCGTCTCCTGTCTCTATATATTCGCAAGAGACAGAAAAAACCAGCACTTTATTTATCTCCGTGGATGACGTAAGGCTGGTCGCTGCAAATAATAATCTCGATATCAAGCTTGCCCGGCTGGACTCAAAGATAAAAGGCACTGAGCTCAGTTATAAAGAAGCTGTCTTTGACACTGTCTTAAACGGGACTATAGATTATACTGACGACCAGAGGAAAACCGCTTCATCTTTATATGGCTCAAGGACAAGGACCAATAACTACAATATCGGTATTGGTAAAAAACTCAGGACAGGGACAGACGTAGAGATAGATTTTACGAATAAAAGAGAATGGTCAGATTCGCCCTATGTCTCAAC
>CAYULJ010000014.1:15597-20347 GCA_964445715.1 uncultured Planctomycetia bacterium
ACCCATATCATGAATCCGAGATGGCAATAAGCATCACTCAACCAATAGCCAAGAATTTCTTTGGCCTGATCGACCGCGGAAACATAGAGATCATAAAACAGGACATAAAAAACGCTGAACTCGACTCCTATATAAAGATCGAGGATGCCATAATATCTACTGAAAAGGCCTATTGGAGCCTGGTGCTCGTGCAAGAGGAGTTCAAAATAAAAAAAGACATACTTAAAAAAGCGATCCGGCTCTTTAACCAATACCGCAGAAAACTAAAGATAGGGCTTGTCGAGACAGGCGCTGTCCTGGCAAGTGAGGCAAATATACACATCAGAGAAAGTGAGATGCTCTTGGCCTCCAATGAATTAAGATCAGCTGAGGAGCTCCTGAGATTAAGATTGAATATGGAAAATGATGCGAGGTTATATCCTACTGACACCCTTCACGCTAATTATTACGATGCGACTTTTAAAGAAAGCCTGGAGATCGCGTTTAAGAACAGACGCGATTATGCGTCGGATAAAAACACCATAGAAGCCAAAAATATAAAACTTAAGATGAAGTCAAATTCCCGCCTGCCTGAAATAGACCTAAAGGCCACATTTGCCCAAAACGGCATTAGCGGAAAATACTACAGGGCGCTGAGCGACGTATTCGAAGACTCGAATCCCAAATATTATGTTGCCATAGAGTTCGAATATCCCCTTGAAAATAACCTGGCAAATAGTGAATACGAAAAGGCGACTCTCGAAAAAGCTAAGGCGATCATAAACCTGCAAAAAACCGAGCGGCAGATCATATCAGACATAGATGAAAAGCTCAGAAAATTATCCGTCAATAAAATAAATATATCCAAAATGGAACGGGCACAGAACCTCCAAAATGGAAAACTCTTCCAGGAGGAAAAAAGGTTTAAATACGGCAGGTCGAATTCGGACACATTGATACGCTACCAGGAAGACCTTTTGAATGCAAAGCTCATGACACAGAAATCGTATTTTGACTACAGGGTCTCTATTTTGGACGTGATGGCCGCTGAAGACAGCTTTCTGAAACACATCAACCTGGAATAATCCTTAACTTCACACTTTAACATTGTTAAAGTGTGAAGTTAAGGAAATAAAGGATAGCATTATGAGTTTACCGCGATTTAGTATCAATCAATCTTTGTTCGTGAATCTCTGCTCGGTCCTTATCATCATAATAGGGCTGATCGTCGTATTCGGCATGAACAGAGAGATATTCCCCAATGTTGATTTTGATACAGTAAGCATAAACGCTGCATACCCCGGAGCCACTCCTCTGGACATTGAAAAACTTATCACCGTGCCTATTGAAAAGGAACTCAAGGAAGTCGATGGCCTAAAGGAGATAAAATCCTCTTCTGCCGCAGGCGTCTCTCTTATAACAATAAAAATAGACCCTGACGAACGCGACAAGAAAAAGGTAGTTAACGATATCAAAAGCGCTGTGGACAGGGTCAAGGACCTGCCTAAGGACATAGCAGAAGACCCTATTGTAACAGAAGTAACCAGCAAACAATATCCAATAATCGAAATCTCTCTTTCCGGAAACATGTCTGAGAAAAAATTGCAAAGTTATGCTGATACGCTGGAAGACATACTGGAAGACGTCAAAGGTGTCGCAAAGGTAAATAAATCCGGATACCGCGACAGGGAGATACAAGTGCGTGTTGATCCTGAGAAAATGCATGAAAGATATGTCTCATTTGACGAGATCGAACAGGCCCTTGCCTCGCGCAACATAAGCATTCCGGCAGGCGAGATCAATACAGAGACCTCAGAATACAGCATAAGAACGACTGGTGAGTTTTCAACTGCTCAGGAAGTTGAAAATATAATAATAAGGGCCAATGACTCAGGCAACTGGCTCAGGATCAAAGATGTGGCAGAGGTAAAAGACTCTTTTAAAAAAGAAGATATAATCTATAAAACACTCGGCACCCGCTCCATCAACCTTATAGTGCTAAAGAAACAATCCGGCGACGCAATAAGCATTGTGGACGAGATCAAAGAAGTATGTGGCGCGTTCCAGAAACGCTGCTCCGATAAACTTGAGATATCATATGTGAATGACTACTCATTTTTTGCGAGGCGCAGACTTAATGTCTTAAAAAACAATGGTTGGGCCAGTTTGATCTTGATCACCATATCTATGCTCCTATTTTTGCATTCTCGCATAGCATTAATGACGATCCTAGGAATACCCATCGCGTTCCTTGCAACATTTATAGTAATGAACATGATGGGCATCACTATAAATCTTATCAGCATGTTCGGCCTTATCATAGTCCTAGGAATGCTTGTGGACGATGGGATCATCGTGGCTGAAAACGTGTATCGCTATATGGAGCAAGGCATGCGTCCAAGAGAAGCTGCTGTCAAAGGCGCAGAAGAAGTCATGAGGGCTGTAATAACAGCTGTATTTACCACGATTGCTGCCTTCTCTCCTCTGCTCTTTATGGCAGGCATCATAGGTAAATTTATAAGAAACATCCCGACAGTACTGATCATCGCGCTTCTGGCCTCTTTAGGCGAGGCCCTTATAATATTACCAAGCCACTTGGCTGACTTCGTAAAGATAAAATACGATGCGCGCGGAAAACCAGTCAACATCTCGAAAGACATGCCATGGTTTAAAAAACTGGTTAGATTCTACACTAAGATAGTCTCATCTGCCATAAAAAGAAAATACAAAATAGTGGCAGGCCTTACCATTGTCCTCATCCTATGCGGATTTCTTGCCTTTAGCGTGATAAAATTCATACTATTTCCAAGCGCAGGTATTAATTACTTTTTCATACGAGGCGAGGCAGCTATAGGGACCCCTCTTCAGAAGACCAACGAGCTCATACTCCCTATCGAAGAGATAGTGGCTGAGCTTCCGACGCAAGAAATGGATTCATTTGTAACTTCCGTGGGGAGCATTCAAGAAGACCGTCATGATCCTTTTGCCGGGCAGGCAAGTCACTTAGTGCAGACGACAGTCTACCTCACGCCGGAACAAGACAGAAAAAGAAGTGTCGAAGAAATCATAGAGGGAGTCCGGAAAAAAATAAAAGATACCCATGGTTTCGCAGAGCTCCGATTTGACAAACCCGAATCAGGCCCGCCTGTTGGAAAAGCCGTGGAGGCCAGGATCAGGGGCGAGGATTTTGAGACATTGGATGTAATTGCAAAAGAATACATGGATTACCTTAATACTATGGAAGGGACGATCGATGTAACATGGGATCATAAACCAGGCAAAGAGGAAATACGCATTAAGGTAGACAATGATAAAGCTGCATTGGCGGGGCTTAGCGTAGCGCAGATAGCAAAGACCGTGCGTGCGGTCTTCGAAGGGAATATTGCTACCAAGATCAAGCCTGTCAAGGCAGAAGAGGAAACCGATGTCACTGTCATGTTTCCGGAAAATGTATCAAAAGATATAGGCGTCTTTAAAGACATACTTATACGAAATGCCTACGGGAATCTAATACCTCTTAAAAAAGTAGCATCTATAGAAAAGGTGCCGGGTACTACGACCATACATCATCTTGACGGAAAACGCGTCGTGACTGCTTCAGCCAATGTTGACACAAGCAAAACAACATCACTGAAGGTCAATAAAATGTTGGAAAAAAAATTCAGAGATACACCCGAACGTTATATGGGATACTCGGTAAAATACGGAGGAGAGCAGGAAGAGACTATTGATTCATTGATGAGTCTCTTAAAGGCCTTTTTCTATGCATTCCTTATCATATATCTCATCCTGTCCTCTGCCTTCAGATCCATAATACAGCCTTTGATAATAATGCTCGCTATTCCGTTCGGCCTCATTGGTGTGGTGTTTGCGTTTCTCACGCACGGTATGTCTCTGTCGTTCATGGCCATTCTGGGTATAGTCGGCTTAAACGGCATTGTCGTCAATGATTCGATCGTGCTTGTCGATTTTATAAATAAATTGCGCAGGGAGGGAATGAGCAGGCCTGAATCAATAATAAAAGCCGGGCAGATGAGGCTAAGGCCTGTTATCTTGACTACTATCACTACTGTAGGGGGATTGTCGACTGTTGCCTATGGTATAGGAGGAAAAGATCCTTTCTTAGTGCCGATGGCACTTTCAATATGCTGGGGCCTGATCTTTGCAACCGCGCTCACACTCATAGTCATCCCCTGTATCTACTCTATAGTGGACGACCTCGCCTTCAAAATAACAAAGCACTCCAGCATCAACCACATATCACGCCCTTAACTTTACACTTTAACAATGTTAAAGTGTAAAGTTAAGTCAAATTGTCAGAGATTGTATTTAAGATATGTTCTTCTACAAAGATAGGAGCCTTTGCACGGACAGCCAAGGCTATGCTGTCGCTGGGCCTTGCGTCGATTTCTTCCAACCTGCTATCTATCTGCAGAACGATCTTTGCAAAAAACGTATTCTGCTCTAATTTTGTAATTATTATTCTGTCTATTTTTGCGCCGAGCTGATTTACAGTAGAGCAAAATAAATCGTGCGTCATAGGCCTGGGCGGAGTCAGACCGCTCACTTTCATCTTTATGGCAGTGACCTCCATTATGCCGATTACAATGGGCAGAATGCGCTTTCCGACCTTTTCCTTGAGAACAATTACCTGCTCTCCCCTGTTCTCATCGATGCGAATCTTATTTAATTCCATCTCTACAATAGCCATATTGAAAAAAGATTAACACACCATTCTTTTCTTGTCAACAACTTTGACCCTACTTAAGTT
>CAYULJ010000015.1:0-20061 GCA_964445715.1 uncultured Planctomycetia bacterium
TCTCGCAAAGAGGCCGAAGAGCTGAAGGCCTGGAGGGGCATGGAGGTTTCCAGTATTACGCCTGAGATCGCATCGCGTTTCAATCTCAGTGTCAATAAAGGTGTTTTTGTCTCGAGCATAAAATCGCTAAGCTCTGCAGCAAAGGCTGGTATGCAGACGGGTGATATAATTTATGAAATAAACAGAAAGTCTGTTAAGAGCTTGGACGATTACTACAGCGCTATTAAAAAGGCCTCAGGCGATGCATTGCTCAGGACCGACAGGGGCTATGTGGTTATAAAAGAGGAATAAGATTTCGTCGTTCGTATTTCGTATATAGTATATCGTGAAAGTTGGGATTTACAATCTTTTAAAACGACATACGACATACGACATACGATATACGATATACGATACAATGAAAGTTGATGAGATAAGAGAGCGATTTTTGAAATTCTTCAAAGAGAGAGAACACGCGATTTACCCCAGTGACTCTCTCGTGCCAGCCAATGACTCCACGCTCCTTTTTACAGGAGCGGGCATGAACCAATTCAAGGAAGAATTCTTAGGCAGGGTAAAAGGTTCAAAGAGAGCAGCTACCTGTCAGAAATGCCTGCGCACAGGCGATCTTGAGAATGTCGGCAAGACGCCGGACCATCATACATTTTTTGAGATGCTTGGAAATTTTTCATTCGGCGATTACTTTAAAAAAGAAGCCATTGCGTGGAGCTGGGAATTTCTGACAAAGGACCTTGGCCTGGATGAGAAGGACCTGTGGGTTTCTGTATATAAAGACGACAAAGAGGCCTACGATATCTGGAAGAATGACATAAGGGTTTCGGAGAAAAAGATATTGAAGCTCGGGGCCAAGGATAATTTTTGGCCGTCTGACGCGCCTAAGTTGGGCCCGAACGGACCGTGCGGACCTTGTTCTGAGATATTTTATGGCGGCAAGGATGGAGTCGAGATATGGAACCTGGTTTTTACGCAGTTTGACAGAAAAGAAGACGGCAGCCTCGATCCATTGCCAAATAAAAATATCGATACTGGCATGGGGCTTGAGAGGATAACGAGAGTTTTGCAGGGCAAAAAGACAAATTTTGAAATAGATTCGTTCAAGCTGATCATCAAGGAAATACAAAAATATACTGGAAATAGTCCGGACGCAAATAGCGTGAATGCGATCGCAGACCATATCCGCGCTGTTGTATTTGCGATAGCAGACGGCGCCCTGCCTTCTAATGAGGAAAGAGGATACGTCATTCGTAAATTAATAAGAAAGGCATTTTGGTATGGACGATCTATTGGCACAAAAGATAAGCCGTTTTTATATAAAATAGTGCCTGTAATTGCGAAGGTAATGAAAGCTCCTTATCCAGAGCTTACTGAAAGGCGCGAGGATATTGCGCAGGTAGTGCTTGCAGAAGAAGAAAGGTTTAAAAATACTATTGAAGAAGGCCTTGTAAAATTAAATGAAATGATAAATGCGTCTTCCGGGGTCATTACTGGAGAGGATGTGTTTAAGCTTTATGATACTTATGGTTTTCCGCTCGAACTAACTCAGGAGATTGCAGTTGAAAGAAAATCAAAAGTAGATCTCAAAGGCTTTGAAAAATGCATGGAGGTTCAGCGCGCCAAGTCAAAGAAGAGCAGCAAGATAAAAGGCTCTATATTCGAGGTCAAGGGCGACGCAAAGTTAAAATTGCCTGACGAGACTGTTTTTGTAGAAGGCAAAGAAGAGATAGAGACAGAAGTGCTGCAGGTTTCAGGCAATGTTGTTTTTCTAAAAGAAACGAATTTCTATGGAGAGAAAGGCGGCCAGGTAGGCGATACAGGTGAGTTGATCAAAAGCGGTAAGGTCGTTGCAGAGGTTATAGATGCTGTTGATGTCGCAGGCAGGGTGCAGCATGAGATCAAGGCAGAAAAAAGTATACTGAAACCAGGCGACAAGGTGACGGCAAAGATAAATGTAAAGCGTAGAGAAGGCATTAAAAAAAATCACACTGCTACGCATTTATTGCATAATGCGCTAAGAAAGGTACTTGGCGAACACGTAAAACAGGCTGGTTCTCTGGTGGCGCCGGAGAGATTGAGATTTGACTTTATGCATTTCAAGGCGCTTACAGATGATGAGCTTTTTAGAGTAGAGAGTCTCGTGAACGAATATATAGATGCAAAGGACAAGGTTAGCGCAAGAGAAATGCCTTTCAGCGATGCGAAAAAACAAGGTGCAATAGCGCTTTTTGGAGAAAAATACGGGGACAAAGTGAGAATGGTTGCTGTCGGCGACTACTCGAAGGAGTTGTGCGGCGGTACCCATGTCAAAAATACAAGCGAGATAAAAAGATTCAAAATAATATCAGAGTTTTCCATTGCAAGTGGTACCAGGAGGATCGAAGCAGTTACAGGAGAGGTTGCTATCAAAGAGATTAAAGAGAGAGAAAACGTTATCGAGGAAATTGCCGCAGAGTTTAAAACTACTCCTCAGAAAATAGCGCAGGAGATAGACAGGGCTGGAGATAAATTAAAAGATCTTGAAAAAGGTATGAATGCAATAGGTCAAAAGATCGTCGGGCACAGAATAAATAAGATTTTAGGTAATGCAAAAAAGATCAAGGATATAGATGTCGTGATAGGCGAGATACAGAACGTGGACATGAGTTTACTAAGAAAGGCTGCGGATACAATAAAGAGCCGGCTGGAAAAAGTTGTATTTGTGTTGGCCTCTGAGAGAGAAGGAAAGATAGCAATGGTCGTGGGCGTGCGCGGCAAAGACGATACTAGCGCAGTCAAACTCTTGAATGAGATCGGAAAGGATTTTGGCATCAAAGGCGGAGGCAGGCCAGAATTTGCCCAGGCCGGCGGAAAATCAGGGATTGCCATCAAGGAAATATTAAAAAAAGCAGAGGAAACAATAGAAAAAGTTGCTTAAGTTTACATTTTAACAATGTTAAAGTGTAAACTTAAGGATAGGATATAAAAAATGAGGCTACCATGAAAATCCTGAGATTGTCCAGCAAAGAGATACAGAATCTCTGCGAGAGATACTATTGCAACAAAAAGCGCGTAACAGAGAAGGTCCGTCGCATTGTGCAGGATGTTCGGGAAGACGGAGACAAGGCCCTTCTTAGATATACGAGAAAGTTTGATAAGGTCAAGCTTTCTCCTCGCGATTTAAAAGTAAGCGCAAATGAGATCAATGGGGCATATCAAAATATAGACACAAGTTTCATATCGAGCCTTAAGCACATAATAGATAACGTGCAGAAGTTTCACAAAAAGCAGCTGCCAAAGTCATGGAAAATGAAGCAGGACGAGGGCGTGCAGCTGGGAGAAATGTTTAAGCCTATCGAGAGCGTTGGAGTCTATGTGCCGGCAGGTACAGTGCCTTTGGTTTCGAGCGTCTACATGAGTGTATTGCCTGCAAAGATAGCTGGAGTGAAGAAGATCGTGCTTGTGAGCCCGCCCTCAAAATCTGGATACATAGATCAACACATACTGGCAGTGGCGAATATATTAAAGGTCGATGAGGTTTATAAAATAGGTGGCGCTCAGGCGATTGCAGCGCTTGCGTTTGGCACAAAGACTGTTCCTAAAGTGGATAAGATCGTAGGGCCGGGCAATGACTATGTCACTGAGGCAAAGCGCCAGGTATTCGGCTATGTTGATATAGATATGCTGGCAGGACCGAGCGAGGTCGTGATATTGGCTAACCAATTATCAGACAAGGAATATGTAGTGCAGGACCTCCGGGCGCAGGCAGAACACGCTAAAGGGCTGGCAATATTGGTTACTACCTCTAAAAAATTTGCCAAGGTGATAAAAAGCGAGATGGATAAAGGTTATATAGTGCTTGCGAAAAATATGAAGCAAGCAGTCGAAATAATCAACAGAATAGCACCTGAACATCTCGAGATATTCATGAAGAGACCGAACGCGCTTTTAAAGCAGATAAATAATGCCGGAGCTATATTCATAGGTCCGTATTCGCCGGTGTGCGTCGGTGATTATGTCGCAGGTCCTAGCCATGTATTGCCCACCGGCGGCACAGCTAGATTTTTTTCAGGCCTCGGCGTAAGGTCTTTTCTCAAAAGCACACATACAATCTCTTATTCCAAGAAGGCACTTGAAAAAGAAAAAACCGCAATGGAAAAGATGACAAAGATCGAAGGCCTTCAGAAGCACATGGAATCATTCGATGTCCGCTTCAAATAGCCTAACTTCACAAAAATAGGGACAGACACCTATTTTTGTGCTATCTATTTTAGAAAATAATAAAAATAGGTGTCTGTCCCTATTTTTGGTGTAAACTTAAGGAGCGATAGAATGCGAATCATAGACTTAGGGCTTACGGATTTTTCAGACGCTTATAGATCTCAGCTGGAATTGGTAAATAAAGTCTCGAAGGGGGTCTGCGAAGATACGCTTCTAATAACAGAGCACAATCCTGTGATTACAATAGGCAGAAAAGGCAAAGAGGATAATATCTTAAGGCCCAGGGAATTTTTGACCTCAAACAACATTGATATCTTTAATATCGATAGAGGAGGGGATGTTACATATCATGGCCCTGGCCAAATAGTCGCGTACCCTATTTTTAAATTGGAGAACGAGAGCCGGGACATACATACGTTTTTAAGTTTTTTGGAAGAGGTCAGTCGTCATTTTTTATCTCAATATGGACTTGTTGCTGAAAAAAGACAGGGCTTGAGAGGCGTATGGGTTGAAGAGAAAAAAATAGGTTTTATAGGTCTTGGCGTGAAGAAATGGACGACCTATCACGGCCTTTCTATTAATGTAGATCTTGACCTTGCACCTTTTTCATTTATAAGGCCTTGCGGGATAGACGGCATTGATATAATATCTTTAAAAGAAGCACTGCACCGGAGAGTAGACATAGAAGATGCAAAAGAGAGACTTAGGGCCTCGTTCAAAGAGGTTCCCTTATTGGCTGAAGCAGTCAGTGAGAACTAATGAAGATTTTCAAGAACTAAAAAGACTTCTCTCCGGACAGGAGATAAATACAGTATGTCAAAGCGCCCGCTGTCCGAATATATACGGTTGTTTTTCGAGAAAGAAGTGCACGTTTCTGATCCTTGGAAATTTTTGCACGAGGGACTGTAAGTTTTGCGCAGTTGAAGGCCAGAGAGAAGATTTAGCGCCTCTAGCAACTGCTCCTAATAGAGCAGAGCTTTTAGCCATAAAGCATGCCGTTGAGAAATTAGGATTAGAGGAAGTCATTGTGACTTCTGTTACAAGAGATGATCTTTTTGATGGCGGCTCAGGACATTTCGCGGATTGCATAGGGATATTAAGAGATTTCAAATCTAGCTTAAAGATAGAAGTGCTCGTGCCTGATTTTTCCGGCAAAGAAGGCTCGATAGATAAGGTTATTTCTGCGCGACCAGACATCTTTTCGCATAATATCGAGACCGTGCCTCGTCTTTACGATAGAGTCAGGCCGGCCGCAGATTACGAAAGGTCATTGTCGGTTTTAAGGCGCGCCAAGAAATCGGATAATGCCCTTATCACGAAGAGCGGTTTAATGGTCGGGCTTGGCGAGACGAGAGATGAGATTTTTAGGGCAATGGAGGAGTTAAAATCCGCATTTTGTGATATAATAACTATTGGCCAGTACCTTAAGCCAGGACCGGGTTGCTTAGAGGTGGAAGAATTTGTGCATCCGGATGAATTCGAGGAATTTTCAGAATGGGCAAAGGATTTAGGTTTCAAGCAATTTTCCTGTAGTCCATTCACAAGGTCGTCCTTACTAAAATAGGGACCGACACCTATTTTAGTAAGGATTAACAGGAGGGAGTATGACTGAGTTAAAATTACCTGAGTTGGCAGAAGGCGTAAACGAGGCTGTCGTGTCTTATTGGCATTTCAAAGAAGGAGATACTGTCAAGGAAGGTGACGAAATAGTGGAAATGGCTACTGATAAGGCAGCGTTCAATGTCCCGTGTAAAACTGCAGGCACATTGAAGCAGGTCGTAGCAAAAGAAGGAGACACTGTTAAGGTCGGAGCTGTCTTAGCCGTTATCGAATAGACTGCCTTAAGTTTACACTTTAACATTGTTAAAGTGTAAACTTAAAGAAGGGAAGAGGAGGGATTATGAAAGAGATTTTGGAAATTCTGGAAAAAGACGCGAGGACAACTCCAGGAGAGATCGCGAAGACATTAAAAAAGAGCGCAGGATCAGTAAAGACCGCAATAAAGAAATATGAAAAAGATGGCGTGATACTAAAATACAAGACAGTCCTTAACAGGGAGCTTATAAAGGATGATGCCAGAGAGGTTCGCGCGCTAATAGAGGTTAACATAGCTCCACAGAGAGGACATGGCTTTGATCATATAGCTGAGAGGATCTATAAGTTTCCCGAGGTTGTAAGCTGTTATTTGCTATCAGGCACCTACGATCTTCTACTTGTCGTAGAAGGCAAAGATATACATGCCGTGAGTAGCTTTGTTTCGCAGCGCTTGGCGACTTTAGAAAACGTAAGAGGCACTGTTACACATTTTCTTTTAAAGAAATACAAAGAGGACGGAGACATATTGAAACGTGCTGACCGCAGCAAGCGCATCGCGATTTCATTCTAAGCCTTAAGTTTACACTTTAACATTGTTAAAGTGTAAACTTAAGATAAGGGTAGGGGCAATGGACATTTCAAAAAAAGTACAAAAGATACCGCCTTCGGGCATAAGGGAATTCTTCGAGCTGGTCATAGGGATGAAGGACGTTATCTCTCTGGGTGTCGGCGAGCCAGATTTTGTAACGCCTTGGAGCATCTGTGAATCCGCGATTTTCTCGATAGAGCAGGGTTATACTTCGTACACGTCTAATCAGGGACTTTATGAACTCAGGTCACATATCTCCAGATTTTTGAACTCTAAGCACAATAATAAATACAACCCTGAAGAAATTCTTATTACAACAGGCGTGAGCGAGGCTTTAGACCTGGCATTGCGGGCTATTCTTAATCCAGGAGACAAAGTCCTTATACCTGACCCCTGTTATGTGTCGTATTATCCTGTGAGTTTTTTGGCAGGGGGAACACCTGTTTTTATTAACACAAAAAAAACGAATTTCAAATTAACCCCGTCATTGGTCGAGAAGCATGTGTCGAAAGGGACAAAGGCTATAGTCTTGAATTATCCTGTAAACCCGACGGGTATTTCTTATTCAAGAAAGGAACTCTCGGCCCTGGCAAAGGTTTTTGTAAAAAAGGATCTTACAGTCATAAGCGACGAGATCTATGATGAATTGACCTATGATTTTTCCCACACGCCGATCTCTTCACTGAAAGGCATGAAGGAAAGGACTGTCTATCTCAATGGTTTCTCCAAGGCCTTTGCTATGACAGGCTGGAGAATAGGTTATGCTTGCGGTCCAAAAAAGATAATAAGCGCAATGACAAAGATCCACCAATATACCATGCTATGTGCTCCTATAATGGGACAGATGGCTGCTATCGAGGCATTGAAAAAAGGCAGTCGTTATGTCGCAGAGATGAAACGGGAATATAAAAGGAGGCGTGAGTTTATAGTTGACAGGCTAAATGAAATAGGCCTCCTATGCTATAAGCCAGAAGGCGCTTTTTATGTGTTCCCGTCTATAAAAAACACGGGCATGAATTGCATAGAGTTTTCAAAGGGGCTGTTGAAAAAAGAAAAAGTAGCGGTCGTGCCAGGGGCTGCGTTTGGGTCGCAGGGCGAGGGCCATATACGCATTTCTTATGCTTCCAATATGCAGGATTTAAAAGAAGCTTGCGTGCGCATAGAGAGATTTTTGAAGAAAGATGCCTGATACCAAGAAGATTCTTTTAATGTACATAACATTGAATTCCGGTCATCATCGCGCGAGTCTCGCAATAGAGAATGCGTTAAAGCAGATATCTCCTTCTCTTGAAACTCTGAATATAAATGCTTTTGGCTACACAAATCCCATTCTGGAAAAAGTAATAAACAGAACATACACCAGCGTCATAAAGACCAAACCGGAAGTATGGGAATATCTGTATGATAACCCAAAGGTATTAAAAAGTGTGCAGGGCTTGCGAGAGGTCATCCATAAATATAATTCCAAAAGGTTAAAAAAGTTATTGGAAGATTTTAAGCCCGATGCAGTCGTGTGCACTCAGGCGTTTCCGTGCGGTATGATGGCTGATTATAAGAGAAATCTGAGCTTACGCTTGCCTGTTATCGGTGTTTTAACGGATCATGCGCCGCATTCGTATTGGATATTCAGGGGCATTGATTATTAT
Organism: uncultured Planctomycetia bacterium; assembly: GCA_964445715.1. Lineage (GTDB taxonomy): Bacteria > Omnitrophota > Gorgyraeia > Gorgyraeales > Gorgyraeaceae > CAYPYS01. The sequence goes on from CAYULJ010000015.1 coordinate 8,245, forward strand.
ATAACTCCTTCTGATGCAAGCAAAGAGAGGTTTGTAAAGAATGGTGTCAGTGAGGACAAGATAAAGAGCTACGGGATACCTATAGATCTAAAGTTCAGCAAAAGTCACGATAAAAACACAATCTGTAAGGGCATCGGGCTTGATCCTAACTTACCTACGGTGCTGATAATGGGTGGTAGCCAGGGGTTAGGGCCTGTGGAAAACATAGTCACTATATTAGAGGCTATTGATATGCCGTTTCAGCTTATTGTGATCTGCGGGACGAATAAAAGGTTAAAAAATAATCTATCCAGAAGGTCGGCTAGATATAAGAAAAAGATACTGGTCTTTGGTCACGTGGAGAATGTGGATGAGATAATGGAGGTCTCGAGCATTATAATCACAAAGCCAGGAGGCCTTACTACCGCAGAGGCATTATCCAAGGATTTACCCATGATCATCGTGCACCCGATTCCGGGGCAGGAGGCGAAGAATACAGAGTTTCTTCTGCAACAGGGTGTGGCGCTAAGAGCAGAGGATAGAGAAGACATAGCTGCCTTAGTGCAAGAACTTCTTATTAACAATACAAAGTTAGACGAGATGAAGAAAAGGATAGCTGATTTCAAGAAACCTAATTCCGCGATGGACATCGCGAAACTCGTCTTAAGCGCCTAATATTATGTTTTTTTGGATTCTTTATAGATTGGGATATATTCTTGCGAATGCGCTTCCGCTTAAGGTTGTATACTGGATCGCAGAGAGATTCGCCGATATCCATTTTTTTGCTTTAAAGAAAGACAGAGACGCGGTTGCCGAGAATCTCAGTATAGTGCTCAAGAAAGAAGCCAAAGATTGTTATGGCATGGCTCTGACGGTTTCTCGGAATTTTGGACTGTATCTGGCGGATTTTTTTAGAATGCTGAGATTCGATAGAGAGACAATTAAAAAGAAGGTGCGGATAGAAGGCATGGAAAACATAGAGCAGATTTTTAGGCAAAACAGAGGCTCTATTGCATTGACATGCCACATTGGAAACTGGGAGCTGGGTGGAGTTGCAATGGCTGTTTTGGGCTATAAGATGTCAGCCGTGGTCTTAAACCATAAGCATAAAAATATAAACGAGTTCTTTATAGGGCAAAGGGCAAAACAAGGCGTGGACGTGATTACCGTGGATTCTGTTATGAAGCGCTGTATTTCTGCCTTGCGAAAAGGAAGGATGCTTGCTCTAGTCGGTGACAGGGATTTTACGAACACGGGTATTATGTTGAATTTTTTTGGCGTGCCGACAAGCATACCAAAAGGTCCCGCAGTCCTTAGCTTAAAAACTGATTCTCCGATTATTCCTGTAGTCTGCATTAGAGAAAACAGGTATAATTATAAGTTGATCTTCGAAAAACCTATTGAGATAAAAAGAACAACAGATATTTCAGAAAGCGAACTTATTGCCAGGGCAACAAAAAATCTTGTGTATGCGATGGAGAAATCTATCAGGGCATATCCGGAACAATGGCTTTTATTCAGAAGGTTTTGGGAGTCGCCTGCGGGCGCAGTTGTCATATGAAGACATTTATAGTAATACCTACATACAACGAATTCAAGACCATCGGTGCCATCGTGGGAGATCTAAGGACCAAGGGATTCAGAATCGTGGTGGTAGATGATGGCTCAAAGGACCATACTATAATCGATGCCAATAAGTATGGCGCAGAACTTATAGTGCACAGTAAGAATATCGGCAAAGGCCGCTGTATAAAAGAAGGCCTGGAGCATGCTTTTGAAAACGGTTGCGATATCGTAGTTACAATGGACGGCGATGGCCAGCATGACATAAAAGAGATAGATAAGTTCATAGATGAACATAAAAAGACAGGCGCGGACATCGTGCTTGGTAACAGGATGAATAATCCGAAGAAGATGCCTTTTATCAGGCGCCATACAAATATATTCATGTCTTTTGTGATCTCGCTTATATTGGGAAGAAAGATAGAAGATACGCAGTGTGGATATAGATTGTTGTCGCGCCGAACGATCGAAAAAATGAACCTCAGAACAGTAAAATACGAGATAGAATCAGAAATGCTTCTCGAAGCAAAAAGACATAACTTAACCATCTCTTCCATAGAAATAGATTCAATATATGGAAGCGAATCCAGCCAGATCAATCCTTTTTTTGACACAATCAGATTCACAAGGCTTATATTCTATGAATTCCTGCGAAAAAAATCTTGAATATCTTAGAGAGAAGATGGTTCAAGAGCAGCTTTTCCGTCGCGATATCAAAGATAGAAAGGTGCTTGATGTTTTTAAGAAAGTGCCTCGCCATAAATTTGTGGATCCTGCCATGCAAGAAGAGGCATATAGCGATTTCCCTATTTCCATTGGCAAGGATCAAACCATATCGCAGCCTTACATGGTGGCGCTTATGGTGCAGTTATTGGATATTACCAAAAGCGATAGAGTGCTGGAAATAGGCACTGGCTCAGGCTATGAGACAGCAATAATAGCTGAGTTAGCAAAGACTGTTTTTTCAATAGAGCGCATTGAGGGGTTGGCAAGTAACGCAAAGTTTCTCTTGGGGAAGTCAGGTTACAAAAATATACATATAAAAATAGGTGATGGTACATTAGGCTGGCAGGAATTAGCACCATTTGAAAAAATAGTGGTTACGGCTGCCTCACCGCAGGTCCCTGAGCCACTTTTGGATCAGTTGAAAAAGAGTGGAAAGCTAGTCATTCCGATTGGTCCAAGATTTTCTCAGAGACTTTTAGTCTTAGAAAAATCTACAGAGGGGCACATTAGCGAGAAGGATGCTTGTGGCTGCGTGTTTGTTCCGTTGATTGGTCAATATGGCCTAGAGGAGAACGATGCAGGAAAGGATAATTGATTTTATATATTCGCTTGGGTTGTCGCCTAAGACAATGATTTTATTATTAGGCACGTTGCCTGTCACGGAATTAAGGGCCTCAATACCCGTCGGTATCCTGGTGTTAAACCAGAGCATAAAGGTCGCGGTTTTATATTCAATAATCGGAAACATTCTGCCAATAGCCCCTATTTATTTTTTCCTGGAGCCTGTTTCCAGAAGACTCAGCAGGACTAAGGTGATGCGGGAATTTTTTGAATGGCTTTTAGAGAGAGCGAGGAAACGCTCGCGCCTCGTAGAAAAATATGAAGCATTAGGGCTTATGTTATTTGTGTCCATTCCATTGCCAGGCACTGGTGTATGGACAGGCTGTCTTATCGCATCTCTTTTGCGCATAAGATTCGTGCCTACTTTTTTAGCTGCATCAGCCGGGGTGGTGATCGCGGCAATAATCGTGACTACGCTTACTGTCATAGGTAAACTCGCATTTTAAGTTCACGCTTTAACAATGTTAAAGCGTGAACTTAAGGAGTCAATATGATACATATATATACAGGAAACGGAAAAGGGAAAACTACGGCGGCGTTCGGATTGGCTATGAGGGCCAATGGTCAGGGTCATAAGGTTGTCGTGTATCAATTTTTAAAACCAAGAGATATTATATCCGGCGAAGAAATTTCAGCAGAAAATATAAAAGGTTTTAAATTGATAAAGTTTAACCAAAGGCATCCAATGTTTGGAGGAAAAAAGGATCAGATGAAAAAAAATATTAAGAGGGATTTTGAAATAGCAAAAAGAGCTATTTTTAGCGGTAAATACGATATGGTAGTGCTCGATGAAATCATAAATGTCGTCGAGCAAGCTTTTGTCACCAAAAGGCATTTTTTGAAACTCCTAAAAGCTTTACCTGGAAAAATAGAATTAGTGCTTACGGGAAGAGGTGATGTATCTAGTTTTGAGCGCTATGTAGACTATATTACAGTCATGAGAGATAAAAAACACCCCTTTAAGAAAATTAAGGCCATGCGCAGGGGGATAGAATACTAATATGGCGATTAGGCTGTATTTTTCCTTGACGTAACAAATTCTATATGATAGACTTATGTCAAAACGGGACATTAATGCATAGATATTTATATATGTTTATCAGATCTGTAATAATATTTCTATTTCTTTCTTCAATCTCCCTCTTAAATAACAGCTATATATATGCGGGGAGTTTGTCAGAAGAGGCGGCGGCGTATCGCGAAAAGGGCTTTGAAGCTCAAGAGAACAGCGATATAGACGCTGCTATCTCATGGTATCAAAAATCAGTTGCGCTTGATATGGATTATGCGGTGCCTCATAATGATCTTGGGATTTTGTACGAGGCAAAAGGATTGATTGACAGGGCAGAGACAGAGTATAAAAAGGCCTTGGAAATAGACAGAAACTATGCAAAGGCCCACACAAACCTAGCGCTTCTCTATGAGAGGAAAGGTGAACTGGAAAAGGCTGCGTTTCACTGGATGAAAAGATACAGGCTCGGTAAGCCAGGAGAAATCTGGAGAGAAGAAGCAAGGCAGCGTCTTGAGAAGCTTGGACTGATCGGAGTAGGGGGAAAAGGAGCCATGATCCAGCCTGCCGAGGAAAGAGAAAGAGAGTATAGCGGCACAGAGAGACAGGCCAAAAAGAATATAGAAGAAAAAAAGAAGTCGACTATTAAAAAGCCAGAACCAGGGGGCTGGACGCGCCTAGGCTCTAAGGCCAGAGAAAAAACTACGATTGAAACCAAGACAAAACAAGTAGAAGAGGCTAGAAAATCGGCATTACAAGAAGAAATACAAGAATCTCTGCGACTAGCCGAAGAGAGGCTTAGAGAAGAAAGGATGCAGCAAAAAACGGGTGAAGAAAATCTCGAGAGCGTAAAGAAAAACGTTTCCAGGAAAGTAGCTGAGATCAAGACTTCGAGGTCAAAAAAAGAATCCCTGACATCGAAGCCAAACTCTAAAACCAAGGCTTCTTATTCCAAGGCCCGTAGCTATTACAGAAAAGGCGAATATTCCCGTGCCCTAGACACTATAAGGATCGCAAAAATGGAATACCCCGACGACACGGCTCTGTTGGAATTAGAGCAAATTGTAAAAGATAAAATGAAGGAGGAGAGGATAGAGGACCATTATAATGAAGGTATTCTGCTTTACCACCAGAATGATTATGCTGGCGCCAGAGAACAATTCGAGACAATACTCGATATGCTACCAGAATGATCTATTAATACCTAAAGATATCTAAATCCATCCATTCCATACAAAATTCCAGATCAAATAGAAATGCGATAATATAATGAAAAAAAAGAAACTTTTCTTGATAGACGGAAATTCTTATTGTTATAGGGCATATTACGCCATTAAGGACCTTAAAAACTCCAAGGGGCAGCCTACAAACGCTGTCTATGGATTCATATTGATGTTGAAAAAACTACTCGGCACAGAAAAGCCTGACTATCTTGCTATAGCGTTCGATCTAAAAGGTCCGACTTTTAGGCATGAAAAGTTTAAAGAGTATAAGGCCAAGAGAAAACCAATGCCTGATGACCTTGTATCGCAGCTGCCTCTGATAAAAGACACTGTCCGGGCTTACAATATCCCGATATTCGAAATGGAAGGGTATGAAGCTGACGATGTATTGGCTACTGTGGCCAAAAAGATATCGGATGAAGGCGTGAATGTCTATATAGTCACGGGAGACAAGGATGCGCTACAACTAGTCAATGATAGGATAAAAATATACAATACGCATAAGGAAGGCCTTATCTACGACGAAAAATCCGTCAAGGAGAGATTCTCTGGCTTGGGACCTGAAAATATCGTGGATTTTATGGCGCTCGCAGGTGACGCGAGCGACAATATACCCGGCGTGAAGGGCATAGGAGAGAAGACAGCCATTGAGATGATAAAGGAGTTCACCAATATAGAAAATTTGTACAAAAATCTCGATAAGATAAAGAGCGAGTCAAAAAGGCAGCTATTGGAAAAAGAGGAAGAAAATGCCAGGATGTCAAAAGAGCTAGCCACTGTGGATATATCTGTGCCTATAGATACAGAACTCGGCGCTATGCAGGTAACAGAGCCTGACAGCGCAAGGCTTCTTCAGATCTTCAAAGAGCTGGAATTCACATATTTTGCCAAAGAGATCTCTTCTGACGATTCAGATGTGCGACGAGAAGCCTGCTATAAGACGATCGTCGACAAAAAGGAGTTCGACGGATTCGTGGAAAAATTAAAGAAACAGAAAACATTTGTGCTGGATTTTGAGACTACGGGGCCAAATCCCCTGGTCGCAGAAGCCATCGGCGTTTCTTTTTGCTGGGAGGCAAGTAAGGCGTATTACGTGCCACTGGCGAATAAGGGTGAAGGATTAAGGGTGAGGGGTGAAAGCATTGATACGGAATATGCCTTCAAGTTATTAAAACCGATTTTAGAAGATGAAAAAGTAAAAAAGACAGGACAGAATATAAAATATGAAAAGCTGGTCCTTTCCAGATATGACATAGTCTTGAAGGGGATCGAGTTCGACACAATGGTAGCTTCTTATTTGCTCAATCCTTCGAAAATGAATCATAATTTGGATGATCTCGCATTTGAACACCTTAGCCATAAGACGATCTCCTTGGCTGACATCTTGGGAAGCGGGAAGAAAAAAATAACCATGAGGGAAGTCCCTCTGGAGAAGATCTCACAATATTGCTGCGAAGATAGTGATGTGACTCTGAGGCTGAGGAAAGTCTTCGAAGGAGAGCTTTTTAAAAAGGAGCTGGATAAACTTTTTAAAGACATAGAGCTTCCTTTAATAGATGTACTCTGCAACATGGAAAAGAATGGCGTAAAGATCGATGTTGAGTTTTTGAAAAAGGCATCCAAGGCCTCGGAAAAAGAACTATCCGGTATCGTGGCAAATATTTATAAGATGGCAGGAGAAGAGTTTAATATAAACTCACCCAAACAACTAAGCGGGGTGTTGTTTGAGAAGCTGGGGCTGCCGGTTATAAAAAAGACAAAAACAGGTATCTCTACTGATGTGAGCGTACTAGAAAGATTATCAGTGGTGCACCCTTTACCAAAAGAACTTTTGCGCTATAGAGAATTAACCAAGTTAAAGTCGACCTATATAGATGCCTTGCCAGAGCTTATAAACCCAGAGACCAAAAGACTTCATACTTCGTTCAATCAGACTGTTACAGCTACAGGCAGGCTTTCTTCGAGTAATCCTAATTTACAAAATATACCTATTAAGACAGCACAGGGCCGAGAGATCAGGAAGGCATTTATCGCGGACAAAGGGAATTTGATCGTAGCTGCGGATTACTCTCAGATAGAATTAAGGATATTAGCTCATTTATCGAGAGATGAACAGCTCATGACTGCCTTTGAAAAAGAAATGGATATCCATGCGTACACAGCTTCCCTGGTCTTCGGGGTCGACGAAGAAGATGTCACGTCTGAGATGAGGTCAAATGCAAAAGCTGTAAATTTTGGCATAGTCTATGGCATGAGCGCGTATGGCCTGTCCCGGAGCCTGGCGATCGATCCAGCAAGTGCGCAAAATTTCATAGACGCTTATTTCGAAAGATATCCCATGGTCAAGATCTATATGGAAGAAAAAATAGAAGAGGCAAGAGACGCGGGTTATGTGACAACGCTTTTTAATAGGCGTAGATATATCCCTGAAATAAGGACCGGAAACATGAAAGAGCAGCAACAGGCTGAGCGGATAGCGATCAATGCGCCTATACAGGGATCTGCCGCAGACCTTATAAAGATCGCCATGATCAATATCGATGAAGACCTGAAAAAGAAAAACCTTTCGTCAATAATGACATTACAGGTGCATGATGAATTGGTCTTTGAAGTACCAAAAAAAGAGCTCGAGGAGATGCGCGATCTTATAAAAAATAGGATGGAAGGCGCTGTAAAGTTACAGGTACCTGTAAAGGTAAGCGTCAAGTACGGCAAGAACTGGTTGGAAACAAAAGAATTGGACTCTTAAGTTTACACTTTAACAATGTTAAAGTGTAAACTTAAGGAGGAGCGAAAGTGAAAATGGTAATAGGCATTACAGGGAGCTTTGGGAGCGGAAAGACAGAGATTGCAAAGATGTTCGGCATGCTCGGTTGCCGCATCATCGATGCTGATAAGATCTGTCATTCCTTGATAAAGCCTCCCGCTGAGGTGTACAAAAAAATAATCAAGCATTTTGGACGAGAAGTACTTGCCAAGAATAAAGCCATTGATAGAAAAAAACTAGGGGAAATAGTTTTTAAAGAAAAATCCAAACTCTGGCTTTTGAATAAAATAATCCATCCATACGCCATAAGAGAGATCCAAAAGGTCATTCGAAAAGAAAAAAAGAGCAGGGTGATTATTGTAGATGCCCCTCTTCTTGTCGAAACCAAATTCCATAAAAGGTTGGATAAATTGATTGTTATAAAGATGCGTAAGGACAAGCAAGTCCGCAGGATCATCAGGGCAAAAGGCATGACCAAAAGAGAGATTTTAGATAGAATCGAGAAGCAGGCGCCTTTGAAAAAAAAGCTGGCGCTTGCCGACTTTATCATAGATAATAATGGTTCAAAAAAAGAAACTTTGATCCAGGTCAGGAAGATCTGGAAAACACTTAGGGGTGAATTATGCCAGTAAGCGAAAAATTGGACATCGGGAAATTGAAGTCACTTAAGATTTCGGAATTAAACAAAATCGCCAGAGACATGAAGGTCAATAATATAAGTGGACTCAAGAAGCAGGATCTTATTTTTAAAGTCCTCCAGGCTCAGACAGAGAAATCAGGCCTTATTTTCGGTGAAGGGATACTGGAGACCCTTCCTGACGGGTTTGGTTTTTTGCGTTCACCAAATTATAATTACCTGCCTTGTCCCGATGATATATACATTTCACCTTCACAGATCAAGAAGTTTTCCATGCGGACAGGTGATACAGTAAGCGGGCAGATCAGGCCGCCTAAAGAGGGTGAAAAATATTTTGCCTTGCTAAAGGTCGAGGCAGTAAATTTCGAATCTCCTGAATCTACAAAAGATAAGATATTGTTCGATAACCTCACCCCTATTTATCCAAATGAGAGGTATGTACTGGAGTCAAAGAAAAAAGACAATACTACGCGGATCATGGATCTTTTGACCCCGATAGGAAAGGGGCAGAGGGGCATGATCGTCGCGCCTCCTTATAGCGGCAAGACAATAATCATGCAGAAAGTGGCGAATAGTATTGCTGAAAATTTTCCTGATACCATTATAATGGTGCTTCTGATAGACGAAAGGCCCGAAGAGGTCACTGACATGGCACGCTCTGTAAAAGGAGAGGTCATAAGCTCCACCTTTGACGAACCGGCAGAGAGACATGTTCAGGTCGCAGAGATGGTGCTTGAAAAGGCAAAAAGACTGGTCGAGCACAAAAGAGATGTCGTGGTACTTTTGGACAGCATAACTCGCTTAGCAAGGGCATATAATACTGTAGTGCCTCATTCCGGAAAGATCCTCTCAGGAGGTGTGGATTCTAATGCATTGCATAAACCAAAGAGATTCTTTGGCGCAGCAAGGAACATAGAAGAAGGCGGCAGCTTGACCGTGATCGCCACTGCGCTAGTAGATACAGGCAGCAGGATGGATGAGGTCATATTCGAAGAATTCAAAGGCACGGGAAATATGGAGCTACAGCTCGACAGAAACCTGTTCCAAAGGAGGATCTACCCTGCCATTGATATAAAGAGGTCGAATACGAGAAAAGAAGAGCTTCTCCTGACAGAGAAGGAGCTTCAGAGGGTATGGATAATGAGAAAGGTCCTGAACGAGCTGAATAGCGTAGAGGCAATGGAGCTTTTGCTGAACAAACTCTCTAAGACAAAGACAAACGAAGAATTCCTGGAAACCTTGAACAAATAAATGAGTACGCGATCTTAAGTTTACACTTCAACAATGTTGAAGTGTAAACTTAAGACAAAGAGACAGAGGGGAGGGGTCATGAAAGCGAAAATTCATCCAGAATACAAGGACACGACTATTATCTGCGCTTGTGGCGAGGTCGTACATACGCGCTCCACAAAGCAGAATATACGCGTGGAAATATGCTCCAAGTGTCACCCGTTCTTTACGGGCAAGCAGAAATTCGTGGATTCTGCCGGTAGGGTAGAGAAGTTCTTGAAGAAATATAAGAAAAAATAAAAGGCCTGTTTCAACCCTTAAGTTTACACTTTAACATTGTTGAAGTGTAAACTTAAGGGTTGAGTTTTACGAAAAAGGGTTATGTTTGAGAAACTGAACTCTACATTGAAGCGATACGAAGAGATCAAGGTCCTTTTGATGGACAATGAGGTGGCCTCTGACTTGGAGAAATGCCGCAAGCTTGCAAAAGAGCTTTCGTCCATGGAAAGCCTTGTCGCGAAATATAAAGAATACAAAAAAATAGTATCCGAAGAGAAAGACGCTAAGAAACTTTTGGAAAAAGAGACGCATGAAGAACTGATTGAAATGGCGAAAAACGAACTCGACGATCTGGATAAAAAGAGGAAGACGTTGGAAGCAGAGTTAGAAGAAGCGATTATCGAAGAAGACGTTGACGCAGCCAAAGACGTGATCATGGAGATAAGAGCTGGGACAGGCGGACACGAGGCCTCGTTATTTGCAGGGGATTTGTTTAGACTATATTCGAAATATGCAGCCAAGCGCGGCTGGAAAATAGAAGTACTAGATAATCATATAGCTGAAGTAGGCGGTTTCAAGGAAGTAATATTTGCCGTAAAAGGAAAGGACGTATATAAAAATTTAAAATACGAAAGAGGAGTACATAGGGTGCAGAGAGTTCCGACAACAGAATCCTCAGGCAGGATACACACGTCCGCTGTTACTGTAGCCGTTCTGCCAGAAGCCGAGGACGTGGATGTGCAGATAAACCCGCAGGAGCTGAGGATCGACACGTATCGGTCCAGCGGCGCAGGCGGTCAGCATGTGAACGTGACAGATTCCGCAGTCAGGATCACGCATATACCCACGGGTATCGTGGTGCAATGTCAAAACGAGAGATCCCAGCATAAAAATAAAGCTGCCGCAATGAAGGTCTTAAAAGCAAGGATACTGGAAAGCCTGCGAAGCCAGCAGGAAAAGAAGATGGCAAGCGACAGAAAAAAACAGGTAGGGTCAGGCGACCGCAGCGAAAAGATACGCACCTATAATTTTCCTGATAGGCGCGTGACCGATCACAGGATAGGTTTCACCATACATAAGCTAGACAGGGTCATGGAGGGAGAAATAGACGAAGTCATTGAAGCCCTGCAGTTAGCTGAGAAAAAAATAAAACTGGGACAAAAGTAATCATGCTAAAAACGCTAAGACTGAAAAAAAATATTTTTCGCCTGATAAACATATATTCAACGCACATTCCGCAGGTAGAGGTCGAAATTTTATTATCTCATGCATTGAGCTGCTCGAGAGAAGAGCTATATCTAAATAATGGCTTTATCGATGATGGAGTTTTTGAGCTATGCGAAGTGCTTATAGGCAGGCGCCTATCAGGAGAGTCACTTCAATATATAACAGGCCATGCAGAATTTATGGGACTGGATTTTATCGTAAATAAAAATACGTTTATTCCCAGACCCGAGACGGAAATATTAGTTGAAGAAGTTTTTCAATTCACCATTCACCATTCACCATTCACTGATAACGGTTTAAGGATGCTCGATCTCTGTACTGGTTCTGGAAACATTGCAGCAAGCCTGGCAAGATTGATCCCTAAAGCAGAAATCATTGCCACTGATATATCGGAGAGCGCATTGAAAATAGCAAGAGAAAATGCCTCTATTCATGGCGTAGATAAAAGAGTCAAATTTTACAAAGGGGATCTTTTTCAAGTCTTACCAATTGATAAAGAGCATAAATTTGATATAATAGTATGCAATCCGCCGTATGTAAAAGGCCCTGATTTTGA
>CAYULJ010000016.1:0-19885 GCA_964445715.1 uncultured Planctomycetia bacterium
GAAATTATGGAATATACTTCTTCACAATGGCCTTTCTTGCGACTTTTCTTGGGATTCATCTGCAGAAAAGTACGAAAGACTCTACAATAAACTAACAACTATCCCTTAAGTTTACACTTTAACATTGTTGAAGTGTAAACTTAAGCTCATGAGTTATGAAGAGCAAGGCATGTTTTGCAATGGGGTTGCATTTTCATCAACCTGTCGGGAATTTTGACAGGATACTGGAACGCGCCTACTGCAATTGTTATAAACCCTTCTTGGACGTAGCCGTTAAATATCCCCACATAAAGATGACGTTTCATTTTTCAGGAAATCTCCTGGATTATTTCGAAGCCAATCACCCTGAGTTTATAGATAGGGTTAGATCTATGGTCTTCAATGGTCAGATAGAGATCATGGGCGGAGGTTATTACGAGCCTATTTTTCAGGCCATACCCCAGAGAGACAGGATCGGACAGATAGAGATGCTCTCGAGTTATTGTAAAAAAAGATTTTCTGTAGAGCTAAAAGGCATATGGATACCCGAGCGAGTGTGGGTGCCTGGGCTTGTAGAAGATTTTCATCGTTGTGGAATGACTTATTCTATATTGGATGATACACATCTTACCAAAACCGGTCTTCCATATTATGATCTGTTGGGTTATTTTATGACCGGAGACAAGGAAAGGAAAATAGCTGTATTCCCTTCGGATAGAAAGCTGCGATATACAATACCTTTTAAACCTGTCTCTGAGGCAATTGATTATTTCCGGAATACAGCCAGGCGCGAAAAAGACCCTCTATTTGTATATGGAGACGATGTTGAGAAATTTGGAGAGTGGCCTTTGACGTACAACTGGGTTTATAAAAAAAAGTGGCTCGAGAAATTTTTTAGAGCACTGACAGACAATCAGGACTGGATAAAGGTGGTTACGTTTTCTGAATACATAAGTTCTCATGCGCCTTTAAAGGACGTACGCATTCCGGAGTCTTCTTACGAAGAGATGATGCAATGGTCTGGAGGGTCGTGGATGAATTTTTTGTCTAGGTATCCTGAATCAGACCAAATGCATAAGCGGATGATGTATGTCAGTGATAGGGTTGCTGGATTAGGGTTGAAGGCCGAAGGCTCAAGGCTAAAGGGAAAACTGGAAGAAGCGAGGAAAGAGCTGTATAAGGGGCAGACCAACTGTCCTTACTGGCATGGAGTATTCGGGGGTATTTATTTATATCATCTAAGAAAGGCTATTTTCGAACACCTTATAAATGCGGATAGAATTTGTGATGAGATTGAGGGCAAGCGACTTACGGGGCAGGCGCGCGTTAAAGAGATAGATTTTTATAATAAGAATACAAAGGCCGTAATTTTAGAGGATAAGAATTTTTTTATTTGCGTAGATCCTTCAAAAGGCGGTGTTATCAGGGAGTTGGATTATAAGACAAAATCAGTAAATTTGATAAACACGTTAACCAGACATAAGGAGGCTTATCATAAAAGGCTATTGGACAGGATAAATAACAGATTGACAGAACCTTTAGAGCCGCACGAGCGCATCAAGACTATAAACAGGCGAATGAAGGACAATATTTTTTATGACAGGTATACGAGGTCATGCTTGGTGGAGCATTTTATTGCGAGAGATTTAAAGATGAAGGATTTCGCAAATTGTGATTATGTCGATATTGGAGATTTTGCGAATAACCCTTATTCTTCCAGCATAGAGGGGCAAGGAGTCGTGATGGTGCGCGAGGGCATGGTAGGAGATGTGCCTGTGCGCAACACAAAGCAGATATCTATGTCTTCAGATAATGAGATAAAGATTTCGTACATACTGGAGAATACAGGCAGTTCTGTGCTAGATACATTTTTTGGGACCGAGTTCAATGTGAGCATGCCCTATGCTGATTCTAATAGGTATCACTATGAACCTAGAGGAAAGAGATTGAATAAAAAAGGCGCTGTATCTAAGGTCGATTTTTTTGCAATAAGGGATTCTCAAGGTGAGTTTGGGGTAGAGCTTATTTTTTCTCCTCGCCCAAAGAAGATATGGCATTTTCCGATTTTGACCGTGTCTCAATCAGAACGGGCTTATGAATTCAATTATCAATGTTCATGTATGTTTCCGATATGGCAGGTCAAGCTGCAAAGCAAAGAAGAAATGCGCATAGATATCGCGTGGAACATGCTTCACTCTGTCCCTATTTTTCAAAAAGCGGACATCTTGACATGTTAGCTACAATTTGAAGATTTTTCAGTTGCATTTATAGGCTATATATGTTATATAAGATAGGAAATGGAGGCCTGTGTAGATGAATAAAAGGACAATAAAGGATATTGACATAAAAGGTAAACGTGTCCTGATGAGGGTCGATTTTAACGTACCTATTAATAAAGAGTTGAAGATCGACGATGACACAAGGATCAGGGCGGCGCTTCCTACTATAAAATATGCAGTCGAGGGCAAGGCCAAGGTTGTACTCATGAGTCACCTTGGCCGGCCAAAGGGCAAAGTGCAGGACGCCATGAGGCTTGCACCTGTTGGCGAAAGGCTTTCGGAGCTTTTGGGTAAAAAAGTGAAGAAGCTGGACAAGTGTGTCGGTGAGAGGGTCAAAAAGAGTGTTTCCAAGATGAAAGACGGGGATATCGTTCTTTTAGAGAACCTTCGTTTTCATGCGGAAGAGGAAAAGAACGATCCGGAGTTTGCAAAGAAGCTAGCCTTTTTAGGTGATGTCTATGTGAATGACGCATTCGGTACTGCTCATCGGGCTCACGCCTCGACAGAAGGCGTCACGAAGTTTTTAGAAGTATCTGTTGCTGGTTTTTTATTGGCCAAGGAAATAGAATATTTCAACAAGGCGCTTTCTGACCCGCCAAGACCATTTGTCGCTATCTTGGGCGGGGCAAAGGTTTCAGATAAGATCATGGTCATTAAAAACCTGCTGGACAAAGTCGATGCATTGCTCATAGGCGGAGGCATGGCCTATACGTTTATAAAGGCGCAAGGCAAAGGCATAGGTAATTCAAAACTAGAGGCTGACAAGTTGGATATTGCCAGATCTCTTTTGGAAGAGGCTGAGAAAAAAGGAGTTAAATTGCTTCTGCCTGTGGACCATTTGATCGCTGACAAGATAGATGCGAGTAGTAACACCAGGGTCGTGGGCGCAACGATTCCGGAGAACTGGATGGGCGTTGATGTCGGGCCTAAAACCGTGGATGAATTTAAAAGAGAACTTAGAACAGCGAAGACGATAGTTTGGAACGGACCTTTGGGTATCTTTGAGATATTGAAATTTTCAAGAGGGACAGAGGAGATCGCAAAGTTTATGGCAGGTCTTAAGGCAACGACGATCATAGGCGGCGGAGACACTGCAAGCGCTATTTCCAAGTTTGGACTGGAGAGCGCGATGACCCATATTTCCACTGGTGGCGGTGCATCATTGGAATATATGGAAGGAAAGGTTTTGCCAGGCATTGCCGCATTAAATGACAAATAAGTATACACTTTAACATTGTTAAAGTGTATACTTAAGGATTGAGAGGTAAGGAGTGAGAAGACCTATTATTGCAGGAAATTGGAAGATGAACAAGACAGTACAAGAGTCCATTGATGTTGCTGTTGGATTAAAGAGAAAGTTTTATACTTTTGCAGAAGCTGATATTGTGATATGTCCGCCTTTTACAGCATTGAGCAAGGTGAATGACGAGATCCTTGATTCGAGCATTATGTTGGGCGCGCAGGATATCTATTGGGAGGAAAAAGGAGCATTTACAGGCGAAATTGCCCCTGGGATGCTTAAGGATGCGGGTTGCAGGTATGTAATTGTGGGACATTCAGAGAGGCGTCATGTCCTCGGAGAGACAGACGAGGATGTCAATAAAAAGCTCAAGGCTGTATTGAAGCACGGCATGGTCCCAATAATGTGCATTGGAGAAAAGCTTGAAGAGAGAGACAATGGTATGACATTAGAGGTTTTAGAGAAACAACTTACAAGGGGCCTGAGGGACATAGTAAAGGATGACATGGTTAGGATTATTATTGCATATGAACCAGTGTGGGCCATAGGAACCGGCAGGACAGCGACTCCTCAACAGGCTCAAGAAGCGCATAAATTTATTCGCGAATTCATAGAGCGCACTTATGACAATGAGGTTTCTTCAAAGATCAGGATCCAATATGGCGGTAGTGTCAAGCCAGAGAATATTACACAATTGATGGCGCAGGAAGATGTTGACGGCGCATTGGTCGGTGGCGCGAGCCTTGATGTAAATTCATTTACAGAGATGGTGCAGAAAGCAGTGCTATAGAAGCTTAAGTTTACACCAAAAATAGGGACAGACACCTATTTTTGTTATTTTATAAAGTAAATCTAGAAAAATAGGTGTCTGTCCCTATTTTTGATAAGTTTAAGGTGCGGAACAGGAAATATAAAAGAGAGGTTGTGTAATATGTATGCTATATTGATAGCGATCCATGTAATAGCAAGTATATTTTTAATAGCTGTGATACTTCTTCAGGCTGGGAGAGGCGGAGGCCTGGCAGATTCGTTCGGCGGCTCTCAAATGCAGAGTTTGTTTGGCACGAAGAGCACCAATGTTCTTACGAAGCTGACCACGATTTGCGCTACGCTATTTATATTGACCTGTCTGAGTTTGGCGATTATTTCCAGTCGACAGTCCAAGTCTTTAGTCGAAAAAATAAATGTGCCAGAGGCCACGGAAAGCGTGGATGTGAGCGTTGAAACTGAAGAGGCAGAGGCGCAGGGAGAAACTGACGAGATACAGTAGCCAAATCGCCCATATGAAAATGATCAGTAGAATAAAAACCGTCCTATGCAGGGCGGTTTTTTTATTTATTTCAGTATTATTATTAGCATTTAGCGAGCCTCACTATGGCGATGCGATTGTTATAGGCGCCATAGGCGAGCCGAGGACGCTCGTTCCTATCTTGGCCTCTGATAGCGCATCCGGCGCGATTTGTTCAATGGTCTTCAACGGCCTTGTAAAGTATGATAAAAATTTGAAACTCGTTGGAGATCTTGCCGAAGATTGGGATGTCTCAGAGGACGGCCTCGAGATCACATTTTATTTAAAGAAAAATGTAAGATGGCACGATGGAGCGTTGTTTACCGCGGATGACGTGGAATTTACCTTCAATAGTTTAATAGATCCGAAGGTTAGAACGCCTTATGGCGGGGACTTTGAGATGATCAATGAACTTAAGGTCGTTGACGATTATACTGTAAGGATTTTATATAAAGAACAATTTTCTCCAGGGCTTTCCAGCTGGGGAATGAATATAATGCCCAGACATTTGTTGGAAAGAGAAGATCTCAATATTACAGATTTTGCCAGGTCTCCTGTAGGCACGGGACCGTATAAATTTAAATTGTGGAAGACAGGAGAAAGGGTGGAGCTTGTTTCTAACCATGATTATTTTGAGGCAAGGCCTTGCATTGACAGATATATATACAGGATCATACCGGACCAGGCAACATTATTTTTGGAATTGAGGGCAGGCGGCGTTGATTACACTTCTCTTACGCCCTTGCAGTCTAAAAGACAGACAGAGAGCGAATATTTCAAAAATAATTTTCAGAAGTTTAGTTTTCCAAGTTTTGGCTACACATATTTAGGATACAATTTAAAGGATCCGAGGTTTCAAGATGTAAGAGTCAGGCAGGCTATAAACTATGCAGTGGACAAAGAAGAGATCATACGCGGCGTGCTTTTAGGTCTCGGCAGAGTATGCACAGGACCTTTTTTACCGGACTCATGGGCTCATAACAAAGAGGTTGAGTATGTAAAATATGATCCTCAAAAGGCGAGGATGATTTTAAAAGAGGCTGGTTGGGCGGATCTAGATGGGGATGGTATTTTAGAAAAGAACGGTGATAAATTTTCATTCACTATTATTACGAATCAAGGCAATGAGCAGCGAAGGATGATAGCAGAGATCATACAGCGCAGGCTCAGAGAGGTCGGTATCGAGGTCAAGATAAAGATAATAGAGTGGAGCGCATTTGTCAGCGAATTCATAGACAAGAGAAGATTTGACGCTGTGATTCTCGGGTGGGGGCTTTCTCAAGATCCGGATATGTATGATATATGGCATTCTTCAAAGACAAAAGAAGGCGAATTCAATTTCGTGGGCTATTCAAATCCTGAAGTCGACAGGTTGTTGCTAGAGGGGCGGAGGATATTTGATCAGGTTGAACGGGCGAAGATATATCACCAGGTCCACGAGATTCTATATGAAGAGCAACCTTATCTTTTTTTATATGTGCCTGAGGCATTACCTATAGTGCACAACCGTTTTAAAGGCATAGAGGTCGGTGTCGGAGGTATTGGTCATAATTTCATAAAGTGGCACGTCCCGCAGGATGAACAGCGCTACACCCGTTAAGTTCACATTTTAACAATGTTAAAATGTGAACTTAAGAGGGGAGCATATTAGTTATGTTGAAATATATTATACGCAGATTAATCGGTATAGTCCCGCTTCTCTTTGGCATTACATTGATCACCTTTATGGTGATCCATCTTGCGCCTGGCAAGCCCACGGATCTCGAGACGCAGTTTAACCCAAAGGTTTCAATGGAGGCGAGGCAGAGGATAGCGCATCTATATGGCTTAGACAAACCTCTTCATGCGCAATATGTTGATTGGCTAAAGAGATTTTCGCGCTTTGACTTTGGGGTGTCATTTGTCGACTCCAGGCCAGTGATAAAAAAGATCGCTGAGCGCATACCAGTGACTCTGGGCATAAATCTTGCTTCGATTATTTTGATATTATTGATAGGCGTGCCTATAGGTGTAAGCTCGGCTGTGAAAGAAGGGAGTTTTTACGACAGATCCATGACTGTGTTTGTATTTACAGGATTTGCAGTGCCGACTTTTTGGTTGAGTCTTATACTTATGGATCTTATAGGAGTGAGATGGGGACTTTTGCCTATATCCGGCATAAAGTCTCTGGAGTTTGAAAAGTTTGGGGCTCTTGAAAAGATAATAGATGTTGTTAGGCACTTGGCGTTGCCAGTGTTTGTGTCTGCGTTTGGCGGGCTGGCCGGTATATCCCGATATATGCGCAGTAATATGATTCATGTATTGAGGCAGGATTACATAAGGACTGCACGAGCAAAAGGCTTGAAGGAAAAAGACGTGATTTATAGACATGCCTTGAATAATGCATTGTTGCCTGTGGTGACTATTTTAGGGCTATCTATCCCGGGCCTTATCGGCGGCAGTGTTATTTTTGAGTCTATATTCGGCATTCCAGGGATGGGCAGGCTTTTTTATGAATCTGTAATGGCGCGCGATTATCCTGTTATCATGGGTGTGCTTGTTATAGGCGCGAGCTTGACGCTATTGGGCAACCTTTTAGCAGACATGTCGTATGCCGCAGTCGATCCGCGTATCAAACTGGAGTGAGTATGAATAAGTTGATGATAACAGGAGGGGTGATAGTGCTTTTCTTCGCAGCGGTGGCTATTTTTGCGCCACTTGTCGCTCCTTATGATCCGGGTCAGATCGATATTGAAAATATTCTGACAGGCCCATCAAGAGAACATATTTTGGGTACAGATAGCCTGGGCAGGGATTTATTCAGCCGCATGCTTTACGGCACGCGCATATCATTATTGGTCGGATTTATAGCAGTTGGCATTTCTGCTCTTATCGGCGTGACGCTAGGTTCTATTGCAGGTTATTATGGTAGATGGGTGGATGCTCTCGTCATGAGATTTGTGGATATCATGCTTTGCTTCCCGACATTTTTCTTGATACTCGCTGTCATCGCGCTACTGGAGCCTAGCATCGTCAATATCATGATAATAATAGGAGTTACCAGTTGGATGGGCGTTGCGAGACTTATAAGGGCAGAGATCTTGAGCTTGAAGGAAAGAGATTTTATATATGCTGAGAAAGCTATAGGCGCAAACGATTTCAGGATCATCGCAAGGCACCTGATCCCTAATGCAATGGCGCCGGTGCTGGTCAACATTACATTGGGCATCGCAGCTGCGATACTAGTTGAATCTAGCCTGAGTTTTCTGGGCATAGGTGTCCAGCCTCCAACGCCGAGCTGGGGCAATATTCTGAGCGAGGGAAAATATGTTATGGGCGCTGCCTGGTGGATGTTGACATTTCCGGGAGTGGCGATTTTCGCGACAGTGTTGGGCTACAACCTTCTTGGCGAAGGCATACGCGAAAAACTTTTAAAAACTTAAGTTTACACTTCAACATTGTTGAAGTGTAAACTTACGGGGCAGAGCGATGCTTGAGATAAAAGATCTAAAGATTAGCTATAGGTTAGATGGCAGGTTTGTGGAAATAATACGAGGCCTGGATCTAAAGATCGATAAAGGTGAATGCGTAGGGCTTGTCGGTGAGTCTGGATGTGGAAAAACAACAGCCGGGCTGTCTATAACAAGGCTCATACCAGAGAAGAAAACTTTGATTACCTCCGGTAGGATTTTATTCGGAGGCAAGGATATTCTGACATTTGACAGTGAGAGTTTGAGGAATATCAGAGGGAAGAAAATTTCTTATGTATTTCAAGAGCCGTCCAGTTCACTAAACCCTGTTTTTACTATTTATGACCAATTAAAAGAATCAGTGCTTGAGCAGAAAGATGCTGACAGGATTATTTCTGCAATTTTAAATAAAGTCGGACTAGCGGTTATAGCAAATAAAAAGAAAATATATCCTCATGAACTCTCCGGAGGCATGCAGCAGCGCGCTATGATAGCAATGGCAATCCTTGCTAAGCCTGATCTTTTGATATTAGACGAACCAACCACAGCCTTGGATGTCACAGTACAGAATCAGATTTTGGATCTTATAATGGGATTAAAAAATAGCATGGGCTTGTCTGTTTTGTTTATATCCCATGACTTGAGGACTATTTTTAGAATTAGCGATAGGGTTGCAGTGATGTACGCAGGGAGGATAGTAGAGGAAGGGCCCAAAAAAGACATGCTCTCGCATCCGCGGCATCCATATACAATAGGATTAATAAATTCAGCGCCCTCGCTCAAACATAGAAAACAGAGATTTAATGCCATAGAAGGGAGAACGCCTTTATTTTCTGATCTTCCGCCTGGTTGCAAGTTTCATCCGCGGTGCAAGTTTAAGGTAGAGAGATGCATGATCGGAGAACCAGAAGCTGAGAGAATTTCAACGGGACATTCTTCGCGTTGCATAAGAGCAAAGGAGCTTAAGTTTACACTTTAACATTGTTGAAGTGTAAACTTAATGAGAAGAGATGGAGTTATTGAGAGTGCAGAAACTTAAGAAGGTGTTTGCGAGACATAAAGTCGTTGCGCTTGACAGCGTGGATATGTCTGTTTCTAAAGGGGAAATTTTTGGGTTGGTCGGTGAGTCAGGATGCGGCAAGAGTACGCTCGCCAAGTCTATATTGCGACTTATAGATGTTCAGGACGGCAATATTTTTTACAAAGGAGAGGATTTACTGAAGGCCTCACGCAGGAATATGCTCAAGACACGCAGGGATCTGCAAATGGTATTCCAGGATCCATATATGTCTTTGGACCCACGCATGAAAATAGGCGATACGCTCGAAGAGGTTTTTATTATTCATGAAAGCATGACAAGAAGAGAGAGGAAGGATAGGGCGATAAGACTTTTAGAGATGGTAGGTTTAGAAGATTCTTATTTTAACAGATTGCCTTCTGAACTTTCCGGCGGAGAGAGGCAACGCGTTGGCATCGCGCGTTCACTGGCAACCAATCCTGAATTTATAATATGCGACGAGCCTGTTTCTAGCATCGATATATCCATACAGGCGCAGATCTTGAATCTTTTGATGGATCTTCAGCAAGAGAAAAATCTTACCTATCTATTCATAAGTCATGACTTGGGTGTTATAGCTTCGATTTGCGACAGAGTAGCTGTGATGAAATCAGGGAAAGTGGTCGAGCAAGGACTATGCGAAGAGGTCTTTAAAAATCCAAGGCATGAGTATACCAAGAAACTCTTGATTAACCTTTAAATGTAACGTTAAGTAAGATTTGCATTTGCAAAAGGCTTATTGTATAATAGCGCTTATTCGAAAAAGGTGTAATGATGATAAGAAGAGCTACGTTAGGGGACATAAAAGACATTCAAGGGCTTATAAATTTTTATGCGAAAAAGGATGAAATGCTTCCTCGCTCCTTGAACGAGCTTTACGAAAATATCAGGGATTTTTTTGTGTATGAAAAAGGTGGCAAGGTCTTGGGTTGCGTGGCGCTTCATGTTGCCTGGGAAGATCTGGCAGAGATAAAGTCTCTTGCAGTGCTTGAGGCAAAGCAGAAACAAAAGATCGGTAGCTTATTGGTTAAAATAGCCTTTGAGGATGCAGAGAAGCTGAAGGTAAAGCGTGTTTTCGCACTTACTTATGTCCCGGCTTTTTTTGAAAAACTCGGATTTAAAAAAGTGGAACATTCGCAATTGCCGCATAAGATCTGGTCAGAGTGCATAAAATGCGTTAAGTTCCCGGATTGTCAAGAAACCGCACTGGTAAAGGACGCGTAAGTTTACACTTTAACATTGTTGAAGTGTAAACTTAAGGATAATATAATGCCGTATACGATTACTGAAAAAATACTTTTAGCTCATGTGAGCAAAAGATTGATCGTGCCAGGCGATTTTATATACGCAAAAGTCGATATGGCGCTCGGGAATGATATTACTGCGCCTATAGCGATAGAGAGGTTTAATTCTACTCGCGTTAAAAAAGTCTTTAATAGAAGAAAAATAGCGCTTGTGCCTGATCATTTTACGCCTGGCAAGGACAGGAAGAGCGCTGACCAGGCAAAGGCATTACAGGATTTTGCCAAGAAGCATCGCATTGAGAATTATTTTGAAATCGGCAGGATGGGCGTAGAGCATGCGCTTTTACCAGAACAAGGGCTGGTAGGTCCGGGCGATTTGATAATCGGAGCAGATTCGCATACCTGCACGTATGGTGCGCTCGGTGCATTCTCAACAGGCGTTGGCTCTACAGATCTTGCGGCGAGTTTTGTGACAGGCCGTGTATGGTTAAAGGTACCAGAGAGTATAAAATTTGTTTATCGCGGAAGGCTTGAGCCGTGGACGAGCGGCAAGGATTTAATTTTACATACGATCGGAGATATAGGAGTAGACGGCGCATTGTATAAGGCGATGGAATTTACAGGCGAAGCGATACGTCGCCTGCCGATGGACGACAGGTTCACAATGTGCAATATGGCTATCGAGGCAGGCGGAAAATCAGGAGTTATCGAGCCTGATGTCATAACAAGAAAATATATAAGTAGCGAGGGGCGAAAGGTCAAAGGCGTATTTTTTAAAAGCGATAAAGATGCGAAGTATTGCGACGTCAGAGAGTATGACGTAGGCAAGATCGAGCCGCAGGTCTCTGCGCCACATTTACCAAGCAATGCAGGCCCTGTGACAAAATTTAAAGCAGTAAAGATAGATCAATCGGTGATCGGTTCATGCACGAACGGAAGGATATCTGACTTAAGGATAGCAGCAAAGGTTTTAAAGGGCAAAAAGATCAGGTCAAGCGTACGTTTAATAGTTATTCCGGCTACGCAAAAAATCTACATGCAGGCTGTCGAAGAGGGGCTTGCGGGGATATTCTTAAAGGCTGGCGGTATTTTCTCTACGCCGACATGCGGGCCGTGTCTTGGTGGCCATGTAGGTATTTTGGCAAATGGTGAAACAGCCATCGCGACTACAAATAGAAATTTTCGCGGTAGGATGGGGCATCCCGACAGCAAAGTTTATCTTTCTAACCCAGCAGTAGCTGCGGCAAGCGCAATAAAAGGTCGCATTGCGCACCCGGCGGAAACTGCTTAAAGCGCTTAAGTTTACACTTTAACATTGTTGAAGTGTAAACTTAAGGAATAAAAGGGTATTAGCAAATGAAATTCAAAGGCAAGGTTTGGAAATTCGGGAATGATGTCAATACCGATGAGATAATACCAGCGCGGTTCCTCAATACGCAGGATTCGCGCGAATTAGGCAGTCATTGCATGGAAGACATCGATGCTGAATTCTCCAAGAAAATTTCCAAGGGTGATATAATAGTCGCCGGGAAGAATTTTGGATGCGGGTCTTCCAGAGAGCATGCGCAGATCGCCATAAAGGGCGCAGATGTTTCCTGTGTGATAGCGGAAAGCTTTGCCCGTATTTTTTACAGAAATTCGATCAATATGGGACTCCCAATCCTTGAAATAGAAAGCGTTGCGGATATAAAGGAAGGCGATTATTTAGAGGTGGATCTTGATAGAGGTACGGTTATGAATTTATCTGAAAATAAATTTTACAAGGCTCAGTCTCTCCCTAAGTTTATACAGGAAATAATAAAGTCAGGTGGGCTTCTAAAGTGGATCAGGAGGAGCAATGGGAAATAAGCAGACATACAAAATAGCAGTGGTTCCTGGTGACGGGACAGGTCCTGAGGTCGTAAAAGAAGGACTAAAAGTTTTGAACGCGCTCAGTAAAAAAGTCGGATTTAAATATGAGACAGTCGAGTACGATCTCGGAGGAGAGAGATATTTAAAGACAAAAGAACTCGTGCCTGATTCTGTGTTAAAGGAATTAGCAGGCATGGATGCGATATATTTAGGCGCGATCGGACATCCAGGCGTCAAGCCGGGCATATTGGAGCAGGGCATACTTTTAAAACTCAGGTTTCATTTTGAGCAATATATAAATCTGAGACCTGTGAAACTCTATCCGGGCGTGTGGACGCCCGTAAAGGACAAAGGGCCAGCAGACATTGATTTTGTAGTGGTCAGGGAAAATACAGAAGGGTTATATAAAGGCCTCGGAGAGTTTAAGAATAAAGGTAAGAAAGACGAAGTGGCTCTTCAGATCTCTCATAACACAAGAAAAGGCGTGGAGCGTTGCGTAAGATTTGCATTCGAATATACAAAAAAGAGGAACAAAGACAAGAAATTGACGCTTTGCGGCAAGACCAATGTGCTGACATATGCATGGGATCTGTGGGAGAGGACGTTCAATGAAGTGGCTAAAGAATACAGCGGCATAAAAACAGACTACACTCATGTGGATGCTACGTGTATGTGGATGGTAAAGAACCCTGAGTGGTTCGATGTTATCGTGACCGACAACATGTTCGGTGACATAATAACTGACCTGGGTGCTATGATCCAGGGCGGCATGGGCATTGCTGCTGGCGGCAACATAAATCCCGCCGGCATTTCAATGTTTGAGCCGATCGGTGGCTCTGCGCCGAAATACACAGGAAAGAATGTCATCAATCCGCTTGCCGCGATCTGCGCGGGCGGTATGATGCTCGAATACTTAGGGGAAGAAAGGGCAGCGGGGATGCTGGAAAAGTCAGTCATGAAGGTGACTGGCGAAAAACTGAAGAGCCTCTCAGCCGGCAAGATGGGTTATTCAACGACTGAAGTCGGAGACCTTGTCACACAAGGCCTGTAGATAGAAATTAAGAAATGTCGCTTAAGTTTACACTTTAACATTGTTGAAGTGTAAACTTAAGGTTATGAAGGAAGGGAAACATGGCGAAAAAATATAATGTTGCTATTGTTGGTGCCACTGGCATGGTGGGCGGCGAATTTATAAAGGTTCTGGAGCAGAGAAAATTTCCAATTAAAAATATCAGGCTTTTAGCTTCTGGTCGCTCCAAAGGCAAAAAGTTAAAGTTTTGCGGTGAGCTATGCGAAGTGGAAGAGCTTACAAAGGATTCGTTCAAAGACATAGACATTGCTTTGTTTAGTGCCGGAGCCGGTATAAGCAAGGAATTTGCGCCTGTTGCTGCAAAGGCAGGGGCAGTGGTCGTGGATAATTCAAGCGCCTTTAGAATGGATCCCGAGGTCCCATTGGTGGTACCAGAGGTCAACCCTGATGCCGTAAAGAGACACAAAGGCATCATTGCAAATCCAAATTGTTCTACCATACAGATGGTCGTTGTCTTGAGGCCGCTTCATGACGCAGCGAGGATCAAACGGCTTGTAATCTCTACTTATCAATCTGCTTCTGGCTGGGGGAAAGAGGCAGTAGATCAACTCTGGGCTGAGACAGAGTTGATTTTGAGAAAACGAGATACGAGATACGAGATACGAGATACGGGGAAAGAAATCAAGAAAGTACTGCCTTCGCAGATTGCTTTTAACGTAATCCCGCAGATAGATGTCTTTCTGCCGAATAGATACACCAAGGAAGAGATGAAGATGGTTAATGAGACCAGAAAGATTATGGAGGACGACAGTATAAAGGTAACTGCTACTTGTGTGCGCGTGGGAGTTGTTACCTCGCATGCCGAAGCAGTCAATATAGAAACCGAGAAGAGCTTGTCGTCGGAGGAAGCCACTAGGATTTTACAAAATGCACCAGGCGTAAAAGTCATTGATGATATTGCGAATGAAAAATATCCCCTACCCATAGATGCTGCAGGCAAAGACGCATGTTTTGTCGGCAGGATACGCAAGGATGAGTCTGTGAAGAATGGCCTCGATCTCTGGATAGTCAGCGATAATCTGCGCAAAGGCGCAGCATTGAACGCAGTCCAGATCGCAGAGCTTTTACAGGGCTGAATTCGAGCTACAATATGAAGTGCAACATGCGTCTTACAATCGAATATGACGGCACGCGCTTTTATGGCTGGCAGAGACAGAACACAGTAAAGACATACAGGACAGCGCAGGAAGAACTCGAGAAAGCAGCTCGTAAACTTTTTGGCAAAAAGGTCAGTGTAATAGGTGCGAGCCGAACAGATTCAGGGGTCCACGCTGAAGCGCAAGTAGCTAATTTTAAAGTAGAATCAAAGCTTCCTCTGCATAACGTTAAACGCGGCTTAAATAGTTACTTACCAAAAGACATTGCTATCATCTCAGCCGAAGAAGCAGGGCCTGATTTCCACGCCAGGTTTAGCGCCAGAGAAAAACTCTATAGATACACAATAATCAATAGAAAAGAGCGCTCTCCTCTAAAAAGAAGATTTGCTGTTCTCGTCTCTTATGACTTGGATCTAACTGCGATGAAAAAAGCAGCCAAATATTTGATCGGCACAAAAGATTTTAAATCCTTCCAGGCAAGCAATACAAAAACAAAGGATTCAGTGAGGTCGGTGAAGAAGATAGATATCATCGCTAATCCTCCTACTTTAGAGATTTATATACAGGCGGATGGATTTTTATACAACATGGTTCGAAATATCGTCGGGACTTTGGTGGATGTTGGCAGAGGTAGGACAGCACCAGAAGCAGTAAGAGAAATTCTCTCCAAAAGACACAGACCTGCTGCTGGCCAAACCGCGCCTGCAAAGGGCTTATGCCTGGTCAAAGTATTCTATTAATAGGCCTTAAGCAATGGGAGTTTGCATGGTAAAAAATTTCATCTACATAGTTGTATTCATAGTTTTTACAATTGCATATCTGCGGTATTTTGAACACAGGGCGCTTTATTTCCCCACGAGAGAGATTGAATTTACGCCAGAGATCGTAGATCTTTCCTACGAAGATATTTATTTCAACACAAAAGACAATGTAAGGCTGAATGCGTGGTTTGTGCCAGCAAGTGATTCGCGATATACTCTTTTGTTCTGCCACGGCAACGGCGGAAATATCTGCCATAGGATAGAAAAGATCCAGGCGCTGAACGCGCTTGGCCTGGATATCTTTATATTTGATTATAGAGGTTACGGAAAGAGCGGAGGCAGGCCGTCCGAACAAGGTTTTTATAGAGACATATCAGTTGCATATGAATATTTGATTTCCCAGAAGAAAATTTCGCCCGACCGTATAGTCCTTTACGGAGAATCTTTGGGAGGTGCAGTTGCGATCGACCTTGCGACCAGAGCGCGCGTAAAGGCATTGATAACGGAATCCACATTTAGCTCGACAAAAGATGTCGCAAGAGTGATTTATCCATATTTCCCTGCTTTCCTTCTTTATTCCAAGTTTGATTCAGCCAATAAGATAAAAAATATAAAAGTGCCAAAACTAATCATACACAGCCAGAATGACGAGATAGTGCCTTTTGGACAATCGCAAAAGCTGCTTGATAATTCACCTGAACCTAAAAAGCGCGTTATATTGATAGGCTCTCACAATACCTGCTACGTAGATTCGAAAGAGAGATATATCAATAGCATTGAAGAATTTCTGAACGACCTATAGTGCTTAAGTTCACATACCGCTTCGTGGCACAGGCTTTCTCATTGTTGAAGTGTGAACTTAAGCGTATAATAAAATATTATGGCCGTGGCTTATAGTTTGATTGAAAATTTTATTAAGTCAGTAGAACGGCACAAAAGTGGCATAGCTGTTGAAACCTTGCCTGGTGATAAAAGTCGCGCTTTGTCTTACAGTGACCTATATAATAAGGTAAGGGACTTTGCCTATTTTATCTCGTCCCAGGATATTAAGAGATCAGACAGGGTCGCGCTTATCCTTGAGAACCGTCCGGAGTGGCCAGTTGTATTTTTTGCATTGTCTTATGTGGGTGCTGTGGCAGTCCCTCTTGATCCGAGTATGCCTGAGGGAAATGTAAAGGCCATACTAGCCGACTCTGGCGCCAAGCACGTTTTTATTTCAGAAGAGAATCAGAAGTTGTTCGCGGCGCTCAAAGACTCTGCTGATGTTATTGCCATTGAAAAAATAAAAACACTAGAGGCGCCAGAAAATTTCAAGCCCGTAGACATTGACCCTGAAGACCTGATGGTGATCTTGTATACATCCGGCACAACTGATCTGCCAAAAGGAGTGATGCTTACGCATAAGAACTTATGCGCGAATTTCAGTTCATTGCATCAGATGGAGGTTTTTTCGCAGAGAGATATAATATTGTCTCTCTTGCCGCTATATCATTCCTATTCTCTCATGACCACGCTTATCGCGCCTATTTTTTCAGGGTCAAAGATTGTTTACGCGCCGTCTGACTGGCCGGAAAATTTAACTGACTATATGAAACAGACCTGCACCACTATATTCCTCGGCGTGCCGCAGGTATTCCATATGATACATAGTCGCATGATGAAGAAACTCGAAAAGGTAGAAGGCCTGACAAGGCTTTATATAAAATTGGCAATAAACCTCAGGCTTACAAAAATACTTTTGCCTAAAATCAGTAATGCATTCGGAAATAGATTGCGTTTTTTTATAAGCGGTGGGGCAAAACTTGATCCAGTCGTGGCAGGAGATTTTTTAAAACTTGGTTTTAAGATATTAGAGGGCTATGGCCTGACAGAGACCTCGCCTGTTGCCAGCATGAATCCGCTAAACAGGCCGAAGATCGGTTCGATCGGCAGACCTATACCGGATGTGGAATTAAAAGTTATTAATAAGGATGCAAGCGGCGTAGGAGAGATTGCGATAAAAGGCCCTAATGTCATGAAGGGGTATTACAGGAACGAGACAAAGACCAGAGAGGTGATCAAGGACGATTGGTTTTTGTCAGGGGATTTAGGGTATGCGGATAAGGAAGGATATTTTTATATTACAGGCAGGTCTAAGGAAGTGATAGTCTTGAGCTCGGGAAAAAATATATATCCCGAGGAGATCGAGAAGCATTATTCTGCTACACCTTATATAAAGGAGATGTGTGTACTGGGCGTTTTGAAAGAAAGGGGTAGCAAGGGAAAGCTGGAGTATCTACATGCAGTCGTAGTGCCGGATCTCGAATTTTTTAAAGAGCGCGGAGAGATGAATATCAGAAGGGTCATAAAAAGCACATTCGATAATCTTTCAAAGGACCTGCCGGCTTATAGGCATATTATGGGATTCACTATTACTCAGGAGAATTTGTCGCGTACGGTCCTGGGAAAATTAAAGCGTTATGAGATCAAGAAAAGATTTATGCCTATTATTTTGGACGAAGAGGAAAAAGAAAGAGATATTGCGCCCGAGGATAAAGAGTTGTCTCTATCTGAAAATGCGCAGAAGTTGATCAAGTGCATACAAGACGCGCTTGATATTAAAGGACCTGTGCACTTGAATGACAGCATAGAGCTTGACCTGGGTGTGGATTCTCTGGGGAGCGTGGAACTTTTACTGGCAATTGAAAGATGTTTTGGTATAGAATTTCCCGAGGAGATGGTGGCAGGCGAGATATTTACGGTAAAGGATGTGTTGACGAGGACAGAGGGGATGTTAAAGAAAAAGGTTAAGGGTGAAGGGTTAAGGGTTGAGAGCAAAGAGAAGGCCGTATCCTGGCCGGAAATTATAAAGCAGCCCTTGGCAGATGAATTTAAAAATAAGATATTACTGAAAACAACACGGGTCGATTATGTTCTAGCTTTTTTTATAAAAGGATTCATTAATATATTTTTCAGAGTTTTTTATGGGCTAAGGGTCGAGGGTGCTCATAGGATCCCAAAAAAAGGCCCGTATGTTTTGTGCGCGAATCACACGAGTTTTTTGGACGGCTTTATTGTCACAGCCGGGGTCCCATTCAAGACGCAGCTGGATCTTTTTTTTATTGGGTTCAGGAGATATTTTATATTTCCGATTGTAAGGGACATGGTGAGACGGACAAGGATAATCCCTATAGATGCCACGCAGATAGTAGAGGCGATGCAGGCCTCGCATTTTATTCTGGCCAACAATGAGGCGCTTTGCATATTTCCCGAGGGAGAGCGTTCAATAGACGGTAAAGTCAAGGAGCTCAAGAAAGGCATAGGGATTATAGCTAAGGAACTCGATGTGCCGCTTGTACCTATATATATTAGAGGTGCATTTGAGGCATGGCCCAGAACAAAATCCTTGCCAAGACTGCATCCGATAAAGATAATATTCGGAGAGCCAGTCATGCCAGGCGCGTTGATAAAGCAGGGATCAGCGCTCGGCGCAAAGGATGAATACGAGGCGGTCTGTGTTGCCCTGCGAGATAAATTAATCGCTTTAAGTTTACACTTCAACAATGTTAAAGTGTAAACTTAAGGAGTAATTTTATTAGATGACTATGCGTGTAGGTGTATATTATAGCAATAAAGACGTGCGGATTGAAGAGAGGTCAAAGCCTGAGATAGGGCCGGGCGAGCTATTGGCCAGAGTCATAGCGAGCGGTATCTGCGGCACAGACGTGGTCGAGTGGTACAGGCGCGACAGAGTGCCGCTGGTGCTGGGCCATGAGATCGCAGGCGAGATCGTTGAGGTCGGAAAAGGCGTGACGAGATATAAAGTCGGAGACAGAATCTCTGCGTCTCACCATGTGCCGTGCGGCCAATGTCATTATTGTTTAATGGATCATAATAGCGTGTGCGACATGCTTCGTAAGACGAATTTTCATCCTGGCGGATTTTCAGAATTTTTAAGGCTCCCCGCGATAAATGTAGAAAAGGGTGTTTACGAATTACCTAACAATGTTTCGTACGAAGAGGCGACTTTTGTAGAGCCTCTTGCCTGCGCGATACGCGGCCAAAGACTTGCAGGTTATAAGATCGGTCAGGCCGCGGCGATTATAGGAAGCGGCATATCCGGCATTTTGCATATTCAACTTGCAAAAGCATTTGGTTTCGGTAAAATAATAGCCACTGATATCAATGATTTTAGATTAAAACAGGCTGCTAGATTCGGCGCTGATCTCGTTGTTCACGCAAAAGAAGACGTGCCGGCAAAGATAAGAGGATTCAACGACGGCAGGCTCGCTGATTTAGTTATTTTGTGCACTGGCGCAAAAGCCGCGTTTAAACAGGCGTTCAGATCAATAGGTCGAGGCGGCACGATTTTGGTCTTTGCTTCAGCTGAAGAAGGTTTCGAGCTCCCGTTGCCAATAAATGAATTTTTCTGGAAGAATGAA
This sequence comes from uncultured Planctomycetia bacterium, assembly GCA_964445715.1. Taxonomy (GTDB): domain Bacteria; phylum Omnitrophota; class Gorgyraeia; order Gorgyraeales; family Gorgyraeaceae; genus CAYPYS01. The sequence goes on from CAYULJ010000016.1 coordinate 19,757, forward strand.
GTGACGATCACCTCTTCGTATGCAGCAAATCCAGGCGAACACCTTATGGCGCTTGATTTGATCCACGATAGAAAAGTAAATGCGAAAAACATGATCACGCCTAGGTTTGGGTTAGGGGATATTCAGGGG
>CAYULJ010000017.1:0-12928 GCA_964445715.1 uncultured Planctomycetia bacterium
AGAAATGCCACCTAACTCCGTTTCAATAGCATTGGCTATGCCCTCTACTGAAAAATCACCTGTCTTTGTCACGTGCTGTGAGATCTGTCTAGCTACATAAAATGCTGTCATCTTATCTAAACCCATTCCACTGACCAGAGCATTCATCATGCTTTCTATGGCTGAGATCTTTACTTCTTTCTCGGCAATCTCAATAGAGGTGTGGTAAATTATACCTTCTAAGGCATCTTGAGAGAAATCTGTCCTATTGCTAAGCCTGACCATGATGTCTCTGGTCAAAGCATCAGCTGGTGTTAAAATAGCCTGACCTGATGACGATATCGCCTGATCTACTGCAGTCCTCACCTCTCCTGCCAATATTCCAAGAGGAGCTACATAACTCTGTATAGACCTTGCTATCCCCAATGTAACGCCACTGATCTCTGTCAAACCTTCTATAGAAGTATCCCCTGTATCATAGATATGCGTGATAATGCCTCTAGCGATAGCCCTTGATTTCTCTTCAGTCGTACCTTTTATAAGAGAATGCTCGAGCAAGAGTCTTGTGTTCAACAATTTTTGTTCTAAGCCTGTAGCGAAGTCTGCGATAAAAGCGGCTTCAAATGGAGCAATCTCTTCATGAACCATTAAGGCAACGCTTGGAGTAAGGCCAAATTCTTCGCTCAAGCCTTCGGTTGAGAAGTCTCCTGTTCTGGTACTATAAGAAATAATCTCACGCGCTGAGTGACGCGGAGATAACTTAGCCTGCAACCTGGATATTCGATCCATAAGCCCTGTAAACTCAGAAGGGGCATCTGCCCTAAGGAACCTTGTCGCAAAACCAGCAATGCCTATCTGCCCTCCTGATATATTAAAAAACGACACTGGGCATGCTTCAAGATCACTGGCCTCGATAGACAAACTACCTTTTTCAATAGTTATATCTATTATCCATCTAGCTAACGTCCCTGCTTGCTCTGGATCGACTTCTCTCTGTTCAACTAACGCAGTTTCCAATGCTGTTATGATAGCTTCTTCAGAGGAAACCATGTACCCAACAGCTGCTGATATAGCGGTGGCGATATTTCTTACTATCTCAGCACGAGAAGCTATTGGTTCATTTTTGGTTATAACAACATAATCTCCTATTTCTGCTAAGAATGCGGACTTCAAGGCCTCTTCAGACACCTCGCCATTTTCCAAAGATCGCACATAGATATTTTTTGCTACAGCTGTGACCAATTCTTCGTTATCACCAAATAATCCTGTAGCAAGCAAGTTATCTCTAAGCCTATCAATAAACGGTTGTACAGTTGAATCAATAACTACATTTACATCTACTGCTGGTTGCTGGTTATTAACATCAGCAAGGCCTAGATACGCCATGACATTTCTATTGTAGAGACGCGCGGCTAAATCAAGTGCTGCATCAGATTGTTCTAAACTAATCTCGTCAGCCAATACTAATCCAGCAAGTTGTGCTGAGAGGTTTTCCCTGGCCTGTCGTGACATGGTCTCTATCGCAGTTGCATCCGTAGGCATATCATCGACCCTAATCATACCACTTACGCTATCTAAAAGCCCTATGTCTTCAACTGTAAATTCAGGAAAAAGATACTTTGTTGGAAGCTGTATAAATTTAGTGTATTCGCCTTTGGCCTCTCTAGTAAGAGCAGCTTCTCTTGCGGTCTTACTGAATCTTTGAGGAGCATTGTTTGCTAGGAATCTTTTCCAGATCTCTTCGCGGTTCTCTTTAAAATAACTAATACCTTCTTCTATCTTTGTGCCAAATATAGCCAAAGGAACAAAAATAACCAAAAGACCTATTCCTGCAACTCCGACAAGAGGGATAAACCCAAATGTTACTGAAAACGCAACCCCTAATATTCCTCCGATTCCAAAAACCTGTGTCCGTGAAGTATTTTGCGTCAACAGTCTCAACATCACTACAGTCTTACGCCACTTTGAAATCGGATCTGCATAAACTTGCAATCTTTCTTCTTTTTCTGGTTCGAGCCAAAGCTTTGCCTCTCTGACCTCTGGTTTTAGTTTAATCTGATCACCTTCTGTGACAATCCTGCCCTGCACCTGTAAGCCAGGCCTATGGACCTTTATTTCTCCTCCGATAATGTCAACATCAGATTCTTCTGATGAATTAATTATTACAGTATTTTTAGTTGATAATACATCTGCACGAGCAATATCTCTAAGTATAGTATTCTTGGGGAGAGTTACCTTTTCATCCATGATATTCTGTAAAAGACTATTTTCTCCGATCTCTCCTGTCATAACGTGACTATCCCATAAAACAACAGGGCCTGAAACATTCACATCCGTACCCAATTCACTGTTTCCAATAAGAATTGCCTGGGAGGTCATACGAATTGGCTTTCCCTCTAGTTTTCTGTATAAGGAAGTCTTCCTGTCTTCTTTGCTTACGCTATTGGTGGAGATCTTTACAGCCATCTCTAAGACCTCATAAAATTCTTTAGGTAGATGCATCTTATCGCCTAGATCAAAAATGTTCCTTTCTCCGTCTTCACCAACAAGAGTCAATAATGTGCGTCCATTGACCTCTGTGAGAACAGAGTCTTCCTCACCTATGATATGATCCAACCCGGCATCAAAAGCCAGGTCTATCTGTCCATTCATTATCAAATGCCGCGCAATAGAAAAGATATTTTCAGCTGTGGGCTGTATTTTCTTCTCCTCAGGAGGCAGAAAGATGGATGGGAGCCCGCGGACAGTCTCTGCAAGAGTATAAAGTTTGCTCTCGCTCATGGATTTTAACTGCCTGAGGATATTTAAAAATACCTTTTCATGCATTGTAAGATCCCTGTCCCCTGATAACGTCCTACCAGTATATTCCTTCAGCCACTGCATTACCCCCTGTGCTATCCTGCTCCCAGAACCAAATAACCTTTCTAAATAACTCTCTATCTCACTTGCCTTCTGAGGCAAGCCTTGTTCGCCTCCTGCGCGTTGTATCCCCTGATCCTGGACCATCTGTTTTACCAGCATCTCATGGGCTGTATAGAAAGGAACGCTGTCTTGAGAGCGCACTGGGATTTCGTTCCCTCTGACCCCTTGTTTTACTGCTCTTATGAATTTCATGAATGTGTCTTTGCCATATAACATACGCTTGTCATAAGAGATCTCTGTATCTTCAGAAGAAAGCACTACCTGCTTTTCTATGTATTCTGGAGTAACATTTGGTATCGCGCTTATAAGTATTGCCCTGTTCCCCGAGCTAAGCCTGTCCCAGAATTCAGAGTGCCTGACATGAGAAGTATCTTCGTAGATCAGGCCTAAAAGTTGCCTCTGAAGATTCCCCATGTCTTTTTTCAGCTTGGCAATTGCCAATGGAGGCGTGCGGCCAGAGAGGTCCCCTCCTTCTCCAGCTCTATTGCTGAACTCCAAGCGTCTCTCTCTTATCATATCTTTTTCTTTTTGCGAGGATGCATTTTCTTCCATTTTCCTGAACATTGTTTCAGAGAAAACCTGACTTGCCTGATAGATTTCGGTAAGACGGTTCTTCTGCCATTGTTGTCTTTGATTCGTTACTGCTATATCTGCCAGCTCTTCAACAGTGATCTTTTCCTTACCTATAAAATGCGTCTCAAAGGCATGCTTGACTCCGAATTTCCTGCCCATCCTGCCGAACAACTGGATCGCATGATCCAGAAGTATTGAGCCGTCAATTAAAAACGAAAAGGCAGTGTGTGACATAGACTCACCAGAGGCATTATCCAGGCCCATACTGAGCGCAAATATATCACCGGGATTCAATAGCACAATAACATTTTCTCCGGCGTTCAGCCTCTCTACTACCCCATCTATCTTTGCTTCGGTTATATCTTTTCTGCTATCGCGGTCTAGCATACCTTCTTTGACTGTGTATTCTGCATATGTGTCACCTGGCTCATGAACAATAATTTTCTGCCCTTCCTTAAGGTCGCTTTCGGCTAATCCTTCTAGTATCTCATCAAAATTAACCCCTCGAAGCGGCGCGGAAATAAGCACAAGATTTTTAAATCCAAACTTATCTCCCTTTTTAGCATTCCAACGGGCTGCTACATTTTCCAATGCTTTACTAAGAGAACTTGCTCCTGTAAGAGGTGAATGGTCCTGGCCCAATCTCCAAAAATCAGACCTCGGAGACTTTGCCTTGTCCAATAAAGCAGTGATCTCTCCATGAGATAAGCCTGAGACCTTAAGCATTTCTTCAAGGAGTTGGACAGTCATGACGTCTTTACCAAACCATCCTCGAGCAGCTCCGATAGTTGAATCCAGCTGCACAGAAAATCCTAATGCCTGGAGCATGGCCAGTGACGCGCCCTGCGTAGCTGAGAGAGCTATATTCCAACCGCCATGCGCAGATACTCTCATAATATATTCTGCTATAGTGCCAAATAAAGACTTATCATTTATCTTCTGTCTAGTCAATGATCTCTCAAAGCTCTGCTTTTTGACTGCAGTCTCACCTTCTTCTTCAGCGCTAAGAGCAGCAGCAGCATATGTCATGAGAGTCGTGCTCCATGTGCTAAAAAGCTGGCTGCCTTGAACTAAACCATATGATACTGGGCGCGCAGTAGTAATAGCATCCGCGTCTCTTACAGAGTCCCTGTCTACCCTTGCTATATCGTCCTCGACTGCAGCTAGGATATAACCGACACCTTTACCAGGATCAACATTAAGTCTTGCCCATTGCTGCATCAAGGCCTTTAACTCTATATATTCGCGACTGTCTGCTTTTTGTAGCTCTGCTGGAGTCAATCCTTTAAGCCCCTTGATCTTGTTTTCCTTTGCCCATGAGGCAAATAAATCTAAGAAAAGTCCTTTAAAATAAGGGCTGACATCCTCTCCTGTATTGTCCTTAGCTTTAGTAGAAATAAAATCTTCTAATCTTATCCAGCTTATTTCTTCGCTCCCATTAAAATACGTGACTATACCTTCTCTCTTGGCCCAGCCGTACAGCCCGCCTTTTTCTTTTTCTGCTTGCTCAAAAACACCTTTTTTCTCAAGGGCCTCCTCAGTCTCAATATCTGCCATGTCTATATCCATCTTTTTCTCAGCATAAGTATACCCCAATAAGAAACGAGCATTCTCCTGCATAAAAGGTATGATATGTTTATTGATATGCATTATATATTTCTTGGGCACCTCTGCCTTGCCAGTCTGTAAGCCAATAATAAAGCTCAGGGCTACTACAGTATGTATCTCGTCATATACGGCAAAGACCCCTCCTTTATTCTCTCTAGCTAAATCAGCTAAAGGAGCCCTACTTGACTGTCCAGTAGTTAAAAGTTCAAGGGCCTCGACAAAATTAGGGCCTCTTGTCTGGGCATTCCCTATAGAGAAACCAGCCACCTCGAAAGTAGTGTAGATTATCTGTGCCTCTCGCAGGTCTTGAAGTGTTTCTTCCTTCCCCAGGTCTTCCATTGACTCAATTACCGCTACTTTATAACCTTTTCCTCTTAAACTCTTTAGTATGCCATTCCCTTCTGTCATAGCCAGGTTTAATTTTTCCTTATTTATAAAATGGCCTACTGACTTTGCATGGCCTAAAAGATTGACGCCTGCCAGGAGAGCCAGATGAGTCAGTATAAATGTCTTGCCTCCTGCTGTACCTTCTTCCTTTGCCCTACCAAAAGTATCTTTATAATTTTTATCTGTTGGATCTAAGACAAAATCTATGAAGCTTCTTGCCTGATTAGAATATAACGATCCAATCCCTCTAATATCAAGGAATATCTCAATAAAATCATTTAATGTCTTGGTAAATTTAGCTTGTCCCTTTTTTGTGCCTACAAAGGCTGCATGCATTCTATCGCCATTCTCATCTATGGTCTCAATCTGGTATATCCCTCCTCCTAGATCGTAAACAATAGATCCATCTAATGTAATGCCAGGTACCTGCGTAATAATACTGTCTTTCTTTTTGCCTTCGATTTCAGTTTTATGATGACGATCCTTAGCATAACCCTGCTCTCCAATCTTCCTAGACACCCTTTCTCTGAATACTCGAGATACCTGCCCCTGCTGAGCTCCTTGAGAAAGCATCTGGTAGTAAGTTTCTGCTAATTCAGATGCCTTGTCTTTTGCCACCATGTGTCCAACAGTCACTAAAGCCAATACTAATGAATCTATGACTGAAAACTCGGCAGCATCTGTTATTCCAGATTCTTCTGCCAGAGTTTCCCGCTGAGTCGTTGCTTCAACTTTTAAGATGTTTTTATTTTTTTTGCTTTCGCTGGCGTTTTGTAATTTAGAGAGGTATGTTGAAAACTGCGAAGACTTTATTAATCCTGCATATTTCTGAATAGCTGTCTTTTCTGCGACTGCACGGCCAAAGAATGGTGGGGCCCTTGATAGCTCCGAAGATATTTCTCTTGCCAATACAGGCAGCATTTCTCCAGCCTTTACCGATCTACCATCCACTAAAGGTATCTCTGCATCTGACTCATTTAAAATAGCCTCTAGTTCACTGACATATCTAAAGTTAGCGACAGTAACTGAAATAGCCATATCAATCGGCACCTCATCATTGGCATTCAGCTGGCGCGCTACATCAATAATGGATTCCAATATAGAAATCTCTATGTCTTCTCCTGTGGCCGCTCTTCTCTGTAAAATAGCTATAGAGTATTTTAAAAGTTGTGTGGCTGCCTCGCTATCGAGCTCTAGAGCTGTCCCTCTTGATTCTGTTATGTAATCTAAGATTACTCTAACATCTTCGGCTCCATTCTCTGTAAAACCATGGACAATGATATTGAGGATAGCGGCGCCTTTTGACGCAAGCTCATTTTCTCCTGCTGTCAATCGTGACTCAGTCCATTTGCTTATAGTCCTGACTAGCTGCGAAGCATTTTCTTCCAATGCTGACTGAAGCAAGTAGCCTGCTATCGGATTATCCAGGTCTCTTATGTTAAGCGCCAGATCTGTTAAATTACTGATAAAGGTTCTTAACACATCGCTGCTCAACACCCCGAGATTAAAATGGTTATTCCTCACTCCTGAGCCCAGTCTTACCAGAACAGCCATTGTTAAATTGGTTTTTACATTTGCTGTTAATCTGCTCTGCAGTGCATATGAGGCTATATTTGCCAAACGTGAAGCGGTCTGCGCTGAAGAATTTACCATGTTTATAATATATTCCGTGACAGCGTTAGCTTTTGCCGCTCCAATACCTTTGACTTTAGCTATTATCTGGCCAAGTTCATTTACGCTGGTTATTGCGCCATACCTAGCGATATGCTCATTTATTGCATTTAAAACAGCGATCTCAAGCTTCTCCCCTATCCCGTCTACTTCTTGCAAGGTAGCCAATGCAGAGCCAGATACATTATGTTCTGTCTGCGCTAAGAGGCTCTTGACATTATGCAGAGCTATATCCGTGGCTACGCTTACTTCTGACGCTGATGCCATAAGGTCCACTGCACCCTGTATATATGATTCTGCGGCAGACATACCGTTTTCAGCTGTCACTATTGCCGCGGCCTGCTGAGATTCAAGTCTTTCGCCTATCTGAATACCATTGGAAATCCCTACACCCATGCCGTAAAAGATATTTAGCATCTCACTTGCACTCAAACCTTGACCCTGTAAATTCTGAACCAGTGCACTTAGGTCTGTTGTGTTCACGCCTGAAGCATTTGCTCCTATTGCCATGGCTACTTGAATAGCTATATCCTGGACAGTGGTACCTTGTTCTGAAGCGGTGTCCAGATCAATAACAATAGAATCCGACGATATCCCGGCATTCTCTAGCACATCTCCTGCTCTTATTGCCGCTTGTTCCACGCCGCGGGCTGATAATATGTTATTTACATCTTTAACATAATTATCATTTCTTGATGCAAAACTTTCAGCATTAGAAGCCTGCATCGACATAGCAGGGGCACCATTAGGAGACGCGAATTCAGATATAAACTCTGCTGCCTCGGGACCTACAACAGGCGAAACAAAACCCTGGATTATGTTCTCATTAAAGCCTTCTTCTTTTATTGCAGAAATAAACCTTTGAGCCATGCCTTGCTCGCCGGTCTCGGCGGCACTAATAAAAGGAGAGAAAAGGCCTCGGAAAAATGGCATAAAGACAAACATGGCTGTCGAAAAGAGTACAGTCATTGGCAACCTATACACAATATTCTCTATCAGGCTTCCCTGTCCGAATTCACCGAATACGAAATTCAGAACGTCCTTTTCAGTTGAACCTTCAGACATAGATACAATGAATGGGTTCATGATCTTCCCTGCCCCATGAATCCCTATCTGTAGAAATACTATATTAACCGTACTGCTGGACAGCTGTCTCAATGCAGCGCCATTAAACGATAAAAGTTTTACTGCATTGGTCGTAGTAGCCCTAACCCCATTCCAAGCATTTGTGCCCCAAGTAATGCCCTTATTCCAGGCAGTTGTACCCCAAACCCTGACTGCTCCTGTAGCGCCTCTGAGTAAATTTGGTATATTTGCAGCCCAAGACCTTAAGCCAGTAGTAAAAATATTCCCAATTCCATTTATAACACTATTAAAAGGACGAGTTCCTACTCCTCCGACATAGACAAGCGCCCATGCAATGTGTCCAAAATTTACTTCGAAATCGCCGAGAGAAAAAGCAGGCTTCTGAAAAAAACTATCCTTGTGGACTGGGCCGCCCCCCCAAGATAAAACCCTGATAAAATTAAGAACCTCGTTTTCATAGCCCTGTGGGGAATCCCACCATATCCCAGAAATCCGATCGAATGCCGTGGATGTGATTAAAATTCCAGTCCTTCCGGTAATGAGAAACTTGCCAATGCTCTTCAACGACACATTTCCAAGCATCCCTCTTGCGCTTGTCCTTAGCGCGCTTGTCACAGCCTGCGCTGTGATCTCGCTCGCTGCAAGTCCTGTAAGTCTTGATAAGGCACTCGAAAATATGTTTGCAGGAAATGCGATAAAGAAAATTGCTATAAGAAAATTTATAGCTGCAAGGGCATATTCTCCCTGTTCGAGGTAGCTCATCCCAGCAAATGCCGCAGAACCAGCAAACGCAGCATTAATAACCACATCCGCTGCAATAAGCCAAGCAGGAAGGGTCCCTCCTAATGTCAAAATTGTAGTTCCTATAGCAATAGCACCAGCAGTAACAGCAGCAGCAGCTTCAAGAGCATATCTTTCTACAAAACCTTTTTCTCCTATTATCACATTATTCCTTATATCTAATTCTGTGCCGTCAGTCGCCCTTGCTGTATAAAGGACCAAGGAGCCGCTGTCCGTGACTTGTAATGAATAACCATCTGCGCCCACGCCAAGCTCAATAATATTATTAGTATTAGGGTCTATCATTATAGTCCTGACTTCCCTGCGGCCTGGCGGAGCTGCGCCATATGGTTCTCTCTCTAAAACGTAGCCTAAAACATTATTAGCAAATTGTATTACATTCTCTACAGCATCCTCCCACCCTGGATTATTCCATCTCTGGAACTCCCTGCCCTGCGCATCCTGAAATATCCAACGGCCCTGTGCGAAATCATATCCCGTAGCAATAACATCAATGCCTTTCCCGTTATCAGTAGATAGCGAATAGAAACTGCTGTAAACCTCACCATCTGCTGAGACAAATCTCCCATCTGTAACCAGAGTCATTGAATCTTCCGGCAATATGTCTATGTCGCCCCAGGTATCTACGATCCGCCCATTCTGAAAAGTAACTCCTGACTCTATAGGTTTATTATAAGAGGATCTGAATTCCACCCTAGCCTCTGCCATTTTAGTCTTTGTCTCGGCAACCCAGGCTGCCCTCTGCTCCTGCATGTAGCTGACCCACTCATCTGTACCATAAGCTAAGTCTTCATCACTGGCTGCCTGCATCCAGGTCTCTTCTATTCCAGAGATCATTTGCCAATCACTCATCGCAAAATCCATATATTCATTCCATGCGGCTGTACCAGGAGTAAGGCCTAACCGATGTGCTTCAGCAACCCAACTAAGCACAGGAGACCTATTAATATCCTGCGAAGAGAAATCAACGCTGTCATATCCTGTGGAAAAACTAACTTCAATATAATCAATGCCGTCTACGGCTTCATATTCTGCGACTAATTTATTGCCATTCCAGCTTAACCCTAAAATACTATCACTAGCTGTCCCATTAAAAGGTAATGAATTTATATAATCAACCTGCCGCTGAGAAAGTTCTTTAAGCTCACCTCTATCATCTATCATGCCGCCGCTGATAAGATTTCCTTGTCCATCAAACTCCCTCGTATGCTGCGTAATAAATTCTCCTGTTTCTGCAGATTTTATTCGTAGAGTATTGCTTCTTAGCTGGTCATTCTCATCATAAACCAAGGCTATTGTGCTTTCTTTATGCTCCCCACCCCTAGTATCAACCTCGCTTATTATAACAGTCCTTCCTCCATCAGACGCGCCAGTCATCCATCCATCGCGCACATCAGAATAAGCACGAAGATCAGACGTCAATACAATGGTCCCCTGTTCACTTAACTCAGTGTGTCTTCCTGTTAATCTTCCGTCTACATCGAAAGAAAGCGTATCAGATACAGTGGCGCCGCCCCATCCAAAAATATCCTCCCCATCTGGCCCGCACGCAATCCCTTGCCATGTCGTTCCTTGAACGACTATTGCCACGCTCTCCGGCCTATCACTATCACCACTATAAACAAATGTCTCTTTTACAGAAGAGGCGGATCCAAATCTTATATCGTTATATGTAAATTCTGTGTTCCCGTCTTCGATCTGTTCGCTATAAGTAACCTCTGTAGCTCTCCCTGCATCATCGAATGTCAACACCGACACCCTGAAATGTGCTGATACTTCGCCATCTTGGGGATCTTTAAATGCGTTGTATCCAACCCTCGTTTCCGTGTTGCCTTCCCGAGTTGATACATAATATGCCTCCATGCTCCAACCTTCGGCAACCGCATTATAGTTCCATATTTTGTTGTATGTCTTATTTGATAAAATCGAGCCATCCCTCACTGTCTTTCCTTCGAATCCTTTGCTAAGAGGAGTGACTTCGCCAGCATCATCAACACCATAGACATACGAATAACTTCCGGTATACTCGCCTCTGTCTCCGGCATCCAGTATATCTTCATCAGCAGTTAAAGTAATCCCAGCGACAGAAAGAACTATCTGCATATTGCCTTCACCATCAAAATACACCCCAGCCTCGCTAATATCTACCAAGCTTATTTCATAACCCTCGCTTGTCATATCATCAAGCGCCGACTGTTTTGCTGTATTTATATCTTGCCGCTCTACAGCAGTTATACCTTTTTTAACGCCGTCCTTAATTACATTTATAATTTCATCTATCCCTCCAACCTTCTCATATTCAAAACCTGAAAACATTGATAATGATATGGATGAAGCACTAAGAGTCCCTGGAGTTAAGGCTTCTCCGCTAATATCGACTCGGCCTTTTAAGATAAACTCTCCGCCATCATTGTCTGTGTATGCCCCTTGAAAATAAAAGTCAGCAGCAGGCATATTAACATCTCCATACGCATAACCTTCGAACAACCTGCCATCATCCAGCACTGATGTTTCTTCTCTCCATTCGCCTGTCGGCAATTCAGTCCTGAATGGAGTATCAGCCACTTGCGTAATATTTACCTCTTGCGCAACTGACCCTTCTATGCCTTTTTCTATGTATGTGACTGTAAATTCAAGTGGTTGCCAGATATTAGCTTCTCCCTGTTCTGAAATAAAGGAAGGATCATGGATCTCGCCTATATTGTAAAAATCCTTATGGAGAGGCTCATCGACACTGCTGATTGTAATAACGCCGAGGGCGTCTATGCTTGCTATATTGCCATTGCTTTGTTCTACGGCCAGAGGTATTATAACCTCGCCGTGCTGTGTTGGCTTGACAGCTGACTGATTATCATCTGCATCTTCTGTAATCTTCCAATAACCCTGCGTCTCTGTGAATCGCTCTTCTACCACTCCAACTGTTGTGCCATCTTTTTGCAGGACCGCTGTCTTGCTGCCATCAGGGGCGTCAACCATTACTACTGCCCACCCATTGAACCCATCTGGGCCTACTTCTTGCCAGTCTCCATCAGCAAAAACATAAAAAGCACCGTCAAGGCCTGTAACCCAATTTCCTGATGCTGTTTGAGAATATGGCGCATTTTGCCATCCATTCCCAATGTCTACCTGGCCATAATCGGTTAAATCACCGCTATTATCGAAAACCCATACGGTTCTAGCATAAGCATTGCCGGACTCAGGCTGAAATTTTTCTAAAACTCCTTGCCGGTCATAACTAGCCATATGCCAATCATTCACAGGTTTCCCCTCAGTAACTTGCTCCCATGCGCCTGTCCCTTCGTCACCAGCAACATAAACATAAAAATCATCCCCAGCAACAGCTAAATATTCACCGGATTCAGTACCTGGCTTAATAACATCTGGCTTGAGCCAGTTTCCATTGGCTTCTATGAAATAACCCGAGGCTTCTGCATCATATATCCCGGATGTATTAGCAGCTATTGTTGTCCTTATGAATGTATCAGCATCAAACCTGTGGTATTCGATATTCCTTTGAAGGCTGAAGCTTCCGTCTTGGCCTCTTGTGTATACTTCTTCGTCTATTGTTATGTATACTGTTTGTCCTGTTTCGCCATCAGGTACTACGCCTGAGGCGGCGCTGGTAAAATCATCTCCATAGGCTAGTAATTTAGTCCATCCTCCATCAACACCTATGAAATCACCCGAGGTTTCTGCATTGTATATGCCTAATGCATCAGATGCTATTGTTGTCCTTATGCCTGTGTCAGCATTAAATCTGTGGTATTCAGCGCTAGTCTCAAGGTCAAAATTTCCGTCCTGGCCTCTTGTATATACTTCCCCGTCTACTGTTACATATATCATCTTGCCTTGTCCATCAGCGGCAACTCCTGAGGCAGCGCTGGTAAAATCATCTCCATAG
>CAYULJ010000017.1:13028-19527 GCA_964445715.1 uncultured Planctomycetia bacterium
GCCTTGTCCATCAGCGGCAACTCCTGAGGCAGCGCTGGTAAAATCATCTCCATAGGCTAGTAATTTAGTCCATCCTCCATCAACACCTATGAAATCACCCGAGGTTTCTGCATTGTATATGCCTAATGCATCAGATGCTATTGTTGTCCTTATGCCTGTGTCAGCATTAAATCTGTGGTATTCAGCGCTAGTCTCAAGGTCAAAATTTCCGTCCTGGCCTCCTGTGTACATTTCTCCGTCTACTGTTATGTATACTGTTTTTCCTGTTTCACCATCAGGCACCACGCCTGATGCATCTGTGGTAAAGTTGTTCTCAATGACTAATAAATCTTTTTGGACACCATCCACTGATATAGCAAGATCCGCGCCTACACCCATTACCTGCAACTGACCGCTCCTGACGGAAACCTGCAGAACTCCATCTTTCCCAGTAAGAACATAATATTCGTCTGTATTCGCTAACAATGTGGCGCTGGTATTTACATCTGGCGTTTCTCCTGATGGCGGGCCTGACTGCTTTCCAATTGCCATCACAGTGCTGGAATTAGTAGCTACAAATTCTGCATTGTAAACAACCAGCTCTGTAGCCCCATCACCATCTATATCGCTTGGGAGAAGCTCGGCTCCGCTGAGTATATTACCTTCCACAGTCGGTTCCATGCCTACAACATCTACCTGCGCGTTGGTGTATGTAGCTGCCATGTCATCTATCGTCAATATTGAAAACTGTCCAGTAGCGTCAAACGTCAAAGTTATCTCTTCGACAGGCACGCTTAAAGTAATTCCACTATCTTCAGCCACAACCACGGTGGCGCCTGCTCCAAATAATTCTTCTACAGTGCCTGTCTTTACTAAACCAGTATCTCCTTTTGCGACTGCACCAAGTGTCCATCCATTAACCGAATCCCCTGCCTCTACCGGCATCCAACTATTTTCAGTACTGCCACCGACGTTTGTATACACATAATAAGTATTCCCAACAAGTGCCACAAATTCACCTGCTACATTAGTCGCAGAAATCGCAGCTGCCTCTATCCACTCTCCATTGATATTTATTGTATAATCAAATACCGGGTCTTCTGTTTGCAAAGTAGTAACCTCGGGCAAGAGTCCTGACAGGCTGCCGGCCTCAACCCCTGCGCCTACCATTTCTTGTAAATCAGCATCCTTTGTGCCAAGTAAATTACCAGCTGCCTCTACTAATGCGATCTGGAAGTCTGCTGGAATACCTAAAAATTCCAGCATCTGTGTATTTATATCCGCAGGCATATTTTCTAGTTCGGCCACAATATTACCAAGCGCAGCCTTAAATGAAGATACAAAGGTATCTGCGTTCATGTCTACGCCTGCTATGTCTGATGCGTAGTTTAGTAAAATATTCTGTGCCCCAAGAATCGGGTCTTCGCTGAATATAGCTGCCCACGCCATTATGGTTGTCTCTACGCGCGAAGAAACAGAAAGGTCCCAGCTCGCGTTATCAGCAAATGTATTCTGATATGTATAACTCGCGAGCTCACTAAGAGCAGCCCTTGTGCTGCTGGAAATCGTCCCGTCTGCTTCAAGTGTCCTTAAATAAGATTCTGTCTGGCTATGTTTATATTCATGCTGGAACATTATTGCAATGCTAGCCAATGCCTGCGCATCGAAACCAGTCGTATCCTGATAATGCATCATTATTTTTCCGCCTGATGGATCATCCACATTAAACGAATAAAAAGCAGGCTGTCCTATGGATGGGTCAGTGATAAAATCTATAGGGATCTCGCCGTTAAGGACCTTCTGGGCTAAATCTGAATCTCCTATCTCTGTTAATCCGTCTGCAAGGGCATTTAAGAACTGCTGCTGTTCAGCAGTAGTCGGCGCCTTAGTGGACAACTCTGCCTGGACACTACCTCTATATACGATCTCTCCGCTCGCGCCATACACAGTTACCACGCCTCCTAATATCTCAAAGGCCTTTGCGCCGTCAATAGCAGCGACCTCAGCTGCGACTTCCGGACTGGCTACGCCGCTAAATGAGTCTGCAGAATATATCCCTCCAGATCCTATTTGACTCTCTGATGCATCATAAATAGTGTAATTCCCGCCCTCATATACCTTATATACAGTGCTAGGTTGACCGTTAAATATAATAAGCTCTGATTCTGCAAGAAGTATCCCGTCTTCAAATATCTTAATATGCGCCTGGTCTGCACTTAAGTAGTTCAGCTGTTGCATAGCTAATTCGCCACCGACTGCAGCATCACTAACAAGCTTCTGCAAGACAGGATCTTCTATATCTTCTAAATCTATTACAGTTGTTGAATCTGCAAGCGCGATCTGTATACCCGCATCTAACCCTGAAAAGCTTATTCCGTCAGCAGTAAGGCTGACCTCGACTTCTCCTATATTCATAAGCACTTTTCCTGTTGCAGTCCCGTCATTTAATATCGTTATGCCATTCTCTCCGCCCATTGTAAATTCGGTGCCGCTAGATATAATGTCCCAACCGCCTACCCCTGTTAAGTCTCCTTGAGCAGCAAGCATTGCACCGTCAGTAAACAATAATAAACTACCATTGACCTCCTCAACAACTCCATCTATTACAGTAAATCTGCCTCCGCCGTCGTCCCGTATCACAGCATTTGTTATATCTGTTGATTGAGGCACGCCTTCTGATATTTCACTTGGAGGAATATAAGATAAAAATTGGTCTTTTGTTTGATCAACGCTCAATGCACTCCAGGTTACTTTTGTACCGCCTCTGATATCCGTCACAACAGAGAGCTCGCGAGTATAAATGCCTCTTGAGTCAGTGACATCAAAAGGCGTTGTCATGAGCCAGCCTTCCTGGGTGAGCACAAGGTCTGTCGTAATGTCTTGGCCGTTTAAAGTAATATTTACGCCTTCGATGACTATTCCACTCTGGTCTATGATTGCGGCTATATCTGTGTCAGCGCCTGCGAATGAATCCTCGATACTTGGTAAATTAGTGGGGTCATATCTAAGGCCTTTTTCTGTCATAGTAACAGGCACTGAAGCAGCCTTGCCGCCTGTGAATTCACTGACTGTAATCCCGCCTACTGATGTTGCAAAACCAGTAGCATCTACGCTTGGTATCAAAGCAATACCATTACCCTGTAGCTCTGAGCCACTGCTCCAAACTATGCTCGGGTCTGTCATGTCTGTAAAGACTGAGCCGTCAGCTACGACCGCATTAGCACCGTCAGCAAAGAATAGCAATTGGTTATTCTGGATTTCTATGACTTGTTCGGGTCCGATCGTCTCGACCAAATACCCGCCACCCGCATTGTTCTGGATGGTGTAGGATGTAATATCAGTTGTCGGGAGCTCACTTACTGGTGCGGAAACATTGCCATCTGGGGCTGATGTTATAAACTTACCACGTGCCTCACCGCTAAGCATTATGCCGCCTTTTAACGGCTCCCAACTAACAGTGAAATTAGTAATATCATAGTCCACGCCATTGGCATTCGTAACGCCTATCACATCTGTTCCTGCAGGGATAACAAGGGCCCCGAAAGCATCAACAGTTAGGTTGATATTGACGCTCGCAAGGCCAGCGTCTGAGCCAAAGTTCAGGGTCGCAGTGCCTCCTGTTATTACACCAGCTTCAAGATTGACTTTAAGCGCGGTACCACCTGGAATTGTTATATTATGCGCGCCTGTGAGAGGAGTACCTGCCAGATCAGTAACCCGGAAAATATTGCCATTGTCAACGTGTATGATCGTGTTACTTGCTGCAAGATTTATTGTCCCTGCATCAAACTGCGTCACTGCTCCTGTATTAGCGTCTATTGTGAAGGTGCCATTGAATGTAGCGCCTTGTATCGCATTATAAGTGCCTGTGACTTCAGGAATCATATTGCCGCCTACATCAGTGCTGCCGACAAGACCATCCCATCTCACGAATGTATTGTTCGTGAGCACTGTGCCGTTTGAAGTCGTAATGCTAATAACCTGGCCGTTCGAAAGATTAACTATGTTGCCATCAGGCAGAAATACACTTCCGTTTGTCACGCCAAGCCATATATTGCCACTCGCTGCAGCTTGTATAGCTGCTTTATATTCAGGAGTAGCCGGATCTTGGACTCTTCCTGCCAAAACAGTCGTAGCTATAGCAATAGTTGTTGCTGCCACTAACTCTGAACCTGTAAGCTGCCCGCCTGACTGTTGATATAGGGCAATTGCAATGGCTATTACCGCAGCTGGATCAGAAGAAGTTGTTAATAGTACAGAGCCTTCTAAGGCGGATATTACTTCAGCTGCGGCTGTGGCGTCTAATCCTGCGGCTGCTAACACTTCCGGCGTCAATACCGCTCCAGGGTTTGCCAAAAATGCGTCTACGCCGCCAGCCTGTTCTATGGCTGTTCCTATAACAGCAGCCACAGCTGGATCTACATCCGTACCAAGTCCTAACTGTGCCAGCTCGCCTATCAAGAGTTGTACTTCTAAAGCTATCTCTTCTAGACGTGCCTGTTGCTCAGGAGTAAGCGTAGTAAGATCAAGAGAAGCGAGAGTTATATACTCTTCTAACATTGCAGCGTACTCAGTGCCGGCGAGCGCTTCAAGCGCCTCCTGTATTGCCTGTATTGTTTGAGGGTCATCAAATGAAAAACTTATATCATTAAATTCAGCAAGCGCTGCTATTGCACTATAGGCGATTTCCATCGCCGTAAACTGGGCAGTTGCCAGATATTCTTCGATCATTGCGTCATTCTCAGGTGGGTTGATAAGATAAGGTGCTGGTATAGACAAGCTTACACCACGTACATTACCTCTACCTTTGAGGCTTGCTTCCAGATTTTTTAGCTCTTCTACCTGGGCTTCCCAAGTTGCCATATTAAATCCACTCGGACCATAAGGATCTGAGATGTCAGTATCCACATCACTGTACTCGTCGTTCTTTGTCCTGTCTCCCTGTTCAGTCCACTCCTCGCGCTTGCCTGCTTCACCTACTGCATGATAATCGATCTTAAGGTAGCAAAGCGTATCTATGGTGCCTGCGCTATGCCCTACCCATTCCCATCTAATAGGTCCCCAATATTCGTCATCATCGTAGCCATCGCCATCTGTATCAACACCTATCCAGCCCCATTCTACAGCATCATATGATTCCCAACTCAATCCGGCAGGTGGTTGATAACCATAAAGGTCATCTATGCTCCCGTGGTCATCCACATCAACCCATACATGCCGTGATTTAATGCCTCCTGTCCTGTAATATTCCTCTGTAAAACTGCTCACCCATTCATCGCCACCTGTGCCGGTAAAATCTTTGATACTGTAAATATCTCCTGTAACATGCTTTCCTGTGGTGTCTTTTACAGATCTGTATGTGCTCGCGCTCGATGTCTCTTCGCTCCCTGTATCTGAAGTAGAGCTGCCTTCACTGACTATATATCCATTTGAATGAGCCGTGATCCTTTCTGTGCTGGTCGAATGGACATCTCCTGAAGAACCTTCTGTATATGAATCCGTACTGATCGTATCAACTTCTCCATTAGACTTGTATGTATAGGTGACTGTGGATTTTGTCTCTATAAAGCCATCTCCGTTGGCATCCCATACTACATTACCGTCAGCCATCATGTCTTCTGCGTCATGTTTCTGCCAATCCCACCATTTGGATTTATGTTTAATACTTTGCTGGTAGATCTTCCCGTTATGTATGCCACCGTTATAATAGTCAATATCTGAAACTATTTGAATATCGTCATTTATTGGATTTCTTGAAGTCTGGCCTGACATCCTTCCGTGGTCTGCCGTGCCATAGTAATAGGTAATATTTGATATTTCCTGGATCGGACCATAGGTGATGTCTTCTACTTTCTGGCTGGATGCCTTGCCGTGGAACTCTCCGCCTTGATAATAGGTTATCCCCGAAATCTGCGTTTCATCGCCGAAATCATCAGTTATTTTTTGGCCTGATACCCTGCCATGGTCTTGGCCGCCGTAGTAGTAGGAAATTTCCGAGGTGGTCGTTGTCTCTCCTGTGTTAGGATTTGTTATTTGTTGGCTCGATACTCTGCCGTGATTAGTTCCGCCGCGATAATATGAGAGTATTGTAATCTCCTGTTCATCTATTAGTGTTCCGGTGCCAGGAACGTAAGACGCAACCATCTGTGATTTGACCCGGCCGTGATTATCTCCGCCGTTATAATAGGACAGGATAGTGATTACTTGCTCATCAAGCGCGATGCTAGTGCCTGGTGCATAAGAGGTGACTTTCTGGGTCTTGACCCTTCCGTGTTCCTTGCCGCCATAATAATACTCTTGTATCTCTATAATGCTAGAATCTACTGTCATGGTATCAGCAGGATCACGGCTCTCTACTTTTTGTTTCTTTACTCTTCCATGTACATTGCCGCCTCTATGATATTCCAGGATTTCTATAATTTGAATGCCTAATACAGTTGGGTTACCTGGGTCGTTGCTTAATGGGTCAAAGGAAGTGACTTTCTGGACCTTTGCCTTTCCATGCTGGAGTCCGCCATAA
>CAYULJ010000018.1:0-17816 GCA_964445715.1 uncultured Planctomycetia bacterium
ATTACCGGCCAGGAGTTGTCCTATAGCGAGGTCATTTGCCTTTGATTCAATGGTTTCTTTTGAATAGGTATATCCGGCAATAAAATTATTCTTTGCCTTGGACAGGTCTTTACTTGTTACGCCATTTTCTTTTACGCGATCTATATGTTTCAGTATCTCTTCAATAGCCGCTGTAGTCTTTTCTTCTTTCAATAAGCTTGATATAACAAAAAGCCCAGGATGCTTAGGCGTGTAATTATAGGCGGATATAGACAAGACCAGCTCATTTTTTATACGCAGTTCTTCATTCAGGATAGAGCTCTCCCCCTGCCCTAAAATAAAAGACAAAAGGTCAAGCGCGTACAGATCTTTATTTAAAAGCTCAGAAGAATGAAAAGCGATATTTAGATAGGCGCCTTCTATGCTATCCATTTTTTCTTCAATAAAACGACTTCCCATCTGAAGTGGCTCTGTGACTGTGGCTGATGAAACGGCACTACCGCGAGGCAACCCCCCAAAGGCATTATTTATGTCCTCAAACATGGAATCCGTGCTTAAATCCCCGGCAACGGCTATTATAATATTTTCAGGCACATAGTTGGTTTTAAAAAACACGACAAGGTCTTTTCTTTCTAATCTTCTAAAATTTTCTTTATAGCCGATTATGGGTATGCGATACGGGTGCCTGATGTAGGCATTTGAGAATGTCAGCCTGGAGATCTTACGGCCAGGATTGTCTTTACCTAAATCCATCTCTCTTTCTATTACTTTTTTTTCTTTATCGATCTCTTCTGCATCAAAACTGGGCGCGCTTAGCATCTCTTTTAATATATCCAATGCTACGTCCATGTGCTCTTTTAATATAGTTATCCTGAAACCAGTATAGTCATATGAAGTGAATCCATCTATCTCGCCGCCATATTTATGTAATATCTCTTCTATAGAACCAGGGGGATATTTTTGCGTGCCCTTGAAAAGAATGTGCTCTATCAGATGGCTGATCCCGCTTCCGAGATATTCCCCTTCATAGGCAGACCCCACATCTATGAAAGCGGAAAAGACCACTATAGGATTCCTGTGGTCTTCTTCTACTATTACTTTAAGGCCGTTATCCAGAGTCTTGACTTCTTGGGCTTTTAGTTCGACTGTCAGAAAAGAGCCAAAAATAAAAAAAGCCAAGACATGTGTAAAGGTAAATTTTACGATCTTGGACATTTGATTCAATGTTATTTGCCCCGCCCTTCTGGAATATCCCGAAGATTATACTAAAAGGGAGGGATTTTTATACCTTAAGCTACCTATTTGGTTTGCCCCTGAATCTTTTTCTCTTCTTTTCGCTGGGTTTTTCGTAGTGTTTTCTGGCTTTTAATTGCTTTAAGACGCCCTCGCGCTCTATTTTCTTCTTAAAGCGCCTCAAGGCCTTCTCTAGTGATTCGCCAGGTCCGACTTCTACTCTAGACATCTTGTTATTCACCCCTTTTTAATGTTTTATATTTATATATATAGCGCATTGTATATGAAATCTTCTGTATTGTCAAGTCCTTAAGTTTACACTTCAACAATGTTGAAGTGTAAACTTAAGGAGAGAGGTCACCCAAGATTTTCTCTATATCCACGTATTTTTCTACTAGTTCTTCAGCAGTCTTTGTCTTATCTTTGTCTTCCGGGCCTATCTTTATAGCCAGGTCATGCACTTCAGCGGCAGTCGCATATGTGTGTTTTTGGCTCAGCAAGACAGGTATTTTTGCATTTTCTATAAGTGCCATTATTTTCTTATTCGGTACGATACCTCCTGTCAGGATTATGCCTGCCAGCGAAATGTCTTTTTTTGGTTTTTTAAATATGTGGGCGCTGAAGAGCGTCATTAATATATCTTCTCTATCGCCGGGCGTTATTAAAAGAGAACCGTTTTCTATATAGCTGAGCGCTTCATGGGGTTTCATGGCGCCAACTAATATTTTCTGAACCCTATTGCGCATGCCTGTCTTTTTAGATATCAACTGTATGTCTGTTTCCTCTAGTATATTTTGTATAAATGGCATGGAAAGCGATGGTGTGTACGGGATGACTCCTAAGACATCTATCCCTCTTTTTTTTAGACCTATTTCGACCACTTCTTTTATTTTGCTGTATTTGGAAGGCAATACTTTATTGACTATTACGCCGATGACATCGACGCCTTCTTTTTCAAACAAGGCCATATTTAGCACTATTTCGTCAATAGGCTTACCTATGCCGCCAGCTGTCACTAGGATGACTTTGGTGTCTAGTAATTTTGCCACCCTTGCATTTGAGAGATCAAATACAGAGCCAACGCCTGCATGCCCTGTTCCTTCTATTACCACGAGCTGTTTTTGCCTTGATACGCGTTCGAACGAATTCAGTATGTTCTTGGTTAATTTTTCATTATTTCCCTGCCTTATATATTGTTCAGTGAATCCTTTTTCTATAGCGATGGGGCTCATGTCTTTTAGGTGAGATTTAGTACCGCAGACTTTTTCGATTAACACAGAATCTTCGTCGGCCTTGTAACCGTTTTCGACTATATATCTTTGGCCGACTGGTTTTATAAATCCTATGCTTTTAAGGCGTTTTTTGAAGGCGTGTATTAGGCCGAGGGATACGGTTGTTTTGCCATCGTTCTGCCGGGTAGCGGCTATGAATATTTTGCGGGGCTTGTTAGCAGCGCTATTCACTTTTTCTCCCATTTTAAAAGTTCTATTACGCTTGCCAGGGTGCGGCCGTCGTCTATTTCTTTTCTAAGGCGGTTTTCTGTTTCCAATACGCTCATGGCCCTGTTTGCTATCTCTGTGGCCTTTTGTGCTGGTATGACCAGTATGCCATCATCGTCTCCCACTATGTAATCTCCGCTGAATACTTTTACGCCGCACACATTTATCGGGACGTCGATCTCGCCGAATCCTTTTGGTTCGCCAGCGCAGGGTGAGGTCAGCTTGGCAAAGGCTGGGAAATTCAGGCGTCTTATTTCTTGCACATCTCTGATGGCCCCGTCGATTACAACGCCTTGCAGTTTCTTTTGTATGGCTCCATGGGTTGCTAATTCTCCCCATATAGCAGGACCGACTCCGCCTGCATCGATTACAATGATCTGACCGGATTCGGCGACATCAATGGCTTCCACTGTTTTTGCCCAATCACCGGGATATGTTCTCACTGTGAGGGCCTTTCCGAATATCTTTATCCCAGGAGTAATGACTTGCAAGCCTTTTAGATCTCCTGTCCTGTGCATTGCGTCGGACAGATTGGCTGTCGAGACTTTACTCAGGATCTTTTTTATGTCTTTTTCTGTCACTCTTTTAAAGAGGTCGGTTTTTATCTTTTTTAGCTTAGAGATGGATTCTTTTATTTGGGATGCAGCCTTTTTTGCATCGTGCGCTTTGTTGATAGCGCCCCCTACGATGATTATCGATGCGCCGGATTTAATCGCATCGGGAGCGGTCTCGGAATTTATGCCTCCGGCGATGGCTATCGGTGTATTTACGATTTTAGAGATCTTTTTTAATTGGCTGAATGGATCTTTTGCCTGCATCTGATCATCTATCGCGCAGTGTATGCCAATATAGTCAGATCCTAATATTTCAACCTCTTTCGCTCTTTTTTCCGCATTTTTTATTGATATTAAATCGACCTGGATCTTTGCGCCGTAATTATGAGCCGCTTCCACGCATTCTTTTATAGTCGAGTCGCTGGCAGCACCGAGGACGCAGACCACGTTGGCCCCTGCTTTTGCAGCGATCTCCACCTCGATCCGGCCAGCATCCATTATCTTCATGTCCGCCACTATTGTTTTGCCTGGAAATCTTTCGCGCAGCTTTCTCACAGAGGCAAGGCCTTCGCTTTTTATAAGAGGCGTGCCAGCTTCGAGCCAGTCCGCACCTCCTTTGACAGCCTCTTCAGCGCATCTCAAGGCGCGGCTTATATTGACAAAATCCAGAGCTACTTGTAAAACTGGTTTCATGGTCTTTTGGCTATTCCCCTATTATCTGCACGACTAGTTCTCGTGAGCGTGGCCGGTTGTCAAAATCGATAAATATGATCTGCTGCCAGGTGCCGAGCTGCATGCGCTTGTCCATAAAAGGTATTGTGAGGCTTGGCCCGAGAAGAGACGCCCTTACGTGGGCATATCCATTACCGTCGTGCCACCTTAGATTATGCTGATATTCTCCGGCTTTCGGCGCTATTTTTTCAAAAAAATCTTTTAGATCTTCCACGAGACCCGGCTCGTATTCTACAGTCGTGAGTCCTCCTGTTGAACCGGAAACAAAGACCGTGACAGTGCCGTTCTTTATATCAGCCTTGGAAACCAGGCTTGTAACCTGATCAGTTATATTAATTATATCCGTGTCACCTTTTGTGCTGATCTTTATCTTTTTGCTTATTACACCCATGGCGCTATCCCTGCTTAAGTTTGCACTTATCCACACTTGTAGGGGAGGTTTAAGTCTCCCCTACAAGTGTGGATAAGTTATACAAGTACATATAAGTTATTTTTTTCTGTATGCGTCGATGTATGAATCGCAGTAGAGCTGTTTTTCTATGAGAAGCTCTGCTGTTACTGCGGCTTCCATTAAGTCTTTATCTTCAGCGTCCATGATCGCGGCGTCCAGGCCAGCGCTTATTGCCATTGATAAAAATGTGCGATTTATAAGCGATTTATACTTTGACAATGCGCCTTGAGATACATTCGATAGGCCTAAGATAGTTTTTGGCGCAGGGTCAGCGAGCATCTTTGATTCTCTTATAGTCCTTAGTACTTCTTTTCCATGGTCTTGCGCTACATTGACAGGTAGGATCACGGCGTCTATAAACAGGTCCTGCGTGTTAAAACCAAATTCCACGCATGAAGCTACGATCTTCATGGCCAGTTCCAAGCGACCATCAGCATCTTTTGGTATACCAGACTTGTCCATGGTCAGTGCTATTACAGAGGCGTTGTATTTTTTTGCAAGCGGAAACAGCGCTTTCATCTTGTCTTCATTCGCGTTTACGGAATTTATTATCGGCTTTGTCTTGCATGCCGCAAGGCCAGCCTCCATCACGCCTTGCTTTGTCGTGTCTATGGCAAGGGCTATATCAGTGACTTCAGTAATGGTTCTTACGAGCCATTCCATTGTCGCTTTTGGGTCGTCCGAAGCCGGGCCCACATTCACATCCAGCGCGCTTGCGCCGCACTCGATCTGTTTTTTTGCGAGCTCCTGTATGACAGACTTATCTTTTTTCTTTATTGCTTCTGCAACGTTTTTAAACATCCCATTGATGCGTTCACCGATCACGTACATATGCTCACCTCGCAATGCATTAAATTTTACAAAGATTTTTTATTATTTTTTTTGTCTCTTCAACAGCTTTCGGATGATTCATTACCAATATATCAGCGCCCGCGTTTAGATAAGCAGCAGCAGTCGCTGTCTCTAAGAGCGCTCCTCTATCTTTTGCTGCCCCCCATTCTTTTGAAGCCTCATCCCCTGTCTTGGCCTCTTTTGTGCGCCAAACCTCTTGCCCTATAAAATTTATAAGCGGCATCGAAAGCATTTTGTCGCCTGAAAGACCAGCGAGCCTGGTCCTTTCCATTATAGAGTAAGTATATTCCAAACCATAACCCAGTGCGCCTGTTGCATGGTGTATGACGATCTTGTCTTGTGGGAATTGCATGTCGCATATGAGGATATTGAGCTGCTTGGCAATGTTTATATCTATCGGCGCCTCAGAAATAATGCAGTGCCCTCCGCTCAGGCAGGCGGCTGTCAATGTTTTATAGTTTTCTTGAGTAGCTATGCCGAATAGACAGTTTTCGCCTTTTGCAACATTAGTGCAGTGCACCATTACCTCGTTGTCTTTTTCAGGAGAAGAGCTGCCCAGGATTATTAGCGGAACGCTGACTGCTTTAAGTATTTTTTCTACAGTTTTGCCTGCTTCTTCAGAAGAGGCGTTTTTAGAATCCGGGTGAATACTCGCAAGCTTTAAGCAGATCGCGTCAGCGCTAAATTTGTCAACGCAGAGCTTTGCCCATTCAGCAGGCTCTTTTAAAGCATTGCCGAAATTTGCTTTTAGTGTCTCTGGCCAAGACTCAGGTTCCATATCCCAGACTTCCATTGCAACAACAGGCAGGTTCGGGCATTTGTCCTCGTCTTTTATGAAATAAATGCCTGTTTCGCCGCCTATCTTGACCACATTGTTGCGCGTGCCGCCTTTATCCTTTGTTGCGCCGATCTTGACTTCGAAGATCTCATCCTGCCACTTTTCGATTACCCTTTCCATTTCCCCTCCAGTATAGAAGTTAATTCGGGTATTTCTGTGCCCAATAGCTTATTGCCAGCTTCACTGTTTTTTTGTATATCTTCCTTAAAAGGCATATAGCCTAATAAATTCAAGCCAGCGTCTTTAATGAGCTTCATCTTTTCGTTTTCTAAGGCACCTTTGGACTTATTGATCAATAAAGTTACGTCTTTTACTTTTAAGCCAGCCCTTTTTGCAGTGAGAAATGCATTGATAGCTGACTGTATCCCGACCATTGTAGTGTCTGAGACCAGTAAAAGCGAATCGATCGTGCCTGCTGTGCGCCTGCTCAAGTGCTCCATGCCTGCTTCATTATCTATTATGACAAATTTATAATTCTTACCTAACTTCGAGAGATATTCTCTTAAGATATTATTTACGGCGCAGTAGCAGCCAGGGCCTTCAGGCCTACCCATGACCAGAAGGTCTACGCCTTCGCCTTCTACGATTATCTCTTCTAATTTAAGATTAAAAAAATCTGTCTTGGAGAAACTCGTCGAAGATAGATTTTTTGCCTCTTCGCGTATGTCAGAGATAGTTTTTTGATATTCAAAGCCCAGGAGCGTATTGAGATTTGAATTTGGGTCAGCATCAATGGCTAAAACCGGACTGTGTTTTTTTATAAGCGTCTGGATCAGGAGTGCGCTGACCGTAGACTTGCCAACGCCGCCTTTTCCAGCAACCGCTATTATATATGTCATCTATCTCTTCGCTTAAGTTTACACTTCAACAATGTTAAAGTGTAAACTTAAGGAGTTTTTTTACAGAGGGGAACTGCTCTGTGTCTGTGTGCGGGAGGAATAACGCCGCACTGTAGTTGTTCATAAAATAAGGATTCGTGCTCAGATCAAGATATGTCATCTTGTCTGCTATAAGACGCGCTTTTTCCATTGCCTCGCTTGATAAGACGCACATCTTTGCCCCTGTTACAGAGGTATTGCCCAGAAATTCAAATTTTTTCTCAGGTAGATCCGGTAGAAGTCCGATATTAATAGCTGACCTGGCGTTTAGAGCAGCGCCGAGGCCGCCGGCGATAAAAACATGCTTTAGATCGGATTTTTTAAAACCTGATTCTTTTAACAGTACCTCGATGCCGGTATAAATAGCGCCCTTGGAATGGATCACATTTTTGATGTCGTTTTCATTGATGGTTATATCTTTGCCTGTGGCTGATTTCTTTTTGTCCACCAGAACGAGCTCTTTTGCTCCGTCCGCGTCCCTTATCTTACAAATCTTGTTTTCTTTGATCTTTCCTGAGCGATCTATGATCTTATTTTCCATAAAGACGCTCAAAGCGTCTATTATGCCTGAGCCGCATATGCCTTTCGGAGGTTTATTGCCGATAGTCTCTAGGACAAGCTTGTTGTTTTTTACAGAGACCTTTTGTATGGCTCCGGCCATTGCCCTTATACCTGAACTCAGGCCTCCTCCTTCGAAGCATGGCCCCGCAGAGGTCGAGCAGGTGATATAGTAGTCTTTATTGCCTAAGACTACCTCGCCATTTGTCCCCATGTCTATGAAGAGTGAGATATCCTTTGAATTATCCATGCCAGAAGCCAAAACTCCTCCGACAATATCGCCTCCGACATAGCTTCCTACGCATGGCAAGCAGGACAAGAGCCCCCTCGGATTGACCTTTATCCCAGCCTCTGCCGCCCTTATGACTGGCATAAAATTTACAGCAGGGATATAAGGCCCTTTTCTTATATATCCAGGGTCTATTTTTAGAAGGAGGTGCAGCATCGTGGTGTTTCCGGCGCACATCACTCCTGTGATATCATCCAGGGTCAGATTCTGTTCTTTTGCTAAGCTGTATATAAGGACATTTATTGTATCTATGACAACGTGGTGCAGTTTTTCCAGCCCATTCTCTTTCTCCGCATATATGATCCTCGAGATGATGTCTTCTCCAAAGTCCACTTGTGGATTGTAGCTCGCCCTGGCGCCAAGCACCTTTTGCGATTTTAGATTGACAAGATACGCGACAATAGTGGTGGTCCCAATATCTATAGCTATACCGAAGTTTTTAGCAGATCTGTCGCCAGGTTCAATCAGGACGATCTCTGTGGTATTGTTTCTGTTTCCAAGCGTTGCCGTGACTTGCCAATCACTTTCTCTTAAAAGGCGGGGTAGCTTTTTTATTTTGGCCAATCCCATCTGCATGACAGGTATTTTTCTCCCTTTTCTTATTTCCCTGAACAGCCTCTCCATGTCGCCGCAATTATCGTCGAGCGAGGGAGGCGTGAGCTTCAGGAATAATTTTGTAGAGAGAGGTCCATGCTTAAATATTTTCGTCTCTGCTTTTAGATGTTCTTCCTCTATCTTCTCCGCTGGAGTGTAGAGGCCTGCGAGTCGCTTTGCCTTTACTTCTTCTGTCAAGACCTCTATGTCTCCCAGCCTGGAGTCTTCCGGCACAAGCACGGTTATGTCAGAGTCTGGTGTGGTTCTACAGGCCAAGACATACCCCTTTTTGCGTTCCTTTTCAGAGATCCTTCCGCTTTGCTCGGTTATGAATTTACCTTTTTTTACAATAATCTTACATCTGCCGCAGACCCCTTCTCCCCCACAGCTATTATATATATGTATGCCAGATTTAATAGCCGCGGTCAGGAGGTCTGTGCCTTTATCGACAGAGATGGATCTCTTTTCAGGTAGGAATGTTATGACAATGTTTTCCATAGTAAGCTTAATTTTAACATGGCGTGATATACGGGTCAAGCTTAAGTTTGCCTTCGCGTCTTCTCAGTCAGTCAGCTTCAAAAAGCCTTTTCATTTTGCGCAACATAAGATCTTGCATTAGTAAAGAATTTGCCTGTCAAAATAAACAGAGCGAGGCCCACAGCTTCAAGCTGCTTACCCGGCCGAGCGTCTTTTTGAAGCTGACTGACTGAGAAGACGCAGGACGCCATCCAACACAAAGAAAAACCCTGTCGAGACAGAGCTCAACAGGGTTTATTAGGCAATAATAGCTATTTCTGGATTACCTTTAGCTCAGTGCCACATGAAGGGCAATATTGAACATCAGAACCAAAACTCTGGCCGCAATCAGGGCAGAACTTTGTCATCATCGCGTCCCCTACCAATGCGCCTCCTGCTGCGCCTACTGCGCCGCCTACAAGAGCGCCTTCAGCAGCATGTCCTGACTGGTGCCCTATGATAGCGCCTGCGCCTGCGCCGACAAGTGTACCTATGCCAGCGCCTTTTTGCGTGCCTGTGCAACCAATGACAAATACCATCAACATTATAAGAACCAATAAGCCATATCTCTTCATCATTCACCCCTCCCCTAACCCCTCCCACAAGGGGAGGGGAATTTTTCATACAACTTTTAACACTACCTTTCTATTATAGCATTTTTTCTATATAAAACAAGGCTATTTGATCAGCCTTATGCGGTTCGGGGGCCAATATATCAAAAATGCCTTTCCGATTAAGTATTTCTTCGGCAAAAATCCCCAATATCTGCTGTCTCGACTGGAGATACTGTTGTCCCCTAATGCATAATAAGCATCTTCAGGGATTTTTATTGCTTGATCTTCTCTGCCAAAGTCGCCTCTATTATAATAATACCGTTCTCTTATGATCGAGTCTTCGTTAGCTGCTTTGTTGTTAATCAATATAGTGCCATTACTGATCTCTACGGTATCGCCAGGCAGGCCTATCAACCTTTTGATAAAATCTTTTTTCTTATCTTCTGGAGACTTGAATACGATCACGTCTCCCTGCTGAGGCTCTTTGAATTTGTAAATAAATTTGCTCACAAGAATCCTGTCCCCTTCTATCAAAGTTGGCCTCATTGAGCCAGTCGGTATCTTGAAGGCCTGGACAATGAAAGTCCTTATGATCAGCGCGAGCACGATGGCTACTATTATAGGCTCAACCCATTCTTTTAGAAAATATCGTAGTTTACTATTCATATTTTTAAGGCGGCGAGAAACGCCTCTTGCGGGATCTGGATCTTCCCAAACTGCTTGAGTCGTTTTTTGCCGGCCTTTTGTTTTTCCCAGAGCTTGCGTTTTCTGGTGATATCGCCGCCGTAACACTTACTCGTTACATTTTTAGACAATGGCGCCACTCTTGACCTTGCCAGGATCTTGGCGCCGATAGCTGCCTGGATTATTACTTCATAAAGCTGCCTGGGTATCAATTCCTTTAGTTTTTCTGCCAGCGCCCTGCCTTTAAAGTCTGCTTTTTCCCTGTGCGCGATAGAGGATAGCGCTTCACACGGCTGCCCGTTTATCAATATGTCCAATTTTACCAGATCGCCGGAAATGTATTCTGTTATCTCGTAATCAATAGAACCATAGCCCCTGGTCATAGATTTTATTTTATCATAAAAATCGACTATGATCTCGGACAAGGGCATTTCAAAGATCAGTTTTATCTTATCTTTAGATACGTACTCCGTGGATTTATATTCGCCTCTTTTTGTCTTGCAAAAATCTATTGTCGTACTTAAACTATCCTGCGGAACCATTATAAACACGGTCGCGAACGGCTCTGACATCTCGACTATATTTTGAAGATCAGGGAGCTTGCTCGGGTTTTCTACTTCTATTTCTTTTCCTTTTTTATCTTTAACCTTATACACCACGCTCGGTGTCGTGAGGACAAGATCCAGGTCGTATTCTCTTTCGAGTCTTTCCTGCACTATCTCCATATGGAGCAGCCCGAGAAATCCGCACCTGTAACCGAATCCTAGCGATTGCGAACTCTCGACTTCAAACTCAAAAGACGTGTCACTCAATTTTAATTTTGCGACAGCGCTTTTTAAGGCCTCGAAGTCTTTGGCGTTCACAGGGTATATGCCGCAGAAGACCATGGATTTCATGGGCCTGTAGCCTGGGAGAGGTTTATCAGTGGGCCTTTTTATCTCTGTGACAGTATCGCCGTTGGTCACGTCCCTAGCTTCTTTTATCTGGCACGCGACGTAGCCGACCTCGCCAGCGCAAAGCGATTCTATTTTTTTCATCTTAGGAGTAAAGATACCGACTTCCTGCACTTCATATTTTTTAGGCAAGGACATCATAGTCACGTGCATACCCTTTTTTATTATACCATTCATGACTCTTATATAGATGATGACGCCCTTGTAGGTATTATATAGAGAATCGAATATAAGAGCTTGTAGAGGTTTTTTATAGTCTCCCTTTGGGTGCGGGACATCAGTTATTACCCTTTCTAGTATGCCTTCTGTTCCTGTCCCTTCTTTGGCACTGGCCATTATGATGCTGTTTTTGTCTATTTTTAATATATTTTCTATCTCCTCTTTTACTTTTTCCGGGTCAGCGTTCTGTAGGTCTATTTTGTTTATTACGGGAATGATGGTGAGTTTTTTTTCTAATGCCTGCTGGAGGTTCGCTACTGTCTGCGCCTCGACACCTTGCGCAGCATCGACCAGGAGAATAGCGCCTTCGCAGGCCGATAGAGATTTAGAGACTTCATAGCTGAAATCCACATGCCCAGGCGTATCTATGAGATTTAATTCGTAGATATGACCGTCTTTGGCTTTATAAGCCATTCTTACTGCGCTCGCTTTTATAGTAATGCCGCGTTCCCGTTCCAGGTCCATGTCGTCCAGAAGCTGTTCCCTGAACTGTCTTTTGTCTACTGTGTGGGTAAATTGTAGCAATCTATCAGCAAGCGTAGATTTCCCGTGGTCTATATGAGCGATTATGCAAAAATTTCTTGTCCTGGATATATCCATGTTTTTAAAGAATCATGCGGTAATCTATTTTAGATGTTTTGGGCGATTTTCTTTCCGAAGTCGAGATACTCTTGGGCCAGTTGTTCGCTGGATGCCTCTGCGTATATCCTGAGTATCGGCTCTGTGCCTGAGAGTCTTAAGACAAGCCAACTGTCGTCTTCCAAAATAAATTTATAGCCGTCGTACGACTTTAATTCTTTTACCGGCTTTTCAAGGATCTTTTTCGGCGCATCGTTTTTCAGGAATTCCATAAGTTTTTTCTTTTTATCATCAGAGTACTCCATGTCTATCCTCGTGTAACAGAATCTGCCATATTCTTTTTCAATATCTTTCAGTATGTCCAGTATGCCTTTCTTTCTATGAGCCATCATCTCGATCAAAAGTATCCCCAGAAGCATGCCGTCTCTTTCAGGCATATAGTCTTTTACTCCTATGCCGCCTGATTCTTCGCCGCCTATAAGGACATCCTCATCGAGCATTAGTCTGCATATGTATTTAAAACCTACGGGTGTCTCATGCAGTTTAAGTTTATATTTTTTAGCAATCCGCTCTATAAGCGTCGTATTCGTAACAGTCTTTACGACTGAGCCCGTCCATTTTTTGTCTTCTATGAAATGAAGCAATAGCAGTGACATTACTTGTCCAGCTCCCAGGAATTTTCCGCCCGGTACGACTGCTCCGATCCTGTCGGCATCCCCGTCATTTATTATAGCGATGTCGAATTTTTCCTTTTTCATTTTCTCGAACACCGCTTCGAGATTTTTAGGGATAGGCTCCGGGTTTATGCCGCCAAACAGGGCATCGCGACCCGCCCTCATCTGCGTGATTTTAATCTTAGAGTCATTTAAAATCTCCTCTATGTATCCATTGCCTACGCCGTGCATACAGTCTACAAGGACATTCAGCTTTGCATTTTTCAGAAGATCCATGTCTATGTATGATGTGATAAATTTCATATAGGCTGGCTTGAGGTCTATCATTGTCACAGCGCCCGAAGCAACAGCCTTGCCTATAGTTGTACTTTTTATCTGATTTTTTCCAAGAAATGACTCGACTGACTTTGTAATGCCTTTGTCAGCAGAGCCCGCATAAGAGGCTTTTATTTTAATACCGTTATAAGAAGGAGGGTTATGGCTGGCTGTTATCATTATGCCGCCATCCAGCTTTTTATTCTTTATCTCAAAGCTTACAAGCGGCGTTGGCACTGCCTTGTCTGAAAGCAGCACTTTTATACCATTTGCTGCCAGGACCTCTGCCACTAGCTCAGCGTATTTCTCAGACAGAAACCTCCAGTCATACCCTATGACGAGCGCGGACCCCCTCTTTTGTTTATTGAAATGGTCTGCGATCGCCTGAGAAACTGCACATACGTTTTCAAATGTAAAATCCTCTGATATTATTGCCCTCCAACCATCAGTGCCGAACTTTATACCCATTTCCGCGTTATCCTTTCTCCTTAACTTTACACTTTAACATTGTT
The DNA here is from genome assembly GCA_964445715.1 of uncultured Planctomycetia bacterium. Classification (GTDB taxonomy): domain Bacteria; phylum Omnitrophota; class Gorgyraeia; order Gorgyraeales; family Gorgyraeaceae; genus CAYPYS01. The sequence goes on from CAYULJ010000018.1 coordinate 13,464, forward strand.
GAAATGTAAAGTTAGTGGAGTTTTTTTACTGCGCCTTTTGGATCACTTGCTCCAAAAAAGTAAGAACCTGCTACGATTATGTTTGCGCCTGCATCTACAACCGATTTTACGTTTTTATCGTTTATGCCGCCGTCTACTTCGATGTCGCCCGGATAAACCTTTCTCGCTTCTTTTATTTTTGGCACAACGCTTTCAATAAACTTCTGACCGCCAAACCCCGGGTGTACTGACATTATAAGTATCATGTTGACTTCGTCCAATATATTTTTAATACAGAATGGAGAGCCAGGATTTAGCGATACCCCAGCTTTTTTGCCCAAAGCCTTTATTTGCTTAAGGGTATCTTTTATTTTGCCTTCGTCTATTTTGTCCGCGCTCTTTGAATTGCCTTTTTTAGTGTTTAGTCCGTATGCTTCCGCGTGTATAGTAATGATATCGCTGCCTGCGTCGGAAAATTCTTTTATAAATTTATGTGGCTCTTCGATCATCAAGTGTACGTCCAAAGGAAGAACAGTGACTTTTCTTATAGCAGCGACTACAACAGGACCTATGGTGATGTTCGGGACAAAGCAACCGTCCATCACGTCGATATGCACCATATTTGCTCCGGCATCTTCGATTTTTTTTACCTCTTCTCCAAGTCTCGAGAAATCTGCCGAAAGTATGCTAGGGGCTACCAGTATGTCTTTTTTCATTGAGCTCTCCTATGGATTCCCGCTTTCACGGGAATGACATTAAGTCAGAACCAGTTCTTTCTGTATCTCTTCCGTTTCTTTTTCTTTCAAAGGCCCGATAAATGCGAGGTTAAGGTTTTTATTGGTAAATACATTATTCGCCACGCGTTGTAGATCGTCACTGGATACAGAATTTATCTTTTTAACGATCTCGTCTTTATTCGGAAGTCTGCCTCCCAGGATCACGTGTTCGCCTAACCATACCATGTAGCTAGAGGTATCCTCCAGATACAGCGAGAGCTGCACCTTAAAAAACTCTTTTGCTCTCCTCAGTTCTTCTGTAAATACCGGCTTAGTCTTTATTGTCTCGAATTCTTTTAAGATGAGCCTGATTGTTTCTTTTGCTTTTTTATGTTCGGTCCCCACATTCACTATAAATGCGCCTGTGTCCTTGTATCTTTTTATCTCTGTTCCGATCTCATAAGCCAGGCCTCTTTTTTCTCGTATGTTTTCAAATAACCTCGAAGACATGTTTGCGCCTAAAATAATATGAAGAAGGCTTAATATGTATCTATCTTTATGCGTTCTCTCGAAAGCGCGTAGCCCCATGCACATCCGTGTCTGTTTTGTATCCCTGTATAAAGGCTTTATCTGTGACTTAGACTGCATATTTTTAGCCTTTAGGAAAGATGAAGCCTTCTTTTCTGATGAGTCTTTAAACATATTTTTTATCTTTTTGTCTATTTCTGCCTTTTTGAAATTCCCGCACACGACTATCGTTATATTTTTTTGCACATAGTTCGAATCTTTATGATCTATGATATCCTGCCGCGAAATAGATGCTACAGAGTCAAGGTCTCCTGCTATCGGGTATCCCAGCGGCTGCTTTGGCCACATCAATTCATTTATCAAGTCATGAACATAGTGGTTTGGGAGATCATGATACATCTTTATCTCTTCCATTATGACATTGCGTTCTGTATCTATATCTTTCTGAGCCAGGGTAGCATGCAGGACCATATCGCATAGAACTTCTATGGCTATGCCTAGATGTTTTCCGCTTACCTTTGCCAGGTAACAGGTGACTTCTTCAGAAGTGAAGCCATTCAGGGAGCCACCGCGGCCCTCTATTTCTTCTTTTATTTTTCGGGTGTTCCTCGTAGGCGTGCCCTTGAAGATCAGGTGTTCTAAAAAATGAGATATTCCTGAGATACGCTCTGTCTCATTTCTGGAGCCGGTATCTATCCAGACGCCTATTGTAGCAGATTCCATGTGTGGCATGTGGTTTAGGATTACGCGTAGACCGTTATTGAGATTTATTGTTTTATACATGTGAATCCAAGTATGTTTGCAAAATCAATTGAGCTGCGATCCTGTCGATCGATTTTTTGCGCTTTTTTCTTGAAATATCTGCCTCTAAAAGCATTCGTTCTCCCTGAGCAGTCGTAAGTCTTTCATCCACGGTTTCCACCTCTATATCAAATGCTATTTCTTTTTTTAAGAGCGTTGCAAATTCTTCGATTGATTTTACGGCAGGGCCTTTGGTGCCGTTTATATTATAAGGCATGCCGATCACGATTTTTCCGACACTATACTCTTCTATCAAGGATTTTATTTTAGCAAAAACTGCTTCAGTGTTCTTTTTTTCTATTGTCTCAAGGCCTTGCGCAGTTATATTTAAAGGATCGCTAATCGCGACGCCAATACGTTTCTCACCTACATCAAAAGCAATTGTTCTTGGCATATCAGAACTGCTTAACAAGTCTTTTTACTTCCTGGGCCTTGTTTTTGTTGCAGACAAGTGTGCCGGATTTTGTCTGTACTATTATCAGGTCTTTTGCCCCGATCACGCCTATCTTGTGATCGCGCTCCCCTATTACAGTGCAATTTTTTACATCTATAAAGGCGCTGTTGGAGAGGATGATGTTCCCATCCCTGTCTTTGTCGTATATCTCTTCAACGCTCGACCACGAACCTATGTCCACCCAGTCGAAATTCCCTTTTACGCAGAATATCTTTTGCGACCTGTGTTTGGTTATCGGCTCCATCACGCCATAGTCTATGGACATTGGTTTTGTCCTGGAATATTCATGCGCCAGCCTTATCGAATAACCTTTTTTGCCTTCTAGCTTGACTACATCCTTCAGGCCATAGTATAGGCTTGGCATGTGTCTTTTTAGTGCTGCTAAAATAGAATCTGTTTTCCATGCAAATATACCGCTGTTCCAGAGATAATTTTTATTTCTGTAAAACTTTTCTGCTTTTTCCTTGTTTGGTTTTTCGACAAACCTTTTTACCGCGTAATGCCCCATGACCTTTTTCCCGATCCTGATATAGCCATAGCCGATAGAGGAATATTTTGGTTTTATTCCTATTGTCACCAGGCTATGGTTTATATGGGCTACTTTTTCCGCGGATACCAGGTCGTGATAAAAGAGGCGGGAGTCCTTAATGATGTGATCTGCCGGCAGGATAGCCATTGTGGCCTTGCCAAATCTTTTTTCCAAGGTCAATGCCGCGAGACAAATCGCAGCTGCAGTGTCCTTTCCCTCGGGCTCCAGGATGATATTTTTTTTGTTAAGAGTGAATACGTATGGTTTCAGAGTCGGATATTGATTTTTGGTCGTTATCAAAAGTATGTTTTCTACGGGAAGATACTGCTTTAATCTCTTTATGGTCTCCTGGATCATTGCATTTCTTGTGCCAAACGAAAGCGTGTGCTTTGCCCTGCCCCTTGTACTTTTAGGCCAGAGCCTTTCGCCTTTTCCACCAGCCATTATTACCGCATGTATCATTTATTCCTCCGCTTAACTTTACACTTTAACATTGTTAAAGTGTAAAGTTATTTTTGTAATGAGGCTACGAACCTGCCGACTTTTTTTACTAAATCTTTTTTACCTGTATTTTTTTCAATTATTTTTACAATAGCGCTCCCAACGATGACACCATCGGCTGATTTTGATATTGACTTTACTTGCTCTGGTTTAGAAATGCCAAAGCCCACGCATAAAGGCCTTTTGGTAATTCTTTTTATTTTTATCAAACTGCTTGCGATTTCCTTTGGTAATTCTTTTCTGGCTCCTGTGGTGCCTGTGAGCGAGACATAATATATAAATCCTGTACTTACCTTAGATATCATCTTTATTCTTTCGTTGGAACTCGTAGGCGCTAGGAGATGTATTATTGAAAATTTATTCTTCGTACCAACGCGACGCAGGTCCCCTGATTCTTCAGGAGGTAGATCGGGGATGATTATGCCGTCTACGCCGGATGCCTTTGCCTTTCGGACGAATTTTTTCAATCCGCGATGATGCACAAGATTATAGTATGTCAAAAAAGCTATGGGTATTTGTGTTTTTGATCGGACGCTTTTTACAAGATTACATACAGAATCCGCGTTTATTTTATTTTTTAGCGCGCGTTCTGAAGAGCGCTGTATGGTCGGGCCGTCTGCAAGCGGGTCTGAAAAAGGCACGCCTAGTTCGATTATATCAGCGCCTTGCTTCTCTAATTCGAATATAAGTTCTTTTGTAACAGCAAGATTTGGATCCCCTGCCATTATAAAAGCGACAAATGCCTTCTTGCGTTTTTTCTTCAGTTCTTTGAATTTTTTATCTATACGGTTCATAGCTATATCTTCTCGACTTCATTCGCTTCGCTCACTCCGCTCGAAGGATAT
>CAYULJ010000019.1:0-17631 GCA_964445715.1 uncultured Planctomycetia bacterium
AAGTTCACACTTTAACATTGTTAAAGTGTGAACTTAAGCGTAGAAATAATCCCAATATGTTTTACACTTTTGCGAGATTTATATTATTTCTGCTCTTTAAAATATTTTTTAGGCTAAAGGTGTTTGGCAAGGAGAATTTTCCTGCAAAAGGACCTGTGATCGTGGCGCCGAACCACGTGAGTTTTTTAGATCCTATGTTAGTGGGAGTGGCTGCTCCATTTAAGCTGAATTATTTGGCGCGCGATACATTGTTTAGGCCAAGATTTTTTGCCAGGATATTGTATATGTACAATGTCTCGCCTATAAAGCGCGAGACCGGAGATATAAACGCCTTTAAGACAGCATTGAACAAACTATCGCAGCACAAGCCGATTTTGATTTTTCCAGAAGGCACGCGTTCGATAGATGGTAATTTACAAGAACCAAAGGCTGGAATAGGATTTTTGCAGGTTACCTCAGGCGTCAATATACTTCCGTGTTACGTAAAAGGTTCGGTAAAGGCATGGCCCAGGCATTCGAAATTTCCCAGAGTCAGCCCTGTCTCCGTATATTTCGGTAAGACTTTGAAATTCGAGAGAACGCCAAGCAATAGAAGAGAGCGCTACGTGCATATTGCCAAACAGACGACAGCAGCGATAGCTAAGCTGAAAGAAGACTCTGAAAAGACAGATTAATTTTTTTAAGTTTACACTTTAACATTGTTGAAGTGTAAACTTAAGCTCGATATGCAGGTAAAAGTAGCGACACATTCTGGTTTTTGTTTTGGCGTGAAGCGCGCAATAAATATAGCCGAGAAGACCCTTAGGTCTGAAAAAGGTAAGAATGAAATTTATTCACTCGGACATATTATACATAATCCTCAGGTCGTCGAAGCTCTTTTAAAAAAAGGACTCAATGTTATAACGAGCATAACCGACATAGATAAGGGTACGGTGATCATATCTTCGCATGGCGCTCCAAAAGAAGTGATAGAGAAGATCAAGAAGAAAAAGATAAAGCTTGTCGATGCGACTTGCCCGTTCGTAAAAAACGCGCAGGACATAGTGAAGAGTCTGGTGAAAGAGGGTTATGCCGTTGCAATAGTAGGAGACAAGGAACACCCTGAGGTAAAGGCCTTGCTAAGCCTCGCTGGGAAAGCAAAGAATAGCAATAAAATCGGCATTATATCGCAGACGACTCAGAGCAAAGACAATTATCTTAAGGGGATTTCGAATATATTAAAAACAGATTTCAACGAGGTGAGGATTTTTAATACTATTTGTAATGACACCTCGCGTAGGCAGGAATTAGCTCGTAGGCTTTTGAAAGAGTGCGATGCTATGGTAATAGTTGGCGGAAAAAACAGTGCCAACACAAGGCGTTTATGGCAGATTTGCAAAGAAAGCGGGGTGGATAGTTATCACATTGAAACCGACGCCGAACTGAAAGAAAAAGCATTTAAAGGTAAAAAATGTGTGGGAGTCGTGAGCGGCGCTTCGACTCCTGATTTAACGGTGACAAAGGTAGCGGAAAAGATAGAAAAATTTTAAATTGAAGTAAAAAAATAAATTCGAAAGGGGAAAACTAGTCATGATCAAAGAACAGAAAAAAGAAGAGACGAAGACACAGGAGGTATTTGATCTTGCCTCAGCTTATGAAAAGACTTTTCGCAGCTTGAACGAGGGCGACATAGTCAAGGCCAAGATCATCGCAGTAGGGAAGAAGGATGTATATGTCGATTTCGGCTATAAATCCGAAGGCATTATACCGCTTATGGAATTTAAAAGTGCGTCCATAGAGGCCAATGTAGGAGATGAACTAGAGGTACTAGTTGAGTCCAAGGAGAACGAGGATGGCCTGATCGTCTGCTCAAAGAGAAAGGCGGAGAAGGCACAGGGTTGGGATAAGATCGTCAACCAATATAAGGAAGGCGATTTTATAGAAGGCAAGGTCACGCGAAAGGTCAAAGGCGGTCTGATGGTAAATGTCGGCATAGAGGCCTTTTTGCCAGCGTCTCTGGTTGCTCTGAAAGGTTTTGGTAATCTCAATCAGGTCATGGGCCAGAACCTGAAATTCAAGATAGTAAAGATGAACAGGTCCAGAAAGAACATCGTGGTCTCGAGAAAAGACGCGATAATGAAAGAACGAGACGAGGCAAAGAATAAATTGATAGGCGAGCTTAATGTCAGCGAGTTAAGAAAAGGTATTGTTAAAAACATAACAGATTTCGGCGCATTCATCGACCTTGGCGGCATAGATGGACTTTTGCACATCACTGACATGAGCTGGGGCAGGGTCTCGCATCCCAGTGAGGTACTCGCCATAGGAGATACTATAGAGGTAATGGTGCTGAGTTTTGACAAAGAGAGCACAAAGGTTTCCTTGGGATTAAAGCAGAAGACAGAGAGCCCGTGGAAAGATGTGGAGAATAAATATGCTATTGGCTCAAAGATCAAAGGTAAGGTCGTAAACATCATGCCTTATGGTGCATTTGTGGAGCTTGAAAAAGGTATTGAGGGGCTGGTGCATGTCTCGGAATTATCCTGGACCACGAGGATCAACAATCCCGCAGATGTCCTTGCAATAGGCGATGTCGTGGAGGCCATAGTTTTGAGTGTAGATAAAAATAGCCAAAAGATTTCTCTCGGGGTGAAACAAATAGAGCCAAATCCGTGGATGGAGATCAAAGAGAGATTTACTGCAGGCACAAAGGTCGAGGGTAAGATCAGGAATCTGACTGACTTCGGTGCTTTTGTGGAGCTCGAAGGCCGCATAGAAGGCTTTGTCCATGTAAGTGACATGTCATGGACTAAAAAGATAAATAACCCGAAAGAGTTTTTGAAAAAGGGTCAGAAGATCGAGGTAATGGTGCTAGCAGTCGACGCTGAGAACCAGAAGATCTCGCTTGGGATAAAACAGGTCGTGACTGATCCGTGGCCTGAGATCATGAAGAAATATTGCCTTGGCACAACTGTCGAAGGCGTCATTACAAAGATCACGAGTTTTGGTTTGTTTGTTGAGATAGAGAAGGACCTTGAGGCGCTGGTGCATGTCTCTGAACTGGAGCTCGCGCCTGACCAGAAACTGGAAGACGCGTATAAGATCGGAGACAAGGTCGAGGCAGTCGTAATCAAGATAGACGACGTAGAGCGCAAGATCGGCCTTAGCGTTAAGAAAAAGGAATAACAAATTCTAAGTTCAAGATTCCGGTTCGAGGTTTAACCTTGACCCGGAAAGATTAGTGATATGGATATCCAGAAGCAGCTAGATATAATAAGGCGTGGCACAGTAGAGATGATCTCTGAGAAGGAGCTTGTCTCGAAATTGGAAAAGCGAAAGTCACTTATAATAAAGGCTGGCTTTGATCCAAGCGCGCCTGATATACACCTGGGCCATACTGTGCTTTTGCGAAAACTCCGACATTTTCAGGACCTCGGACATAAGGTGGTTTTTCTGATCGGCGACTTCACAGGCATGATAGGCGACCCTACTGGACAATCACGGACCCGCAAAGCTCTTACTCGCGGTGAAGTTGAGAAAAATGCAAAAACCTATGTAAAACAGGTCAGTAAAATTTTGAATACTAGTAAACGCAGGTTTTTTGAATGCAGGCATAATAGCGAATGGTTCTCCAAATTTAGATTTGACAATTTTGTTAAACTTGCACAAAAATATACAGTTGCCAGACTTCTAGAAAGAGATGACTTTGAAGAAAGGTTAAAAAAGCATAAACCCATAAGTTTTTTAGAATTTCTGTACCCTTTAATGCAAGGATATGATTCAGTAAAGTTAAAATCAGATGTTGAGATTGGAGGCACCGATCAAAAATTTAATATGCTGGTCGGACGAGATCTTCAAAGAGCTCATGAAGATTATGATAAAGAACCTCAGGCAGTTATCACCATGCCCCTTTTGGTGGGCCTGGACGGTACGCAGAAGATGTCGAAGTCCTTTGGCAATCATATAGGTATAGACGAAGCCCCGGAGGAGATGTTTGGCAAGATCATGTCTCTTTCAGATGAGCTTATGTTGCAGTATTATGAGCTATTGACAGATGAGAATTTAGAAGAGGTAAAAAAACTGCATCCAATGGAGGCAAAGAAGAGTCTGGCGCAGAACATAGTCGAGCAGTATCATGGCGATAAGCAAGCCAGAGCAGCGCGCAAAGACTTTGAAAATAAATTCCAAAAAAGAGACCCATTTACGGAGTTGAAGTTAGAAACAAAGCCATATCAGAAGATGCTGGCAGATTTTCTCGTAGCAGACAAGATATGCCCTAGCAAAAGTGAATACAGACGCCTGGTCGAACAGGGCGCGATAGAGGTAAACGGCAACCGCATCAAGACCATTGATTTCACGTTAGAACCCTCCAAGGAATACCGCATAAAAGTAGGCAAAAAACGCTTCCTGAGAATAACCTTTACCCTCTAACTTTACATTTTAACATTGTTGAAATGTAAAGTTATTTTTGGTTGACAATATGCCTGAAAAATAGTATTATGTTATTTACTAGTAATTCTATAGCAATACTAGTAAATAAGGAGTTTTAGACGTGAAAATATCGACGCGTACCAGATATGGCGCACGGTTGATGTTATCATTAGGGCTTAGCTATGACAAAGGCCCTATTTTTTTAAAAGATATCGCAGAGAAAGAAAATATCTCCGAAAAGTATCTGAGCCAGATAGTTATCCCCCTCAAAACAGCCGGCCTTGTAAATTCTTTTCGTGGTGCCCATGGCGGGTATACCCTGGGTAGATCCCCGGCGCAAATAACAATGAAAGATGTCGTGGAGATTTTGGAAGGAGATTTTGATCTTGCAGGATGCGCAGATAATCCTTCCCCGTGTCCGCGTGCGCTTAAGTGCGTTACGCGGGACTTATGGAGTGATTTGGGCAATACTATTGCCGATAAGCTTTCCTCAACGACAGTTGAAGATTTAGTGGCTAGATTTGAGTCAAAACAGAAACATACAGTGGCATATATGATTTGATATTTTTTTGTAGCGCAATATAGTACTTTATAAATATCTTGAATATGTTTATAATATACGAATTTTACATCAGAGAGGAGAGAACATGAGTTCCATAATCAAGAAAATAGTATCAGTTATAATGCTTATAACTTTTTCATCCACAAACATATTATACGCAGCTCCTCCGCGAAGTTCTTCCAATCTAAGGCCTGTCATGCAGGGTGAACCTGGATTATTAAGAGATGTACAGGTTGCCCTGGATAGGTCAGATATAAATGATCCTGATAGTCCTGCGAGCATAGGCTCTGTCCTGGGGCTTTTCGATACATTGAGAGGTCAGGGTTTTGGATTTGGGGATACAATAACAATAAAAGGCGTGAAGCCGCATAGATTATATAGAGAAGATTACAGGGATAAGAAGGCAGGGGATCAGTATGTCTATGAAACTGTTAGAAGGGAATTTAGGGATGCGGAAGACCTGGAATTGATAAGAAACACAGGTGATCGGGACCAAAATGGCAGATATATATATGAGATACTTGTGGACCCGGGCTTGATAAGAAAATTGCCTGGTGACATGCTTGAGATGTTAAACAGAGGAAGAGCCAGGAAAGATGAAATAAGGGCGATACGGCAGGTGATAAGAAGGATTGTGCAGGAATCCGAATCTATCGCACTTTTAGGAGGCCTTTTTGATATTGATACTGAAGAGCTTTTAGACGGTGCAGCTATGCATAGAGATCCTTCTCTGAGAGAAAGGGTCATAAGAGGGCTTAGCTCTCTCAGGCTGTCCAGCCCAGAGGTTTTTACAGGCATTAGGAGATATCTGAAGAGAATAGGCCTTTACAGGCATAAGCCCTTTGACAGGGCAGTTGAATTAGTAGACCGCGCCGGTAATGTTTTTACCAGGGATATGGCTGTTAAAGGTATTACGTCATCCCTTGTGGGCGAACTTGCACCTCTGGTTCAATTAAGAGAGGATATCGCCAGAATACCGCCCGGAAGAAAACTTAATAAAAATCAGATCAGTGATTTATTGGCTATAATACAGAAGGTCTCCAGGGTAGCCTTGTTTACCATGCGGAATCCAAGATTCAGCGAGCTTAACCTCTATGAAAGCCTTTGTTTTATAGATGATAAGGGTACGCGAAAACTTGCCATTGTATTAACGCCTATGGCAAAAAGGGCATTTCATGATGGATGGAGTGTCGTTGTCCTTTCGCCAGATAAAAAAGATAGATACAGTAAGAGGAGAGTTAATCTATCAGATATAGAGATGGTCTCTGATGTATTGGAGCGCATGGAACTGGATGCTACTTACCAGCATATGCTTAAATTCAAGGTAGAGAGCTTGGAATATGCTGAGACATTTGGGACATCAGCTCTCAGAGGCTTTGCAATAGAACATTTTCTGACATTAGCTTCAGATAGAGAGGTGCCTCGCGTATTTATTGAAGAAGCTGAAAAGGTTATAGGTAAATTTTCAAAATCTGCGCCGGAGCTTTCCGATATAGCCGTCAGGCTAAATAACAACGAAATGTCCGTTGAAGAGCTAGACACAGCTTTTAACAGCATAATAGCTTCTCAGCCGGAATTGCTTGATTATCTCCAGTTTACAGGAGATGCTACAGGCACATGGTACAGCTTGCTTGATTATCTCAGGACCAGCTCACTCGTGAGCCGCGTTATCTACCAGAGTAATCCTGGCAAAGAAAGCCGCGCGCTTGTAGCACAGAATGCCGTTGACCATGCTATAGTGAGCGCGTGGATACAGGCCCATAGAAAAGATTTTCGCTCACCGCTTGGCGAAAGGCCTATAGATACAAGGATCACAGATTTTATTATTTCAATGGCGCCGTCCAGTTTCGGAGATCCTGCTGCGTCTATGCCGGGATTTGAGGCGTTAGAGTTTAATCTATGTGCAGCGTGCGCGTGGACTCCGTGCGGACTCGGCCAGATCGGAAGCCTTGCAATCAGGCTAAAGGTGCAAGCAGGGATAGTTAGCGGAATCTTGAGGCTTATGGAAGGCGCAAATACTTCGCAGTCAGCAGCATCATATCTTAGAGGTAAGATGACGCCTGACAGCGAAGAGGAGATAATAGCAAGATTAAGAAAAAGGGCGAAAAGCGAAAATATCTCAGGCGATCAGGTTAGAAGAGAAAGGCCTAATCTGGATCTGATCGACAGGTGGCTTGCTATGGACAGGGCGAAGCTCGAGGAGGAGCGCGATAGACTTTTAGCTGAATCTCAGAGGAAAAGCGAGGAATCAAAAGCCCTGCAGGAAAATAAATGCCCGCTCCATTTGCCTATCCCAAAGCTTTTAAATCTTATGGCATTAGGGAGGTTTGAAGAAGCGGTCCGGATGCTTATGGATTCGAGTTTTGGCGGCGCTTATCTAGGATTAATTTGCCCGCAGGAACATCTATGCCAGGCAGCCTGCACGCTTGGGAGGATAGAGGACAGGCCTGTCCCTATAGATATAGGAAAACTTGAATACCTGATAGTACAGACCTGGTTAAAGCTGAATAACGGAAAGTTGCCACAGCCGCGCAAAGAAGATCTGCCGAAGCACAACGGTAAATATGCGGTTGTGCTCGGTTCTGGCCCTGCAGGTCTGCAGCAGGCATATGACCTTGCAAGGAAGGGTCATAAGGTGGTGGTGATGGAGGCCCTTCACGAAGCAGGCGGTGTTTTGGGATACGGCATACCTACGTTCAGGCTTCAGGAAGGCATAGTTGGAGAGCATGTAAGATATTTAAAGGAAGAGATGGGCGTGCAGTTTGTGCTTGATACCCATGTAGGCGAGAACGGTGCTTTCACTATAGATGAATTAAGAATGATTTTTGACACAGTGTTTATCTCAACAGGCGCAGGTAAATCAAATGTGATGCAGTATGGCGGCAAGCCAATACCTGGCCGGCATCTAAACGGCATATACTCAGCTTATCATTTCCTGTCATGGACATACCTTATGAAGGCAATGGTGCCAGGATACAAGACCCCGCCGCCCTTGGCGCCGAGAGTCATGGATGCATTTGAAAGGGCTATAGATACAGGCAAGCCGCAGGAGATAACCATTGTAGTTGAGGGCATCGGTAACGTTGCAATGGATTCAGCCCGCACAGCGCTTAGATGGATAAATGTCTTAAATATGCGCATGGGGACAGAGGTAAAGCCAAAGATTGTATTCTTATATCGCAGGCCCCAGCAGCACCTGAGTTTAAAAGCCCGTCGTGAAGAGTTAACACATGCCTTAGAAGAAGGCGCAGGCGTTATAGCTATGGTGGATTATGAGTTGCACCAGGCAATCGAATATATAGGAGATGAAGACGGTAATATTCAGAAGATCGAATGCATCCGATACGCGAGTTATAAAGGGCCTGAGAAGGATAGGGTAAAGATAAAGGCAGATATGGTCATTGAGTCTTTGGGCACAAAGCCTGCCACAGAGACATTGAGCCCGTCTATACCATTAAATGAATGGGGGTATGTCGAGATAAAAGATAGCGACAGCATGCAGGTCAAGGGATTAGACGGAAGCGATGGCCTTGCGCCTGTATATGTATCAGGTGATGCTGCAGAGGTTATTGATGAGCTAGAAGGAGCTGCTGGCACAGCGGTCTTGGCAGCAGCACAGGGTAAGCGCGCCGCAGCGCATTATAATGAAAATTATTCCAGAGCGCCTGCTTTAGAACATAGAATCGAAGATCCGGAAAAACTGTTTTTTACTGAAGAGCCATTTCGCGAGATGTTCGAGATATTAAAAAAAGAAGAGGTCAGTAGAAGAGATGTCGAAATCTCAAGGCTCAGGCCTTCAGCCGGAGAAAAAAAGGATATTATCGGCGCGCAAAGAATGATAGAGTTTACTGTCTATGCCCCTTATATTGCGCGAAGGATACAGCCGGGCCAGTTCTTTACTGTTATGTCAGATGAATTTGGCGAGAAGATACCTATTACATTTCTTGGAAAGGATGAAGAGTCAGGGACAATAAGATTTTCGGTTCAGGATGCCGGGCTTTCAACGCATGCAATAAACAACATGAACGCAGGAGACAGGTTTTTTAGTATAAGCGGGCCTGGGGGCGAACCCTCGATATTTGCCGGGCTTATAGGCGAGGTAATGCTTGTGGGTTTAGGAGGTGCCATACCTACCATTGTTTCCATAGTACGCGCAAGGGCGGAGTTAGATAAAAAAATGAGCGCGCTCTTTGATTTGCTCGGTAGATTTGAAAGAGGGGAAAACACGGAAGAAACACATGATGATCTGATTTCTGCTGCAAATAGAGTTCTGAATCAGGTAAGATTGTCTCTGCCTCAGGAGATAAAAGAGATAACCGAGGCATTGGATAAGAACCAGGTTTATAGAGCGCTCCAGGGACTAAAAAAATTCAGAGAATATGCTTCAGGCCTGGAAAGAGTGGATGCCCGGATTGGCGAGAGGATAACAGCGCTTTATGAGACAGCTATAGCTATGAAAAAGAAAGGAGGTCTGTCGGAGGATGAGACAGATGTGACACAGGCAGTGTTGAAATATACGATCTATCCTGAGCTTGACAGGATATGGCGCAGTATGGAAGAGCAGCAGCTTGCAGCTTTTCGTTCTTCTGTCATGGATAAAATTGGCGATGAGAAGTACAAAGAGGCAGGAAAAGCAATAGAGCGGATTATCGGTGCAGGTTTTAAAACAAAGGTAGTGCTCGGCGCTTTTAACCCCGATAACATGATTTACTTGAAAGAACTCGAAGGCTATGTCGGGAAAGAAAATATCTATATTGCCTTAGAACAGCTGAAGATAATGCTTGGCGGAGAGACAGAGAAAATCAACTGGCAGCAATACGAAGAGAGATTGAGCTCTCTGGAGGCTGACGCGGATCTCAATGCAGATAAAATCTCCGAACTAAAAACTGCTGTAGGCCGCGCTGCAGATAGAGGTATAGGCGAAGGATATTATTCTAAAGATACAGGCCAGACGCGCTTCTTTTTTGGTTATGGTACGCTTCCCTTCCGCGCGCTGATAAGCCGCAAACAGGGATCGAAGATCGGTTATAGCGCGGCATTGGTAGCAGGCCCTTCGTTTGCCATGCATGTCTTTGTGGATGAGGCTGACCGCGCAGACATGCCGGATGTGCTGGACGCCTGGGATGTGCATCTCAGCCTGAATTCACCTATGTTCTGCATATACGGAGGATGTCTGTACTGTTTACTGCTGACAGACGAAAAGACCATAGTGCGCGGTTGTCTGGGGCCTGAATTCCCTGGCAAACGGATAGATAAAAAGGCATTTTTAAACCGCCTGAAGCCGACTGCGCCCCCAAGAGTGCTTGAGAGGCAGGTGATGCCTCTTAGCCTGGAAGAGGCTGAGGCAGAACTGGACAGGGCCCTTGTTGCATTGAATTCGCATCGTGAGTTATCAGGCCGATTTGCCTCTGTTATTGCTGAAAAGGGAATAGAGAATACAGTTATGTTTGCAGATAGTTCAAACGGTGTTTTATATGTAGCGATGGAACGAGAGGATGACAAAGTCAGGCTTATACCGGTCTATGGCAAAGGAAGGACTCGGGTTTTGACAAAGGATAGATTTATAAGAAGAGTCCTTGGAAATATTGATACTCAAAGACTGGGCATTGCTGAGCACGAGAAGGCATCCTACGCTGTTAAGATAAAGACGGCGTTAGACTTAGGCGAGGAGGCTGACAGATATCTTATAGCTGCTTTAAAGATCCCTGGAATCAAACTCGGCAGTGGCAGAGATAATGAAAACAAGGCAGGCCCAATTACTATTGAAGAGGCCCTGGGCTCAGGGGCTAAAGGATTCCCAATCACAGCTACTAGACATATACCAGGGACCAGTTTATTTGAGATGAGGCTTTCTGCCGAGGCGTATCAGGAAGCGCTTCCGGGATTAAGCGCTATTGCATTGGAACAAGGCGTTGAACTTCCAGGCGAACTCACAGAACATGATTTTATACTTGTCGAGGACGGCCAGGCTAAAACAACAGTTGCAATTATCTTGAGAAACAGGACAAGGGTTTCTGACCTGATGCTGTGGACTCTCGGAGATACCCCTGAGGGTCTTCTTGAATATCTTGTAAGCCAGGCAGAGGTTGCAGGCCTGAACCCGTTCGTCGATTATACAGTTGAAGAGATAAAGCCTGGTGCGTTTCTTGCGCCAGGCGTTGACTCGGAAGCGGGAAGTTCGGTGTGGAATATTACCGGACATTGGTCAGAGGATACAGTTATAGCGCACGCCTTTGAATTCTGTAACCAGTGTACCAAATGTGTAGATGCTTGTCCGGACGAAGCTATAATGACAATTCCTTCTCCTGACAGCCCGGATGATAAAATAGTTATAGGCGTAGATGCTGAGTTTTGTAAGAGCTGCGATGCCTGCATGAATGTCTGCCCAATTGTTAATATTGCCCTCACTCGTGTCTCCAAGGAGGATACAAAATTCCTGCATATCTCCATGGATTCTACATCTGAAGGGAGAGCTGTTAAACTCGCAGGCGCCAATGCAGAGGCCATAGGCGGGCTTATCAGTCAGGGAGACCCTGAATTGCTTAGTGATACTGTCGGCTTGGATGACATTGATTTTATAACAGACATAGAAAATTTATTACAGGTTGGCGTTACGAGAAATAGAGTCCGTTATCTTATTACTTATGTGAAGGATAAAAAATCTCTTATAATAAAGCCTATGCGTACGTTGATTGTTCTGGGCTTTGAAGGTCAGAATAGAAAATTAGCAGAAGACTTGCGGGAACAGGGGTTTGGCGCAGTGATAGTGTTAGCTGAGAACTCACCTGATTTTAAGCACTTGAGACAGGATGCTGTTTCAGCTGGTTTCAAGGTATATGCACTTTTGCCTTCACAGGAAACTGCTGCAATGGGCATTGCGAGGAATACAGAGGACCAGTCAGATATCCTGACTGAATTGCCTGAAGAGATACGTCTCGCAAACCCTGTAACTGTCGATCCGGATGAACTCACATCTACATTGGGAGCGCCTACATTTGCAAAACTTATTTCAAGGATCGGGGTTTTTAATGGTACGTCTTTAATTAGAGCTTCAAGGCCTCTCCCTACAAGAGATGCGGACCTGGACACTGTTATGAAAAGATTCAGGCCTTCTTTTGATGAGCAGGAGCGTACTTCTGCGCCTGGAGGCGGATTATGTCCTGGTTGCGGACAGCCACTGGCTGTAAAAACTGTTTTGGAGACACTTAACCCCTACGCCTTGCATGTGAGCGTTGCTACAGGGTGTCTTGAAGTGTCTTCTTCCGGATGGCCATTTATAACATGGCTTGTCAATGCTGTGCATGGTAACTATACAGCAGCTGCGTCCATATCCTTGGGCATAGCAAGAGCTGCCAGGTGGTTTCAGAGAATGAAGAAAAAGATTTTCGAAGCAAAACCATTTATACCTGTTGTATTTATGGGTGATGGTGGTTTTGCAATAGGTATGAGTGTGGTTTCAACAGTGCTTAAGACCGGCCCTACACTTATTGTAGTAAGCAATAATTTTAGAACTTCAAATACTGGATACCAGCCAACTCAACTTGCACAAGAGGGTGAAACAGGACCTGGCTATGCAGACATGGTTTCCAAACCTGGTTTTTCAATACCAGAGTTTGCAATGGCTCATCCGGATGTTTATTACGCAAGGGTTTCTGAATCTGACCCAGAGGATTTCAAAGAAAAGATGGAGCGCGCAGGAAGATGGGTTGCGATGGGAAAATCCGCTATAATAGAATCCTATGGCTCTGCGTGCCCTACTGGCTGGAAGTCAGATTTTACGCAGTCGATCGAAGAAGAGGCGTTAGCAGTAAAAACAGGTATAGGCATGGTACCTTTTGAGATAGTAAATGGTCGTGTACGCATTACACGTTACCCGGGGGATTATGACGGCAAGATCTATATAAATAGCGAGTATCTGGAAGGAACCAGGTATCAGTTGCAGGGTCTGGTCGAACAGGGTCTTTTGAAACAGGAAGAGTTAGAAGCGGTTATGGCTGTTTTAACAGAGAAAAAAGAAAGATTCTTTAGGCGGGCGCTTGATAGAGTTGGTTTTGGAAGATCATATTCAGCTTCTAGTCTTATGGCCAAGTTAAGCGTTGATGATGTCATAGAGAATTTGGTTTTACAGTCTATAAATATTCCAATAGACAAGGACGGAGAGCCATTATTGGCTGACCTTGCAGAATTTAACCTCGACCCCAGGGACATAGAGACGATAATGAGCTTTAGAGAGACAGGCCATTTTAATAGCAGGGACCATTTTATTTCCGAGGTTAATGTTGAGGCATATGATGCGATTTTTAAAGGGGTTATGGGAAGGATGACAACCGATGATGTCACAACATTGGTTCATACTCTTACAGAGGCAGAGCAACATAGACCTGCTCAGGCATTTAAAGAATCAAAGACAGAGCCCTTTACCCCGTTTAGGACATTAGAAGACCTATCAGAAGAGTTGTATGCAGAAGGACGTGGTCCATTAAGTATCGGTGCCTTAGGGAGCATAATAGCTAATTCAACCTTAGACCTGCGCAGGCCGCACATTGCTTCGATACTTGCAAGGCAGAGAAGATTTTCCCGTCTTTTAAGAGACAGGGAATGGGTGGATAAGATACAAAAGAAAGTTAATGAAGGAATTGATGAACTACTTGCAAGGGCAGAAAGAGATGCAGATTATTTTGTTGACTATCCAGATTCTCTTCTTTTTTCTTCTGAACCTCCTGAGGTAAAGGGTTACAGGTTTAATAGCGCAAGCGAGGCGCACGAATATCTTGTAGGGACGCGCGAGATTCTAAAGTACGAAGATGCTGAAAAAAACAGGCGCGTTGAAGAAGAGAATCGGGCGCGTAGGGCACGGCTTTCTGAAAAACTTTTTGAAGCAAGATTTCATGGCAGGGGAGGGTTTGGCGCTGTTACAGCAGCTTTAAGCTTAGCCAAGCTTTGCGGCGAGACTCTGGGACTCGAGGCTCAGGGTATGCCGCGTTTTGGAGGAGAGCGTTTGATGGCGCCTGTAGAGGCATATTTAAGAGCAGGGACACGTATAAAGAACCGTACATCTGTCAAAGAGCCGGATGCTGTCTGCGTGCTCAATGAGAGTTTATTGGGCATAGCCCCAGTGGCAGAGGGGCTTCCTGAAGAGTCCCTGACTACAGAAGAGGAGTGGATGCGTGATGATATCCTGGCCTCTTTCAGGCCCGGCGGCATGCTGGTTGTAAATACCACTAGAAATCCTGATGAAGTTAAGAGAGAACTTACAGCGCAGGATGTCAATACAGAAGGTATGCGTATTTTTACAATTGACGCCACGGGTATAGCCAAGAAATATATAGGAGACCCAAGGCGCGTCAATATGATTATGGCTGCAGCATTGGTCAGGATATCACAGATTGCAAAACTTGATTTAGATACAGAGATATCCATAGATTATCTGGCAAAGGTTATTAAAGATGACTTTGGTCCTAAGGTTGCAGAGAGGAATAAGCAAGCTATGGAAAGGGCCGTAGAAGAAGGCATCATAAAGATAGAAGCTGGCCAATCATTTAGAGAATTACGCAGAGGTTATCTTGCCTCAGTTGAGGAAGTCGAGAGAGGGCCTGCTAGAAAAAAGAAGCCAGCAAGAAAAGTAGCTACGGTTACAAGGGTCTTGGATTCAAATAAGGCAGCTGTGCGAGCTGCGATACAATCAGGAGTAAATTACTGCGCAGGCTACCCTATATTTCCTTCAACTGGCGGCACAGAGGATATGGCTAAATTTGCTGAAATGGGACTTCCTTTAGAATTTGATTTACTTGGCTCAGAAGATGCTGTTGCATCTGCTATTTTAGGTGCTTCCTTGGCAGGCATGCGCGTTACGACATTTAGTGCGTCTGAAGGCCTAAAACTTATGTTACCGCATCTACAGGATATGTTCGGTAAACTACTAAAGGGAGTTATTAATCTACCTATAAGAGCTCTTAATATAGGAACGCTCAGCATATTTCCTGATGAAAGCGATATGGTTATGGTTAAGGATTACGGTATATTCCTACGTGCCAGGAACGCTCAAGAGGTATATGATATGAATATAATAGGCTGGAGGATAACCGAGAGAATGAGTATGCCAGTGTATGTAGTTTATACAGGCACCTTAAACAGCCACACAGCCGAGAACGTGGAGGTCTTTACCGATTATGAAGCCATAGAAAAATATATAGGCCCGAGGAGACAGGACGAAAAAGGCACTGCGCTTGATCAAGACGATCCTCGTTTTTATGGTGCTGTAACAAATCCTAACATTACACAAGAGATAATAACAAGGACTGAAGAAGATTTAGTGTATAAGTTGCCAGGTGTGATAGAAGAGGCCTTCAGGGAATTTGAAGAGACTTTTGGAGTAAGCTATACCAGGCTTACTGTTTATTTAGGAGATGAGGATACCTATACAGAACAAACCTTGGATGAGATAGAAACCGGTAAGGTGGACGAGTTAATTATTGCATCAGGTGCAAATGAGGAAACCACAGAGACAGTCGTAGATAGATTACGTGCAGAAGGCAGAAGAACTGCTGTATTAAATGTTACAAATCGTTATCCATTCCCAGAAGAAGACTTAAGGGCAATTATTAGAAGGCTAGAGCCAAAAGTCGTGCTTGTGCTGGATAATGTTAAGAGCGCTGATATGCATCGAGATGTAGTTAGTGCCCTTTACCATACAGGCACAGGTCAGGTACCTGCAGCAGTGGTAAAGCCAGTTGTTTATGGCCTTGGTGGGAGGGAATTAGATCTTACTGATATAGAGCTACTTTATGATACGCTTGAGGCATTTAAGGTAATAAGAGAGCTTGGGCGTAAAGGTAAGCCTGCTTTCATAGGGAAGAGGTGGCTTGGGCAGATTATAGAGAGTGAGATAACCACAGTTTTAGATGTGAAGCGCTATATCGCTATTCAGATGAAGTTCGAGAAACTTTACGGCCTTGACTTTATGCTGACAGACGAGGAGAGAGGAGCGCTTGCATTGACTGAGCCTATAGCGCCAACAGGGTCTATGGGTGAGGCAGAACTAAAAGCATGGCAAGCAGAAGTTACAGCTTTCAAGAACTATGTATATTCACCAGATTATGAATCTTTGGTTGTATCTGCGCAAACAAAGTTGGATACCTGGGGTCAGATCTTAGAGGCTTATCAATCAGGCGTCCATATAGATAATCCAGGTATTGACACCAAAGTATTTGATGGTATGTTGGCACGATTATCCGCTGAAATATCCGGAGATGTACTTAAATTCTATCACGATTTTAATGACAGAGTTATAACAGGAGACGTACCAGGAAATAGAGATATCGGTACGCTTCTCAGCCTTATAGACGAGGCAGCTAAGGCTACTGGGATGCGGCATCTTGAGAGAGATGTGATAGTCGAGAAGATAACAAGCGGCAGGATACTTGAGATATTCGGCGATAAGTATATGTATGGCGCAAGGAGAAAGTTCGACCAGTATAATAATCTACATAGATTTGTCATAGAGCTTGGTATCAGGGTGGCTCGAAGATTATTGGAGTCAGAAAAGGGCAATGATGCTGAGCGGCTTATGGTAGCCAGAAGCTTGCTGGATTTAAGCGAGGTAGAGCGTGACAGGGAGATTGCGATGAATCTTATAAGAGGCCATGCCCGTGCATCTCTAGAAGAGGAAAGGGTAAATATAAGTTCCTTTCTCGCAGAAGGCATAATCGGTCGAAAGCAGGAATTCAAAGATAATGTCCTGAAGAATAAAGAGCAGGGAGAGATCATCGCCATACTAGTCACTAATCCTGATCAATTAGACAAGGTCAGTGAGTTTGAAGATTTAGGCGCAGAGATAGTGCAGCTTCATCTTGTAGGCGGAGCTGTTAAAAATGAACTCATGCGAGCCATTAAAGATGAGGATGTCCTTGATATCATCAAAGATTTTCCAGTCTTTGATATGAACGGATTGGATAAATACCCTAAATTGCAGGCAGCCATAAAAAGCGCCGTCTAATGCATTGTCCAGGCCAGAGGCTTTCAGGGACGCAAGATTGCCCCAGCGTGGCAATCTTGCTCATTGTTGTTCCTCGCTCGTCTTCTCGGTCAGCGAGCTTCAAAAAGCCTTTTCATTTTGCGAAACATATAATCTTGCATTACTGAAAAGCCTGCCTGTCAAAATAAACGGAGCGAGGCCCACATCTTCAAATTGTCATTGCGAGGGCACAAAGTGCCCGAAGCAATCTCTGAGATTGCTTCGCTTCGCTCGCAACGACGCCTGGCCGAGCGTCTTTTTGAAGCTCGCTGACCGAGAAGACATCATGCCCGCTCGTAACAACGATGCCCTGAAAGCCTCTGGCCTGGACAATGCAGACAGTTGAAACTGTAGCCTAACTATTCTGATATTACAAAAAATGTAATTTTTTCTCTTGACATAGACAGGCCCTGTGATATAATTTGTAATTACCAAAAATGGATAATTTATTGGTGAAATCTCCTTGATAATGTAATTTGACATATTATTAGGGGAGGATGTGAAAGGGCATCGTCTCGATGTCCTTTTTTTTGTTCTTTGAAAAATCAGCCAAACTGACAGGAAACTGAGTTACGTTAAATTTTTTTGGAGAGTTTGATTCTGGCTCAGAACGAACGTTGGCGGCGTGGATAAGGCATGCAAGTCG
>CAYULJ010000020.1:0-17459 GCA_964445715.1 uncultured Planctomycetia bacterium
ATATGGGTTACAAAAAAACTAGGCCCTCTCGCGTATTCTAGCCCCACTTCATATCTATCTGCATTAAAAGAGCTTAAATTGGCATACCTTAAGGTCGTAAAGCCAGAAGGCTTGACTCGCCAGGACCGCATAAATATCCTCTGCCCAAAGTGTCGAAGAGAGATCACTCTAAACACATAGAAGATTTATGTTCAATTTGAAAGATATTTTGAAAGAAAAAAGCGTCTTAGTCTGTCTGGGTAATAGAGACCGGGGAGATGACTGAGTTGGCCCGCGTTTAGCCAGCGAGATAAAAGGCAAGGTCAATTATGAGGTAATAGACGCTGGTGTTGCGCCTGAAAATTACACAGGGGTCATAAAGAGGCTTGATCCGGACACCATTGTCATAGTCGATGCTATTTATTTTGACGGCAAACCAGGGGATGTAAGGATTTTTTCAGGAGACGATCTCAGGGTAGGCAAGATCTCCACTCATGATATGTCTCCCAAGCTTTTGATACAATATTTAAAATCTTCTACCAATGCGAAGATCTACGTGCTCGGCATAAAGCCTGGGTCAAATAAGTTCGGCCAGGACCTGAGCCCAGAGGTCAGAAGAGCCCTGGATAACCTTAAGTTTACACTTCAACAATGTTAAAGTGTAAACTTAAGGAAGTATGTCATTCCTGTGTAACGGGAATTCGAAAGATTTGACTATTAAGCGGGTATCTGCTATATTCTTAAGAATAAGAAGCGGAGAAGGTTATGCATAATATAGTGTTGGTCGGGTTTATGGGCACAGGCAAGTCTTCGGTAGGGGAGAGGCTTTCTGAAAGGCTTAGCCTGGATTTTTTCGAACTCGATGAGATCATAGAGGAAAAAGAAGGGGCTTTGATCAAAGATATCTTTGATCAAAAGGGCGAGCCATATTTCAGGAAGCTCGAGAAAGAGGCGGTAAAAGAGGTTGCTAGGAGAAAAGGCGTTATTATATCAGCTGGCGGTGGCGCAGTCATTGATGAGGAAAATTTTAAAAATCTCAAAAATACCGGAGTTATTATTTGTCTTGAAGCTTCACCTGATGTCATTCTTCAGAGAACCAAAAATCTTACAACGCGGCCTCTTTTGAATGTTGCGGATCCTAAGAAGAAGATAGAGGAGTTATTGAAGGTACGCTTTCCTTATTACAAGAAGTCAGATCACTGCATAAACACAGATAAACTGACAATAGAGCAGGTAGTAGAAATAATAATCAATCTCGTAACGCCTTAAGTTCACACTTTAACATTGTTAAAGTGTGAACTTAAGGGGATTCTGGTGAGTAATGAATGATCTAGAGAGAATGGTCGTACTTAATATGATAGAGGACCTTGGTAGCGTCAGGACACAGAGTCTTTTAGAATATTTTGGTTCGTTAAGAGAGGCTTTTGAAGCCAGAGAAAAAGAGCTTGAAAGGGTCAAAGGCATAGGCTCTAAGATAGCGGAGAGGGTGGTAAATTCTATAAAGGCTATCGATGGAAGCAAGGAATTGGAATTAGCTGAAAGACACGGGGTAAGAATCATAACTTTTTTAGACGAGGATTATCCAGAAAGACTAAGAAATGTTTATGGCCCGCCAATGGTTTTATATGTAAAAGGCAAAATCTTGCCACAAGATGCCCTGGCAATTGCCATAGTGGGTTCTCGTCACGCGTCTTTCTACGGTATGCAGAACTCAGAGAGGCTTGGTTTTGAATTGGCGTCCCGAGGGATCACTATTGTCTCAGGACTTGCGAGAGGCATAGATTCGAGCGCGCACAAAGGCGCTCTTAAGGCAAAGGGAAGGACATTGGCTATCCTTGGCTCCGGGATCTTGAATATCTATCCCGAGGAGCATACTATATTGGCCGATGCGATTTCTAAACAAGGTGCGGTTGTTTCAGAGTTTCCAATGGCTACGATCCCTGATAGAGGGAATTTCCCAAAGAGGAACAGGATAATAAGTGGCCTGTCTCTGGGCGTGGTCGTTGTGGAAGCCGCGGAAAAGAGTGGCGCTCTTATTACGAGCGACATCGCCATGGAGCAAGGCAAAGAAGTTTTTGCTGTTCCAGGAAAGATCGATTCAATGACTTCAAAAGGTACTAACGGACTCATAAAACAAGGCGCGAAACTCGCTGAATCTTGCGACGACATATTGGAAGAACTGCATTTGCAGATAAGCACTAGTCTGAAGGCTGGAGAAAATTCTTTACCTCAGGTATTGGACAAAGAGGAAAGTTTAGTATATAATTTATTATCCAGCGAGCCTCAGCATATAGATGAGCTTTCAGAGGCTACGCGCATGGGTGTTACGCGTATCTCGGGTATTTTGCTGAATTTGGAAATGCGCAGATTGACGCGGCAACTGCCAGGCAAGAATTTTGTAAAATTACAATAAAGTCTAACGGAGGATGATTTATGCCAAAGTCGCTTGTGATAGTCGAATCTCCAGCAAAGGCAAATACAATAAATAAGATCCTTGGTAAGAATTTTGTCGTGACTTCTTCAATGGGCCATGTCATGGACTTGCCGGGCTCTAAGATGGGCATAGACATCGAAAAAGACTTCGAACCAAACTATGTAACCATACCGAAGAAGAAGAAGACAGTAGCCGAGCTCAAGAAAGAAGCCAAGGGTAAGGACAAGATCTTTCTCGCGACAGACCCTGATAGAGAAGGAGAGGCAATAAGCTGGCACCTTTATAATCTTTTAGGAAAGAAGAAAAATATAAAGAGGGTCGCGTTTCACGAGATTACAAAAAGCGCGATAGAAGAAGCCTTTAAACATCCAGGAGACATAGATACCAATAAAGTCGACGCACAGCAGGCGCGCAGGATTTTGGACAGGCTCGTTGGTTACAGCATAAGTCCTTTGTTGTGGAGGAAAGTAGGCAGGGGGCTTTCAGCCGGAAGAGTGCAGTCAGTTGCTGTTAGGATGATCGTAGAGAGAGAAAATGAAATAAGAGCGTTTGTGCCTAAAGAGTATTGGGATATAGAGGCGCATCTCAAGAAACAGACAGTCTTCACTGCGAAGCTAGACAAAGTCGAAGGTAAAAAAATAGAAGTTTCTGACAAAGACCACGCTGGGGATATTGTTTCTGAATTAGAAAAAGAGGAATTTATTGTAGGAGACGTACAGAAAAAAGAAAAGAGAAAATACACCCAACCACCCTTTACCACTAGCAAACTCCAGCAAGACGCCTTTAACAAGCTTAGGTTCTCAGCATCAAAGACCATGCGCATTGCCCAGCAATTATACGAGGGGTTAGAGATAGGAAAAGAAGGAAACGTAGGTCTTATTACTTACATGAGAACCGACGCAGTCAGGCTGTCGAAAGATTCGATGGAGGCTGCAAGAAAGTATATCCATGATAAATACAGCAAAGAACATTTGCCTCATACGCCGAATAAGTTTAAGTCAAAGAAGAGCGCGCAAGAAGCGCATGAAGCAATAAGGCCTTCTCTACCGCTGAGAGAACCAAAAGCTATAAAGAAGTATCTGACTGAGGAACAATTGAAACTTTACACTCTTATATGGAACAGGTTTATATCGAGCCAGATGTCACCGGCAGTGTTTTCAGTGGTTGCAGTAGTGATAAGGGCGGGGAGGTTTTTCTTTAAAGCGCAAGGATCACAGAAAATTTTTTCTGGTTTTACTGCTGTCTACGAAGAATATGAGGAAAAAAAAGAAAAGGATGATAAAGAAGAAAAAAAGATCCTTCCTCCATTAGAAGTCGGAGATAAGTTGGAGCTTATAAAACTAGATCCGAGCCAACACTTTACAAAGCCTCCAGGTAGGTTTTCAGACGCATCACTGGTAAAGGCATTAGAGGAGTATGGCATTGGCAGGCCTAGTACCTATGCACCGATCATATATACTATTGCCGCTCGCAACTATGTCAGGAGAAGGGAAGGCTATTTTTATCCATCGGAATTAGGTATGGTGGTAACAGATCTTTTAATGAAGAGCTTTGCGGATATTTTGGATCTGAAATTTACAGCTGAGATGGAAGAAGAGCTGGATAAGATAGAGGAAGGCGAAGAAAAAAGAGTCGCTGTATTAAAGAGGTTTTATGGCCCTTTTGAAAAAGACCTTGCGCATGCCAAAGAGAACATGAGAAAGGTCAAGGGGGAGGCGGTCAAGACTTCCGAGGTCTGCGAAAAATGTGGCAAGCCCATGGTTATAAAATGGGGCAGGCTTGGCAGGTTTTTAAGCTGTTCTGATTTTCCAACATGCAGGTTCGCAAAGTCATTGCCGAGCGGCGTCAGGTGTCCTGAACCAGGTTGTGGTGGCATGCTTATTGAAAAACGCTCCAAAAAAGGACGTCATTTCTATGGCTGTTCTAATTACCCCAAATGCACGCATATCTCGCGAAAATTACCCCCTAAAGAGTAGTTCTCGACTCGCTTTGCTCGCTCGAACAATATTCTTCGAGCGAAGTCAAGAAGAAATGTGAAGTTAGGTATCGTCTGTAAAAATAAAATATGTTAGAGCGTTATATTCAGAAATTCATAAATTATCTTAACGTCGAGAAAAACGCCTCGCAGTATACTGCTACAAATTATCAGATAGACCTGAAAGAATTTGACAATTCTCTCAAGGAAAAACCTCTCGAGAATATCTCGCATACGGATGTAAGGTTGTTTCTGGCGCGCATGAAGGAGAAGAAATTTTCAAAGAGGACAGTCGCGAGGAAGATGGCGTGTCTGCGAAGTTTTTTTAGATTTCTTTGTAGGGAGGGTTATGTAAAGACTAATCCTGCCAGTGGGCTTCAGACTCCAAAGCTTGATAAGCGCCTGCCTATTTTTTTAGACGCAGACCAGGTCGTGAAACTAATCGAATCGCCTGATACAGCTGATGTTTATGGGCTAAGAGATAGGGCAATGCTCGAGACGCTTTATTCGAGCGGTCTAAGGGTCAGCGAACTCGTAGGTCTTAACAGGGAGAATGTGGATTTTATCGGAGGAGTCCTTAAGGTTTATGGAAAAGGAAAGAAAGAACGGCTTGCGCCGATAGGGGACAAGGCAGTTAGGGCTATGCGCAAGTACCTTGAAAAACTCAATGTAGTTAAGTTAAAAGAGAAAAAGGCTGTTTTTGTTAATAAAAGTGGCAGACGGATCAGTGACAGGGCAGTGCGCAGAGTAGTTGAGAAATACATACGTAAGACGAGCTTGAATGAAAAGGTGTCGCCGCATTCTCTCAGGCATTCTTTTGCGACCCACCTTTTAGATAGAGGCGCGGATTTAAGGTCGGTCCAGGAGCTTTTAGGGCATGCAAATCTATCCACGACTCAGATATACACGCACGTTACAGCAGAGCGCTTAAAGACTATTTACGACAAGGTCCACCCAAGAGCTTAAGTTTACACTTTAACATTGTTAAAGTGTAAACTTAAGCGAAGAGAGGTGTATGAGGAAAGCGGTTGTGTTGCTTTCAGGAGGCATGGATTCAGCCGTTACGCTTTATATTGCCAAGAGTAAGGGCTATAAGGTACATTGTCTTGTCTTTGACTATGGCCAGCGCCATAAAAAAGAGATAGGTTTTGCAAAAAGACTAGCACGAAGACAAGGATCGGAATGCTGCTTTATGAAAATAGGGCTTCCATGGAAGAAAAGCGCTCTTTTGGATAGAAATATTTCTGTCCCTGAGCGCAGAAATATTTCTTCCAAGAAAATACCATCTACATATGTTCCGGCGAGGAACACCATATTCTTGAGCTTTGGGCTTTCTTTTGCAGAGGCGATCGGCGCGAAAACGATCTTTATAGGAGCAAATGCCAGGGATTTTTCAGGATATCCTGATTGCAGGCCTGTGTACTACAAGAGATTTAATGAGTTATTGAAAAAGGCGACAAAGTCAAAAGGCATAAAGATCGAGACCCCGCTTTTATATAAGACAAAAAAACAGATCGTGAATATCGGCAAGAAACTAAAAGTGCCTTTTGAACTTACGTGGTCTTGCTATAAAGGCAAAAGCAAGCCGTGTGGCAAATGCGATGCCTGCAGGTTACGCATTGCTGCTTTTTCTGTAGGGGACACTTAAGTGTCCCCTACTACTCCTTTACTACTACAAAGACTATGAGAAGAGCAAGAGTAACAGAGATATATAGTTCTATTCAGGGTGAAGGACCTTACGTGGGGCAGGAGCAGGTGTTTGTAAGGTTTTCCGGGTGTAACCTTGGATGTAAATTTTGCGACGAGAGAGAAAAGACGGATTTTTTTGAATGTGATGCCGATGTGGCCGTTGACGACATTTTGAGAGAAGGAAAAAGTACTGTGTCTCTGACCGGTGGAGAACCTTTACTGCAGTCTGATTTTTTAAAAGAGATCTTGCCGGTTTTAAAAGAGAAAAACATGCAGGTCTATCTTGAGACAAACGGCACGATGAAAGACAGGCTTTTGGAAGTACTGGATTACGTGGATATAATAAGTATGGATTTAAAACTTCCTAGCTCTACAGGGTTTGGTGCTTACTGGCAGCAGCATTTAGACTTTTTGAAAGAAGCAGCAAAAAAAGAAGTATTCGTAAAGATAGTCGTTACTCCTGAGACGTCTTTAGAGGATCTTAAAAAGGCTATTTCTGTCGTTAAGGATATAGATAAAGATATTCTTTTTATTCTGCAGCCGGTAAGCTATAATGGAAGGGTTAAGAACATCGATTTGTTGCCAACTTTTTTTAGAAACGCGAAGGAAGAACTTGAAAGAGTCACCATTATACCGCAGGTCCACAAGATCCTGGGGGTGCGATGATGCGAGCTATAAATAGCAAAGTTATTACGGATGCGGTTCGAGGATTATGCGTAAAGGCCAACCTTGAACTAAGAAAAGATATCCTGGCTGCATTGAAACAGGCCAGAAGAAAAGAAACCGGAAGGTCAAGGCGCATTCTTGATATCATAATTAAAAATGCACTATTAGCAAAAAAGAAAAGACTCCCTATATGCCAGGATACAGGCATGGTTGCGGCGTATATTAAAGTAGGTCAGTCTGTCAGCGTAAGAGGCGATATTAAAACGGCAATAGAAAAAGGCGTACGCGATGCTTATAAGATAGGTTATTTTAGAAAGTCTGTTGTAGGCGATCCTTTAGTGAGAAGGAATACAGGGACAAATCTACCGTCGCTGATATATTACAAAATAGTGCCTGGAAATAAAATATGCGTAAGAGTTGTTGTAAAAGGATTCGGTTGTGAGAATACTTCGAGGACAAAGATGTTCAGGCCTACTGATCCCGTGACTCTTATTGAAAGATTTATTGTGGATTCAGTCAAGGAGAATGGTGCCAATGCCTGTCCGCCGCTTTATGTCGGAGTCGGCATAGGCGGGACCCTTGACAAGGCAACATCTCTTTCTAAAGAAGCTATTTTCAGGAAGGTAGGTGAGCGTAGCAAGAAGGCGCATGTTGCAAAAATGGAAAAACGCTTATTAGAAAAAATCAACAAATCAAAGATAGGGCCTATGGGCATGGGCGGAAAAACAACTGCTTTTTCAGTAAGCATATTGACTTATCCCACTCATATAGCAGGCTTGCCAGTCGCAGTGAACATTAGCTGTCATGCTACAAGAGGCGCGGAGAAAGCGATATAGTGCGAAAGATATATTTACCTTTGACAAAAAATATCGTAAAGACTTTAAAACCGGGCGAGGAAGTTTTGCTAAGAGGTTCTTTATTGACAGCGCGCGATGCTGCTCATAAAAGACTGGTCGAGACGATTATTGCTCGCAAAAAATTACCAGTTTCCATTAAAGGTGAAACAATATATTACACAGGGCCTACTCCGAAGAGGGTAGGGGAAGTTATTGGTTCATGCGGGCCGACCACTAGCTCTAGGATGGATCTATTTACATTGCCTTTGTTGAAGCAGGGGCTTATCGGCATGATAGGAAAAGGCAGGCGGTCGAAGGAGACTGTTTCTGCAATAAAAAGATTTGGCGCAGTATATTTTGTGACCATTGGTGGCGCAGGCGCGTATTTACAGGATAAGGTAAAGGCAAACAAGGTAGTGGCTTACGGCGATCTTGGCACTGAGGCAATACGTATATTAGAGATAGAAGATTTCCCTGCCATAGTATCTGTTGTTTAAGTTCACGTTTTAACATTGTTGAAGTGTGAACTTAAGGTGAGGAGGAGCATGAGGAGCGACGGACGAAGGCTTGATGAGATGAGAAAGGTCAGGATCAAAAGGGGTGTCATGGAATTTGCAGAAGGTTCTTGCATGATAGAGGTAGGCAATACAAGGGTTATCTGTAGTGCTTCAGTAGAGGAAAAGGTGCCGCATTTTTTAAGAGATTCAGGGTCAGGCTGGATAACTGCAGAGTATGGGATGTTGCCGCGTTCGTGCAAGACAAGGACGCCTAGAGAGGCCTCGCGTGGGAAACAGAGTGGTCGCACGCAGGAGATTCAACGTCTCATAGGGAGAAGTCTTCGTTCAGTGGTGGAGCTTGAGAAATTAGGCGAGAGGACTGTTTGGGTAGATTGTGATGTGATACAGGCTGACGGCGGGACGCGTACTGCGAGCATCACAGGAAGCTTTATTGCGCTTTCAGGCGCGCTTCTTGCATTGAAGAAAAGCGGCGTAATAGCTGAAATCCCAATAAAGAACTATGTTGCTGCAGTGAGCCTGGGGATAATTGACGGTAAATTATGCTTAGACCTGGATTATGAAGAGGATTCAAAGGCAGATGTTGATATGAATGTAATTATGACTGACGACGGGAGATTGGTCGAGGTGCAGGGCACAGCAGAAAAGACACCTTTTCCCAGAAAAGATCTGGATAAGTTGGTCTCGCTCGCAAAAAAAGGTATCGATAGCCTGGTTATTGCTCAAAGAAAGATCGTAAAATTAGCTTTATAATGACAGAGCTCGTTATTGCCACAAGGAATAAAGATAAGCTAAGGGAAATAAAAAAACTTTTAAAAGGATTTCCTGTAAAGGTCCTGTCTTTAGATGGTTTTAAGGGCGTGCCGGAAGTGAAAGAAGACAAAAAGACCCTTGAGGGTAACGCAAAGAAAAAAGCTCTTCAGGTTTCGCGATTTTTGAAAAAACTTGTGATTGCCGACGATTCCGGGCTAGAGGTCGCTGCTATTGGTAATAAACCTGGTGTTTATTCAGCGCGTTTTTCAGGTCCAGGTGCTACGTATAAGAGCAATAATAGTAAATTATTGAAATCGCTTAATGGTGTTCCTTCTGCCAAGAGAAGAGCTAGATTCAGATGCGTTATAGCTGTTGTAGATAAAGGCAAGATGATAGGCATCGCAGAAGGAAGATGCGATGGCAGGATAGGTTTTAAGCCAGTCGGGAATACGGGTTTTGGCTATGACCCGGTTTTTATACCAAACGGATATAAAAAGACATTCGCCCAGATGAGTTTAAAAAAGAAAAACAAGATCAGCCACAGGAGCAAGGCCTTAATAAAGTCAAAAGACATTATAGAGAGCTACTTAAGTTCACGTTTTAACATTGTTGAAGTGTGAACTTAAGGATTGTCAAAAGCGTCAAATTAAGGTAAAATTATAGGACTAAATGGTGCGGGGCGTGGCTCAGTTTGGCTAGAGCACCTGCTTTGGGAGCAGGGGGTCGCTGGTTCGAGTCCAGCCGCCCCGACCAGTTTAAGAGAGTCGTCCCTGTAGCTCAGATGGATAGAGCATCTGCCTTCAATTAGGAGCCTCTATGTGGAAAAGAACACATAGAGTGGATGCAGCTATATGCAAGGAACTCCATATTTTAATATATGGACAATTTGCAGGCAACCTACTGAGTTAGCAGGTAGTTCTTTAAAAATTGGGAGGAGGTGTAATGCATCATACCAAGGCTAAAGCTGATATCGGACTGGTGAAAGTCATTGCTGATCTTACAGCAAAAAGATACGTTCCGTGTATTCCTTTATCTGAACATCAAGCATATGATCTTGTGGCTGTATCTGAAAAAGGTAATGTTTCTAAGCTTCAAGTAAAATATGCAAGATTAAAGAAAAACGGGACAGCTGAATTAAGATTCAGAAGAAATTGGTCTGACAGTAAAGGCACTCATACGAGAGCTTATTCAACTAATGAATTCGACTACTATGCGATATATTGTCCAGATAAGGACAGAGTTCTCTATGTGTCAAACAAGAAAAATTGCCCTAAAGCCTTGAGATTTGATAAACCTTCTAGCAATCAGGCTCGTAAGATAAAATGGGCCGAGAACTATTTGTTAATAAAGTAGAGAGTCCTCAGAGACTATACGCTGCACACCTGAAACGGTGAAGACATAGTCCAGACCGCAACGTATTTGCGGCCGGAGTAATCCGGTGCGGTAAGCTAAGCAGGGGGTCGCCTGTTCGAATCAGGCCAGGGACGCCATATTTATGAGAGATATTTTTAGAAAAGTTGTTTTAGTGCTTGTTGTATTTTCGCTAGCTGCACTGTTCTTTTTTGGGTACATCCTCACGACAAAGAATCTGTCTGTATTCGTTACAAGGTTTTTAGGAGAGCATCTTAATACTACGATATCTGTGGGGCATGTCAGGGTTGGTTTTCCGCTCTGCGTGGAATTAAAGGATGTAAAGATAGATGATCGCGTAGAAATAGAAACAGCACAGGTCTATCCTAATCTCGCGACACTTTTTTTTAACAATAAGACTTTTGTCTCTGCAGTCAAGATCATAAATCCTGTTGTCAAGGTGGACAAGGAAAAGAGACAAAGATTTCTTGCTGGTGATTTTTTAAATAAGAACGAGAATGTTTCTAAGAAATCAAGTACAAATTTTTGTGTCTCAAGTATAGAGATAAAGAACGGCACCTTACTATATAGCGGAGAAGATGAGATAGAAATTGTCAATATCAAGGGAAGCGTAAAAAACCCAGGAATCTTTTTCGCAGATAATAATATTTGTCAATTTACCGTGGCAGGTTTTCTTAAAAATAAAGATTCAGATTTTTTGTCTCCTGTGAAGATAGAAGGCCTTGTCGGGACCGATAAGGTGGTAAAGGCCAGGCTTGAAGCCAGTGACGTAAAACCGAGAAACCTAGGTTCTGTTTACGTTAAATATTTAAGCCAGGTGATAGAAGACGGCAGGGTCGACGTTAAGAGCAATATACAGGTCTCTGGGGAAAATTTAGTAGCAAAATGTTTTTTGGAAGGAGAAAATATTGTGCCGGAAAGAGAACAAGGTCAAGAACTAGAAGTGCCTCTTGAACTAAGTTTTGTTTTGCTGGCAGATTTTAAAAGCAAACTGGTAAAGATCAAAGATCTCCAGAGTAATTTTTTAGAACTTATTTTTAGCAAATCATAGGATCTTACGGTAGGTGTAGCTCAGCTGGATAGAGCACTAGATTGTGGTTCTAGGGGCCGCGGGTTCAATTCCCGTCACCTACCCCAATTCCTTCCCGAAAATAAGATGAGTATTTCTAAATCCCCTTTGTTTTATATCCTTGGAGTAGTGCTTCTGGTGTTTTTTTGTGGGTGCGGAAAAGACATAACAGATAAAAAAACTACTATTAGGATAGCTGGTTCCAGTACCATTATCCCCCTTGCAACAAAGGCAGCAGAGCAATTTATATACATCCATCCAAGTATCGATATAACAGTAAGCCCGGGGGGTTCAGGCGTAGGAGTTAAATCAGCAGGAAATAGCCTTGTGGATATAGGCATGGTTTCCCGGGAGATTAGTGAGGAAGAGAGAGAGAATTTACCCAAGGCTCATTTTGAGCTTTATCTAATAGGAAGGGATGCGGTTGCCTGCGTTATCTCCTCAGAGATATATGAAGCTGGCCTACATGCTCTATCCAGGGAACAGTTACAGGGTATCTATTCCGGAGAAATTAATAATTGGAAAGAGGTCGGGGGTCCGGATAAAGAGATATTGTGCATTGATAAAGAATCTCACCGGGGAGCGCGACAGGTATTTATGACGTATGTCTTTGGCGATAAAGAGGCCCAGGCCAGGGGAGCAGACCTCGTTGTAGGTTCCAATAACGAAACCCAAACCAAGGTTGCTTTAAGCGATGCTGCTATTGCTATGGTTTCCTTTGCCTGGATTAACGCTGATGTAAAAGGGATAGGGGTAAGGATGGGAGAAGAAATCATCCAGCCCTCTGTCGAAAATACCAAAAACAGTCTTTATCCTATCTCGCGAAATTTGTTCTTTGTTACTAACGGTAAGCCATCCGGCGTTGTGAAGGACTATATTGATTTTGTTTTAAGTCCCCAGGGACAAAAAATAGTAGAGGAAAATGGTTTCATTTCCATTCAATAAAGAAAAAGCGTTTAGCTTTGCATCGTTATTGGCGTTTATCATATCCATTGGCCTTATATCCGCCATCTTTATTTTTCTTATCAAGGATAGCCTGCCTATATTTCGACACCAGGGTTTAGGATTCCTGATCGAGACCTCGTGGCATCCGCGTCAGGGTTATGGCGCCCTTCCGATGATCTATGGTACCGTTATGGTCGCGTTCCTGGCTATTTGTTTTAGTTTGCCGCTTGGGCTGGGAAGTGCGATTATAACTTCAGAAATATTATCCGGACGCTTACGCCTTTTTGTTAAAGCGATAATCGAGCTTTTAGCCGGAGTTCCTGGAATAGTTTATGGTTTGCTGGGGATCTTTATCGTTGTCCCAACAATAAAACAGGCCTTTGGACTTATTGATGGAAGCTCTATTCTTGCAGCGGGAATAATTTTAGGCATTATGATCTTACCGACGTTAATGACTTTTTTTGATGATGCCTTAAGGAGCGTGCCTAAGAAATACAGGGAACAAGCGCTTTCTCTTGGTCTCAATCGTAGAGAGACATTTATCCATGCTGTATTCCCTGTCGCTAAGAAAGGGTTTGTCGTGGCTGTTCTCTTGAGCCTGGGCAGAGCAATGTCAGAGACAGTAGCGGTAATGATGGTTATTGGAAGCATAGACAGGCTCCCAAGGCCATTTTATAACCTTCTTACATCGGCTCAAACGATCACTTCTAAATTAGGACGGGAGTCTGCCGATGCCCTGGGAGTCGGCTTACATTGGAATGCCTTAGTGGGCTTAGGGTTAGTTTTATTTGTTATGGTTATGCTGATCACCTTTATTGCCGATATAATTATAACTTCGCCTAAAAAGGCCAAGGTTAGTTTATAGCTAGTACGCGGGGAAAGGTCATGAGAAGGCTAAAATCTATTTTATTCTTTTCGTTGTGTAGCATAGCTACTATAATATCGGTTTCTCTGTTGCTCTCCATTATTATCACTATTATAATAAAAGGCGCACCGTCTATTAATATAGATTTTCTTACACAGGGAATGGAAGAAAGCGGCCAAAAAGGAGGGATCTTCTATCAGATAATCGGAACAATTATCCTTATGGTCGGCGCGGCAGTTTTAAGTCTTCCCATAGCTTTATGTGCTAGTATTTATCATACTGAATACTTAAAACCTTCTTTCAAGAGAGCAGCCACTATCCTGATCTATGCCTTAAACGGGGTACCTGCGATTTTGTTTGGATTGTTCGGATATATTGTTTTTGGAGTATATTTTGGCTGGGGAATTTCTTGGCTTACCGGGTCTTTTATATTGGCCATTATGATCCTGCCGGTATTAATGGTGAGTATTAAGCAGGCAATCGAGAGTATACCAGTAAAATATCGGAAGGCAGGCTTGTCTTTGGGGTTTACGCGATGGCAGTTAATTCGCTCGGTCCTTATCCCCCAGAGTTTTTTCGGAACAGTCACTGGCTTGCTTCTTGGATTATCGCGCGCTGCCGGGACGACCGCGGCAATTATGTTTACGGCTGCTACTTTTTCTGGCGCGGGCATACCCATGACACTTCATGAGCCAGTCGCTACCTTGCAAACTCATATTCTGATCCTTTCGCAAGAAGCGGTAAATCCTTTGTCACGAATTAATGCCTGGGGAGCTGTTTTAGTATTGATCAGTATTGTTTTTCTTTTAAATATCGGATCTATGCGTCTTAGGGCAAAGATGTTGCTGGAGGCAAACAGGTGAAGACAGTTTTTGAGCTGAAGGAAGTATCGCTCTATTATGGAGAGGTATCAATCCTGCTAAATATCAATGCTAAATTTTTCGAGAAACGAATTACTTGTCTTGTCGGAGGCTCAGGAACCGGCAAAAGCACCCTTCTTAGAACGCTAAACCGCATGAATGACCTTATATCTTCTTTTCGTTGTAATGGCAGTGTCATTTTTGATGGTAAAGATATTTACAACCATGCGCTGGATGTAAATCTGCTTCGTCAGAAGGTGGGAATGGTTTTTCAGGAACCTTGTGTATTTCCCGGGTCTATATATGATAATGTGCTTTTTGGTATTAGACGTCTCGTCCAGAGAAGAAAAAGCGCGTATCCAATGATCGTTGAAGAGACGCTCAAGGCAGTATTCTTATGGAAAGAGGTAAAGGATAGGTTGCATAAGCCGGCCGTAGAACTCTCGCAAGGCCAGCAGCAGCGCCTTACTATAGCTCGGGCACTGGCTGTTGAGCCTCAGGTCCTGCTCCTCGACGAGCCGACTTCTTCCTTGGATGATAAATCATCGATGGCCATCGAAGAACTGCTTAAAGATTTAAAAGGAAAACTAACTATTATCTTGGCAACCCATAAACTGAAACAGGTAGAAAGGCTCGCAGATGATGTTATTTCTATACCTTAGGTTATTTAGTTATTTCGTATGAAAGCGGTTATCTTAGCAGCAGGATATGGTTCTAGGCTGCGACCATTAACAAATGATAAACAAAAATGCCTTTTACCTATAAGCAATAATGAGACCTTGCTTGCGCGCCAACTCAGGATCCTTAAAAAATGTGGTATTGCTGATATTATAATAGTAGTTGGTTATAAGAAAGAAGAGATCATTATGAAATATGAGAAGGAGACTACCATTATTTTTAATCAGCAATACGGAGTTACGGGTGATGCCTTTTCACTTTGGGAGGCAAGAGATAAGCTCGATGATGATATAATGGTTCTTAATGGAGATGTCGTTTTTACTGAAGCTACAATTAATGATCTATTGAATGAAAGCAACCCTTTCTCTGTATCAGTTGAGAAAAAGTTATGTGAACCGGATGATCTGAAGGTAGAGGTCAAGGATGAATTGATCGTTAATTTTGGGAAAGGCATCCTTTTAAAAAGGGCCTATGGGGAAGCAGTAGGAATAGGAAAGATCAAAAAAGAAAAGATAGATGTTTATCGCAAGGCACTTTATGAAAATATCAAAAAGAACCCTCAAATAAGATGGATGGAGGTTTTTAACTATTTAATAAATAGAGAAGAGGAAATCCATTTTACTTTGATTAAAGAGCCATGCTTTGATAATGATACTCTGGAGGACTATAGAAGGACCAGGGAGATATTTGAAAATAAGGAAAGTTGATGCAAGTATACGAAATTACATTGATAACCGCCACATTCAGCCTTATAATATATGCCTGTAAATGGCGAGAGGCTTCTCTTCGGTTGATACGAGAGAGACCCCGGATAGCTTAAGCCCGGCCTGCAGTTTTATAAGAGGAGAGATGTTTTGGCCAGAGATACAATGTTTTTATACGGGAGAAATTCGATTTGCGAACGTTTGATCGCGAATCCAAAGAGCATTAAAAAGATACTCTTGGACGAGAATTTCTCTGTACCTCATATAGAGAAATTGATACGCAAGAAACATATCCCTTCGGAGCGTATGACTTCCAGACAGCTAGGCAGGCTAAAACATGCCAAGGACCTTCAGGGTATTATTGCCAAAGTAGAGCAGTTCAGTTATGTTTCTTTTGACGAGCTGTTAAATCGGACAGCAGATAAGCAATTGACGTTGATATTTTTAGATCGCCTGAACGATCCTCAGAATTTAGGCGTTATTATCCGCATTGCAGCCTGCTTTGGCAGGTTTGCTATTGTAATTCCAAGGTTTAGTGCATGTGAAGTTACAGAAGCAGTTTTACATGTGGCATCAGGCGGCGAAAATTATGTGCCTATAGCAATGGTGTCCAATGTCTCAAGCGCCATACTTAAGGCAAAGAAGCGCGGTTGTTGGATCATGGGCGCAGTTATAGGTGATGACGCGCAGAATGTAAGCGAGGTTTCCATGCCTTTTCCCCTGGGCCTTGTTCTGGGCTCTGAAGGCGAAGGTATTCGTCATGGTGTAGACAAGCAGCTCGACATAAAGACGCGTATTCCCATGAAAGGCGCCAAGTTATCATTTAATGTTGCCACGGCCTGCGCTATTCTTTGTCACGAAATATGCAAACAAAGAGGATGAGATTATGAATATTCAGGATACATGGGAAAAAGCATTAAGGAATACAAAGATCATACGTTCGCGCGCCCATGACCTGCAGACTTTTTCAGATACAAAGATTCCTTATATGTTGCTTTCAGAGGCCATGGTAAATAAGGGCGATACAGTGGTGAGAAAGGGTGAGGTCACAGTTGCAAAACCTGCCATAGTGCTTCCCCACGACATACCCATATTCGAAGGCTTTGATTTTGAGAAAGATTTTGAGCTCGGTCAGGATATAATCACGAATTTTTTTCTCGTGAGGGGAGTGAATTTTCCGTCCATGAAATACGACAATAAGACCAATCGTCTTGATATTTTTAATGGTCATATTGACAAGGCAATAGGGCATTATTCTGACGACTTGCAGCGAAGGGAAGATGTGCATTCTGGCTTGATCGTGGCACCAGAGGATTGCTGGCAGTTTTCATTGTTGATTTTTATATGCATGCAGGTCGCTAAATCCGCAAATAGCGATATAAGACGCTTACTTGATTACTTTAAGAAGAAAGGCAAATCTTAATTTATGCAGAAGACTAGAGTTGCGTGTTATAAAAGCATAAAGAAATGGCCTAAGAGCGAGAGGCCCAGAGAAAGACTTTTTAAATACGGCGAGCACACTCTTAGCAATGCGGAGCTTTTGGCGATATTGTTCCAGAATGGCTCAAAAGGGTTGAGCGCAGTGGATCTGGGAAGGGGCATTGTCAATCGTTTTGAGACATTTCGTAATATGAGCCATACTGATATTCAGGAGTTGAAAAAGTTTAAGGGCATTGGCGAGTCTAAGATAGCGCGTTTAAGGGTAGCGTTTGAGATCGGCAGACGATTTTTGTGCGAGAAAAAAGAATCTAATTGCGAAGTGAGTTCTCCTAAAGAAGTTGCAGACCTACTTATGCCGAGGTTGAGAGACATTAAGAAAGAGGTATTTCAGGTGTTATTGTTGGATAGCAAGAATCGCCTTATGGATATTTTCGAGGTCGAAGAAGGGACTGTTGGCCAGGCAGCGCCTCATATCAGGGAAATCATCTCTAAGGCGCTTCAGAATTTTGTAGCGAGTATCATTGCGGTCCATAATCATCCCTCGGGCGACCCTGAACCCAGTGAGGAAGATATTGCTTTTACCAAAAATCTGAGAAGAGCATGTGAAGCAGTCCAATTGGATTTGCTGGATCATGTTATAATAGGGGATAATAGATTTTATAGTTTTTCCGATAAAAAGC
>CAYULJ010000021.1:0-7326 GCA_964445715.1 uncultured Planctomycetia bacterium
ACCTTTTCTCTTTAATATTTTATCCTTTGTTCTAAAAGAACTTGCAAAGCCCTCACCCTTTGTCAACCTCATCCCGTCCCAGTATAGACCCAAAGAGCCTCTATCGAAGACCAATGCAAGTCTCCCGATTTTTAAACCATTTTCCTTCACGTCTCCTCGTATTTCTTTTTTATAAAATATCTTCTCTTTTATGTACGGAAACAAGTAGCGTCTCAAAAAAATAACAATCTTTAACAGTGTCACAAAAAACC
The DNA here is from genome assembly GCA_964445715.1 of uncultured Planctomycetia bacterium. Lineage (GTDB taxonomy): Bacteria > Omnitrophota > Gorgyraeia > Gorgyraeales > Gorgyraeaceae > CAYPYS01. The sequence goes on from CAYULJ010000021.1 coordinate 252, forward strand.
CGTATTTCTTGAAAGAATTTTTAAGTAATTGATAAAAATCTATTTTTTTGGAGCGTCGCCTCTTTGCGCAATGTTCTGCCCATCGTTTATAAGCAGTTCTTATAGCACACTCTATGTCTTTCTTTGTAAGATTAGTCAATGTCATGACGCTCTTATGGTTCCCGTCATACTCTGACCATTTTTCAGAAACTATATGACCTCTTTCTTTCATCTCTTTGTAAAACTGTGTTCCTGGAAAAGGCGTAGCTATGGAGAATTGGATCGTTGCAGGATCCAGGTTCAATGAAAAATCTAGTGTCTTCTGCATGCTTTCTTTAGTCTCGCCCGGAAGACCAAAGGTAAACGTAAGATGAGTTTTAATGCCTAATTTTTTAGTAAGCCTGACCACCTCTTCTGCCTTTTTGATATCTGCATTCTTGTCTATACCATCAAGGAGTCCCTGGGTAGCAGATTCTATGCCATATTTAACAGCATAAAGCCCTGCACCTCTCATCTTTTCCAGCATCTCTTTGTCCATCAGATCAGCCCTTGCCATAATAGCCCACGGTATATTTAATCTGCGTTCTTTTATTTCACTGCATAACTTTAGCATTCTCTCTTTCCCTATATTGAAAGTATCATCGTCAAAATATATTGATTTATAGTTCAGTTCTTTGACCAAGTATTCCATTTCATTTACTACATCCGTAACGTTTCTAACTCTATATTGATTGCTTTGATACATTACCTGAGGCCACAGGCAAAATTTACACTTATAGGGACAACCGCGACTTGCCAACATCTGAGCTGACGGCGTAGGTAAATCTCCAGGTGCATCATTATATCTATGTATGTGTGTCAGCTGGCGCAATGGCCAGGGCAATTCATCTAATGCGCTCAGAGGACGCGGGAAATTAACCTTGACGCCCTGCGGACTGCGATATATAAGCCCTGACACTCCGTCTAATCTTCTCCCGGTTTTTAGATGCCTGGTTAAATCCAATAATGTAAATTCATATTCTCCCACGAGGACATAGTCCACAAAATCATACGCTTCAAGAAATGAAGGTTGACGCATATTGACATCAGGACCACAGAGAGCCACAGGTATATCGCTACCTATTTTAGATAACAATCTCATATCATGATCGAGTGTCACTGTGGACGTCTCGCAGACCAGCAAATCCGGATTTATATTTCGGACCACATTCAAAAACTGACCGTAAAACATATCCTCCGCAATCGCGTCTATCAAGGTCACGTCTACCCCGTTCTTTTTAAGCAAAGACGCAGAATGAGCCAGGAAGAAAGGAAAAGGCAGGTAATCCTTTTCGGTCGAACCCTTTAAATGCGGCCATCTGGACCCAGCCCTTACGCCTGTCTTTAAAAAACTCCTCCAAGGTAAATTCACAAGTAAGATTTTCATGTCATTGATAATTATGCAAAACTGTGCAAATTATATTCCCTCAGCAACTCATTTATCCTTAAAATGACCTGATGCGTATCACAATGATTACAAAATTCATCATAAAGCTTTACACCGTTTGGAAAGACAATGTCTTTGTTTTTCGTAAGATACTTGGCGCTTACTCTAAATTTGTTATAATTCTCGGATGTCCATGCATCATAAAATCTTTTTTTCTTTAGATAATCGACAACTCGTAAATGACAACACATGCTTACTTCGCCCTTGGCCAACACCAGAGAGAAAAACCACCCAACAGGACATCCTGATTTTAAAAATTTGTTCTCCGACCAATAACCAGTAGCAGAATTATAATTTTTTAACTGGAAATATATATTATCCTGGAGCTCTATGTTGTTTTTCTTTAAGCACGAGGATATCTTTTTTAAAGAACCTTTTATCTTATCTATCTGATGGGGTTTTATCTTCAAAAAATTGATATTATCGTCCAAGCGCGCAAGATAAAATCTGGACCTATCTGCTCCTATATAAACATCTATCTTTGACATCTCCTCAAGTTCATGGCAATTCAAATTATGAATTACATGGGTCATCTGCAGTAGCGGCCTTTCTTTGCCAGAACTTTTTCTCGCTGAAATAAGTTTCTTCAGATTGCCTACGATTTCATGGAAGGTATCTCCTGTTCTCGCAGAATTAATAAGGGCATAAGTCTTGTCGGTCCCTGAAGGAAGGCTGCAGAATATCTCGCTAACCTCCATATCTATTATCTTTTGAATCCTGTCTTCATCTAAAAGAATACCGTTGGTAAAAAATATGGTCTTCAATCCCTTGTCTCGAGCGTATCGTACCATCCTGATAAATCTATTATCAAGCAGAGGCTCGCCGTCACCCTGAAATATAATCTCGTCACACAGAAGTCTTGCTGCATCGTCAATAATATTTTTATATAACGAGAAATCCATTTTTAAATTTAGGGTGTCGGCTGACAACCTGCGCTTAGGGGTATGAATCCAGCAATGAATACAATTTGTATTACATGGGTGGTAGGTATCTATGACTATTGTCTGAGGCCCGATAAAAGCATGCTCGGATATTACGCCAAGGAGCCTCAGAAGGTCTTTTTCGTTATATTGGTCCGCTTGAGATGATATGCGATTCAAGAACTCCAGCAATCTTTCGTCTTCCATGAAAAAATCGATATTTACCGAAGAAACGCGCTGCCTCAATTCTCTTGTATGATCAATAAAATTATAATAAAGCCTGCTTACGGGGAAAAGATTTAAACTAACGGAACGCAGGTCTATACGCTGATTCACTAATGAACTGCAAAATTGGGCGATATCATTAAGCTTGAAAAAGTTAAATCTGGATATGCCAATCCTTATGTTTACATCCTTGCCCCTACAGGTTTTTATCTTTGAAACGTTTTTGACAAAACTCCCCGACTCAGAACTAATTTTATCGTGCAATTCTTCATTATCGCCATAAATAACCATTGGTGTGCCGGTCTTAATTGAATCCACATCATCCCTGAATTGCTTCCTTCTTTCCTCTTCTTCGCGGCACTTCTTTTCCTGTTCCAGTTTCTCTCTCCCTTTCGCCTCTTGTTTTTTTCTCTCCTCTTCCTGTCTTCTATTCTCCTCCTCTTGTTTTTTTCTCTCCTTTTCCTGTCTTCTATTCTCCTCCTCTTGTATATCTTGCATGATATCATTCAATGCGCCCTTGTCAGGATAGAGATGGACTATAGCATCGATAAACGGGTATGACCCCGGCCTGCAATATTCGCTTTCTTCTTCGAGCTGAAACTCCAAGACTCGAGATGACAGATTTATGTCGGTATTCTGAATCGTCAGCAAGCCTTTTGCATTGCCAAGGTTCTTAAGGACTACGTCTGGCATATTTCCTAAGGAAGATCGGAGCCCTATGAATTCAAAGCCATTTTCAGAAGGATTCACCTTCTGCCATTCTGAGTTAAAATAAACAGGGAACACGCCTTCCTGAGGAGGCGATATCCAGTTCTTATATAATTTGGACAGGAATACAGTTGCGTTCTTTTTGTCTATACGCAAAGGTTGCTTCATTTCTAGCTCTGCTTTCCACGTAAGCATATTGGACGACTTAAAACCAAGGTGCCATGTCTGGGCAAGAGGAAGCTGATTGTGCGCAAAATGAATGACCATTTCTTCGTGCGACGGCCTCTCTATCCTGACTTGAGAATTCGACGAACTATACCAGTTCCCCTCAGAGAGCATTCCTATATTTATTCCAGATCCTTTAGTGAGCTCGTAATCTTTATAGTAAATATGGAAAGAATTATTTCTATCCATATAAAGCCTAAAAGGCTCTGCCTCAAGAGTTCGCAATCTTTCATCCTCCTCATGAGTTCTTTTTAGGCGCTCTTTCTCTTCTTGAAGTCTTATCAATTCTTCTTTTTTTCTCTCCTCTTCCTGTCTCTTGAGCTCTTCTCTTGCTCTTCTCTCTTCTTCTTCTTTCTTGAATTCTTCTTCTCTTTTTCTTCTTCTTTCTTCTTCTCGTACATCTTCTACCATATTCGCCAATACGGGCTTGTCTGAATAAAACTCTATAATGGCACTAGATAATAGATACACACCTGGCTGATAATATTCGCTTTCTTCCTCAAGCCACATCTTAAGTACGCGAGAAGACAGCGCCATGTCTGTGTTATTGATGATCAAAAAACCCTTTGAATCTTTGGACTTTTTAAATACTATACTAGGGTACTCTTCCATAGAAGACTGCGCCGCTATGAAATCCGCACTGTCTTCGTTTGAATTCATCTTTTTCCATTCATGACTAAAACAAGAGGGAAATCGACCTGTTTCAGGAAGGGCAACCCAATCCTTATAGGCCTTGGACAAAAATATAAAAGCATTCCTTTGGTCTATACGAATAAGAGATGTAATATGCATATTAACATCCCAGCTGAGTATTCCTTCTGGTTGCAACCGTAAATCCCACACCTGCTTAAGAGGTAGCCTTTCTATGGAAAAACAAACCACTATTTGATCAGGGGTCCGCTTTATTATTTCGATTTGCGAGTCAGAGGAATTATGCCATTTTCCCTCTGAGAGCATGCCGCTTACGAGACCAGATGCCTTGGTAACCTCAATACCCTTGTAATGTATTCTAAAGTTGTTGCCTTGATCTATAAAGAGCTTCAGATCTCCATTGCAAATCATGCGGGTCTCTGCCTTTTCCTGCTCATGTATACTTTTATATCTATCTATTTTCTTTCTAATGTTTCTAATCAAAACTAACTCCTATAAAACCTATTCTTCGTAGCCGCAATTAACCAATAAATGACAATTTGTCTTACAACTCCTGATTTCCTTTCTCCTCTGGTCAGCTTCGGCAGAATACCATATCTCCTTTGGATTATTACGCATTATGTTGCCTATGGGTTTTTTAAGCCAACACATATACACGTCACCGAGCTGGTCAACACTCATATAGAAATCCACATTACATCTATCTCTTCTGATAAAAGACCGTGGGTCTTCGAAATACCTCTTGAACATCTCCAATTGAGGCATCCGGTTTGATATTTTATAACCTGATTTTTTCAATCTTATCAGATCATCGATCAATCGATGGGCCTTTATGGTATCCTGCGGCCACAGAAAATCATATTTGTGTTTCTTATGCCATGTCTTGTCAAGCGGACTGCCAAAAGGATTGGCTACGGCCTGAAAATTAATAAATTTGACCCTATCATCTCTATTGATAAAATCGGTCAACTCAATGATCTCATCCATATTTTTCTCTAAAATGATCGTCTGAATGCCGATCTCGATCTTGTCTTTATAGTCAGAAAGGAATTCTATCGCCTGCATCACTCTATCATAGGCTCCTCTCTTGCCCCTTAAAAAATCGTGTGTACTACTATGTGCTCCATCCAGAGATATTATTACTACCTTTAACCCAGCTTCTACTATATCTCTAACCATCTGCTGGTCTACCAGAAAACCATTGGTGCACATCATTGTAAAAAAACCTTTTTTTGCAGCAAGATCAGCTACTTTCAAGCTCATCTTATCAGCCAATGGTTCTGCCCCGGAAAAATTCATCTTGACCGCATTGTCATTGAAACCAGACAAAAGATCCATGAAACAAGCCCACTCATTCAATGTCGGTAGCCTCAGATCCTTTTCGTATTTCTTCTTCCATGCATAGCACATCTTGCATTTCATAATACACCTAGAAGACACTTCTACGCTAAAATACGAAGGCTTCCTGGTATCCAACAAGTTATCTTTTAAATAAAGGCTGGGACTAAACGGGTTCATTTAACACTCTATGTGGTCAATTTTATTTGCCCTTCAAAACATAAATCTTCTTCTTTTAACTCTCTTCTTTGGCCTGACGGAGCCAGTTCGTACTGAAGAACGCGCGCTTCAAACAGATCATCCGTGTTTTCTATTGCGGAATAAAGTATATCCAGTCCTTCGCTGCCATTAAAAACGACTCCTGGTAAAAATCGTTGATTAAGCATTGTTTTTTTGATTTTACATTTTTTAACACTCATGGGTAATGTCGAGCTGCTGCCCCATAATCTATCCCAAAAAATACCATTATGTTTGCTGAAACCTTCTAAAAATCTTCCTTGCGCTCTCTTGCCGACCCACCATTTCACATATCGATCAGAAATCATAACACTCACCTGTTCTCTCTGCGGACCTATGTCTTCCCATGTATTTCTTTTTATTTTCCAAAAAATATTGTCTTCGCTAAGCATGTTGATCTCCCAAATCTGCGTCACAGGCACCCTGGGCCAATGACCGATTGCAACAAGCCTACCTTTTTCTTTATCTTGTATTTCCCAGAACGCCTGGGACGAATCGTGCCACCTGTCTATAAAATAAACTGACGAGTAAAGGCCTAGCCCTTTAGTGAACTCTACGCCATTCCAAAGCAATCTACCTCTTCCATCGTCAAAAAACAAAGACAGTCTTCCTGATTGTATTTTATCGGATGACTCCTTCTTTTTCTTTGAGCCAAGAGATCTTTTTTCTATGGATTTTGGCGGAGCAGGCTTTTCTTCCCCATTGTTACTTATTTTTACCCTGCCTTTAAAATACTCACGTTTTCCCTTGGCGATATAGAGATTTTCCTTGAAGTCTATCTCCAGATATCGCAATATCGAAGCATCTACCGGTTCTGTCGTCTTTACAATATATGTAGCCTTAGGAGCCTTGTCTTCGCAATCAAATGCTATATCTGGCAACACAAAATCATCTGCAGTACAAATGCTTTCTAACCCGATCCTTCGATTTATATATTTGTTTAAAATAACCCCGTTTCCCTTTTTCTCGATCCTCTCAAACCCCCCCTCGTCATCTGTTGTAATCCACTTTTCGTATTCACTCTTAAGAAGAATCTCGGTTTCCTTGTTTTTTATCTTTATTTTTCTATCTACCTTCATTTCTATACACCAGACAATCGAGTTATCTTCCTGTAAAAATAGCTTCCATATTTGCCTAAAAGGTGGATCTCCGTCCCAGCTAATGGAAATAACAATCTTCTCATTGCTTTTCTTGCGTATGTCCCAATGCCCGAGCCGCGCGATATACTCCTTGCCTTCTGATATAAATTTCGTATCTAGGCCAGATCCTTGACTTATCAATGTATCTTCGCAATATATTTCAATCT
>CAYULJ010000021.1:7347-17187 GCA_964445715.1 uncultured Planctomycetia bacterium
GGTTTTTGCAAAAGAGGCTTAGTAGATTTTTACGGATAATAGCGGATTCGTGCATTATATCCCTGGTGCCAGAAAGATAATCCTTTAGTTTCTCGTCTTTTTCGCTTTCGAAGATCTTTACCTTTGAAGAAAAACATCTATGCTTTCCTTGGGTATATGGCCTATTTGGATCTACAGGGAAAACCTCATATGTAACGACTCTCCCTTTTATCTCGGATCCCGTATTGCCCGCATAAGATACCATCTGTAGGCTATCATGGACTCTATCAAAAACAACCACTGGTAAAGACTCAGAAGCCTTGCCGCTTCCCTTCACCCCTATCACTCTATCAAGCATGTCGTCGACCTTAGTGCACTCCCATTTTCTTGTATGGAGAAATGTGTTAGGAAAATCCGTTTCTTTGGACAGAGTAAACCAACCCTTGTACTCATCTGCAAAGATAGCAGATGCCTGAAATTTCTCTATATGAGTCTTATCATGCACCTCCATCACTGTTTCCCAGATAAACTCCTTCTCACTTAAAATAAGTATCCTCCAGTGCTGACTAACAGCTATATCAGGCCATTCTCCGGTTACAAGTATTTCATTCCTTAACTTAGATTCCCGAACCTGCCAGACCGCGGTCGTAGATAAATATTCGCGCCCCAAAGAAAACATCGCAGTGTGTCCTGATAGATTAGACGTAATGGTCCTATCCTTCCATCTCAAGACAAGCTTGCCGTTATTAAAGATTATTCCCAATAAGCCATTTTGTAAAATAGCTATACCTTTCTTATCGCCTACGGACTCTTCATAGTAGCTGCATATTTCATTTACCGGGCCTTTTTTGATAATAATCCCTTCTCTGATAAATATCGCTCTGGTACACAACCTTTTTGACATCTCTGTATCCTGGGTAACGAAAATAATAGTCTTGCCTTGTTCTTTGAGCTCGAATATCTTATTGATACATTTACGCTGGGCATCAATGTCTCCGACAGCAAATGTATCGTCGATAAGCAATATATCCGGATTTATGTGTATTGCTATAGCAAAAGCCAGGCGCATATACATGCCCTGAGAATATATTCTTACAGGAGCATTTATAAACCTGCCTATACCTGCAAAGTTTATTATATGGTCATACCTTTCTTCTATTTCTGAATCCGAAAGACCAAAGAGCGAAGAAATAATATATATATTCTCCTTCCCTGTTAGATCTTTTTGAAAACCAGCTCCTATTTCCATGAGAGCGGATACCGTACCGTTTACTTCGATGTTGCCTTTATCCGATACCAACATACTTGCTATCAATTTAAGTATCGTGGTCTTACCTGCCCCATTCTCTCCTATAATGCCTATGACTTCTCCCCTGTTAATATCGATGTTTACCCCTTTTAGCGCCCAAAAATCTTCAGGAACAATCCTGCCATCTTCCTTAAACTCTATCTTGTATTTCAACCAGACATCTCTTAGGGAAATAAGATTCATATAGTCTTTTTAATTTTACAGATGCTTGAGAATGCCGCTTTCATTCTTTGCAAACAAAAAATACCCACTCGCTATACTGATAAAGCTAAACGCAAATGCGAGCAACCACATAAAGCCTCCACCGCTAGAACCATAATATAATATAGACCTGTAAATCACTGCGTAACACGTAACAGGATTGGCTATTATGAACTTTTGATACCCTTTAGGGACCATTTCTAAAAAATAAAATATGGGTGTCAACCAAAATAAAAACATCAATCCGACATTTAAAAATTGAGACAGGTCTCTAAAATATACATTAATCACACTAAAGGACAAAGAGATACCAAGCGTAAATATAAAATGTAAAAGCATTATAGGAGGCAGTAACAATAAATACTTCGCCACTTCTGGATTAAAAACAGTAAATATCGGCAATATTACTACAAACCCAAACAAAAAGTTGACAAAATTAGCCAAGACTAAGGATATGGGTATTATTTCACGGGTTATGACGAACTGGTTCAATATATTGATGCTGGATCTCATCGAAGTAGTAGCCTCCATTATGGAATTCGCAAAGAAAAACCAGGGTAATAACGCGCTCAGCACAAGCAAAGGAAAATTTTTTACTTCTGCATTCATGATCTTGGTAAAGACAAAAACGATTACAAACATAACCAGCAAAGGATTTATAATCGCCCATGAAATACCCAAGACAGACCCGACATATTTATCCTTTAGGTTCTTTATTACCATACTTCTTATGATCTGTTTTTGTGTTATTATTTTTTTGACCTTGCTGTATAAATTCATCTCTCAACCCATGCGTTCGTAATACGCTTTTGAAAAAATATCCTGTTTTCTCTTTATCCAATAAGATGAAGCCTTCTTATCTATTCTCTGGCTCAACAGATCCTTTCTGAGAAGCCTGCATAATATTCCAACAGGCGTAAATATAAAATAAAAAGCGAATAGTAAAGTAACTATGTTGACTGCCTGACCTATGGATTTAATAATAAAATCCAAGATTGCCTTGGTGATTATCAGTGCCCGTGGATAGGCAATAGCAAGAACTAGATGCAAGGAGGCTATCGAGGTAAACCATATAAAGTGCTCCCTATGGCGCAAAAACATAATAAAACCTAGTATGTTCATGGCCAAACCAAGCTGAAACCCAAACTTCCTAAGCTCTTTCACGCTATCCGACATAACCAACTTCCCACTGCTTAAGTTTACACTTCAACAATGTTAAAGTGTAAACTTAAGCGAATTAAAAGCCCATCTCTTAGTCAAGTTCAAAATACTCCCCCGCCTCATGCTTCTCTTTTGGCTGCGTCTTTTTGTCCAGAATAAAACTCCCTATTACAAGATAATCCATGTCAGTACGCATGAAGCATCTATAGGCATCTTCGGGGGCACCTACTATAGGCTCTCCTCTTACATTAAAAGACGTATTTATTATTACAGGGCAACCTGTCTGTTTATAAAATTCATTGAGCATGTCATAATAAATTCTATTTTCACTATCAGATGATACAGTCTGAAGCCTTGCAGAATAATCCACATGCGTTATAGCCGGGATCTTGGAACGAATTACTTTTAATCTATCAAAACCCTGCGGCTCTTCATCAGGTTTCTTGTTTAGAATGCTATCCTGTACATTAGCTACTAAAAGCATATAAGGACTCTCGGAATTTATTTTAAAATAATCTCCTGCCCTTTCAGCCAGGACCGTAGGTGCAAAAGGCCTAAAAGATTCTCTGAACTTTATCTTTAGATTCATGCGCGACTGCATCTCTGAAGAACGGGCATCGCCTATTATGCTCCTCGCGCCCAAGGCCCTGGGCCCGAACTCCATTCTCCCCTGAAACCACCCTATTATCTTCTCATTGGCAATAAGTGAAGCTGTCTGTTTAAGAAGCTCCTCTCGCGAAAACTTCTTATATGGAATATCGTTCTTTCTAAAATAAGTTTCGATATATGCATCAGAATAATCCGGACCTAGATATGATCCTCTTTGTTTATCCTTGAGATTGCTTGCCTCTCGTTTGTTGCCAAGATATTTATGCCATATCCTTAGCGCTGCGCCTACTGCACTACCTGCATCTCCCGCAGCAGGTTGTATCCACATCTTTTCAAAAGGTCCTTCTCTTAAGACCTTCCCATTCCCCACGCAGTTCAGAGCAACTCCACCAGCAAGACACAGGTTCTTTTGCCCTGTAATTTTATATACATGCCTAGCCACTCTAAGCATAACTTCTTCGGTAACAGCCTGCACAGATCTTGCCAGATCCATTTCTTTCTGTGTGATCTTTGTCTCACGTCTTCTCGGCGGACCTCCAAATAGTCTATCAAACCTCTTATTTGTCATTGTTAGCCCAGCACAATAATTAAAATACCTCATGTTAAGCTTAAAAGAACCATCTTCTTTCAAGTCCACAAATTCTTTTAAAATCAAATCCGCATATCTTGGTTCACCATAAGGTGCAAGCCCCATCACCTTGTATTCTGCTGAATTCACTTTAAATCCTGTATAATATGTAAATGCAGAATATAGGAGCCCCAGAGAATGCGGAAATTTGATTTCATACAGTAAATCAAAATCATTGTCTTTACCAACTCCAAAACTGGCTGTAGCCCATTCACCCACTCCATCCATAGTAAGGATCGCCGCCTCCTTAAACGGCGAGGGATAAAAACTTGCTGCAGCATGTGACTCATGATGCTCAGTGAATAAAATCTTTCCGTGAAAATTTAATTTTTCAGATATCAGATGAGACATCCACAACCTCTCCTTGAGCCACAGAGGCATAGCTTTAAAGAAAGATTTAAAACCTAAAGGCGCATAAGAGATATACGTTAAAAGTATTCTTTCGAATTTTAAAAGCGGTTTATCATAAAAAGCCACGAAAGAAAGGTTCTTTACTTCTATATTAGCTTCCTGTAAACAATAGCTTGCAGCGTTTTCTGGAAAGCTAAAATCATGCTTCTTGCGGGTAAACCTCTCCTCTTGTGCAGCTGCAACGATCTCGCCGTCTTTTATCAGCGCTGCCGCACTATCATGATAAAAACAAGATATGCCTAATATATAAGTGGCCACGATCCTCTATCCTTAAGTTCACACTTTAACATTGTTAAATTGTGAACTTAAGGACGTTGCTATATCCTTTCCTTCTAAAATCACGTCCTCCATAGACATATACTTCCAGCTGCCGTATCGACCTATTGTATGAATACCGAATCGCTTGAGATAATCTTTTATAGTCTGGACAGCCCATTTGCGGTTCTCATCATAAACAACATAGCCATATTTAATGTCTATGGGTAAGCAGATCTCTATTTCATTTTCATTAGAGATGATACCGATATCCTTTAAATTTCTTATGGTGCCAGAGATTGCTTTTTCTTTATCTATAGGCTTGTTATTCGAATAAGATATCTCCGCGTATATCGACATCCTTTCAGGAGGAGCCACATCCATCGAGAAATTCGTAGGAAAACCAGCCCTATAAAAAGTGACTTTTTCTTCTGGAAAATATACCCAATGCCTCTCTGCTGCATCGTCTTTAACAATACCTAGATTCACAACAAAAATAGACGTGTACCTGAGCATTAAAAATGCCTTTTTTATCTCCTTCGGAATATTCACAATTATTTTGAAAAGTTCAGGGAGGGGAATCGTAGTAACTAAGTGTTTAAATTTTGTTATAGTGCCATCTTCGAAAATGATCTCTTTCCTGCGCTGATCTATAGTTACAGCTTTTTTATTCAAATGAACATTGTTTATTCTTTGCAAAAAACCTTCTACGACTTCATGTATACCACCCTTCACAGGGTACCAGAACCTCTGATTATACCCGTATGCCTTTGTATTGCTCGATATGGCGCCTGTTACTGCATCTTCGAGTGTTGGCACAGGTACAAAACCATCCAGCCAATCACACGTCAGTCTAGAAGGCTCCATTGTCCAAAATTTTCTATTGTAGGGCAGCATAAAGTGTTTAGCAATGCCTGATCCAAAAGCCCTGTTTATCCACTCTTCGAAATTTGTAATCGACTTAGTCCCATTGACGCCATTCGCTCTTATAAGACCCACCAGGCAATCCCTTATGACTTCTTTTGGAAGCCCATAAAAATTTGCCTGAAATGGATATCGCGTATAACTACCTTTGGAATATATCCATGAATTGCGCTTATGAGGGGCTAGGTTTCCGCCTAAAATTTCGCTAACCAAAGAAAACGCATATTCGTTCCTGAAATGCAAGAGATGTCCGTCATAGTCAAACGTATAACCGTCTCTGCGTATAGACCTTGCCATACCGCCTACTTCGTCTTCCTTCTCGAACAAGGAATAACCTCGTCCCAAGTGATAGGCCATACTCAAGCCTGCTAAACCTGCACCTAAAATCGCTATACTGTTCTTACCTTGGACTTTGATCACTTCTTATCCTCTATCTTAACGACTCCTACCTTCTTTCCCATGACAATAAAAACAAAAAATACAGCTATTAACGCTATTGTCGCTGCCAGATTAAGGCCAAAAGCTACTATTAATGACGAAATTGCCAGAAAAATGCTAAAACCATACATGATCCATAAGCTCTTACGCGCACTATGCCCCATAACTGCCAATCTCAGAGCAAAATGATCATCACTCTTGCTAAAAATTGATCTTCCTTTCCTTATGCGCATTATTATTAAAAAAAGCGTATCGTACAGAGGAAGGCTCATTGCTAATAGAGGCGTTATTAGTGCAATTGGTTTCTCTAGAGACGCATAGCTTATATTTATAGCAATAGTCGCTAACAAAAAACCTGAAAATAAACTTCCGGTATCCCCCATATAAATTCTTGCTGGAGGGTAGTTGTATTTCAAAAATCCCAGATGTGCACCTATCAAGGCAGTCAAGGCAATGCTAGAAAGAATATCACTATTTGCTAATGCTATGATTAGCAATGTCAGAGAAATAATAATTACTAGCCCCGAGACCAACCCGTCCACTATATCAAGAAGGTTAAAGGCATTCGCAATAAATAAAAGCCATACAAATGTGATTAAGATATTACACCATACTGGTAAAAATGAGATCTTTGTAACAAAGCCGGATAATATAAGAAAAACAATCGCTGCCGATTCTAATAGTATCTTTATGATCGGTTTCAAGTCTTTTATGTCGTCTATGAATCCCAACAGAATTATAAATATTGATGAAACAAGCAACCCTATAAACTTGCCGTCATAGAACCCTTTAAAAAAATATACCGAGACAGATGTTATGGCAAATGCCGCAAAGATAGCAAGTCCTCCAAGGCATGGCTTGCCTTTTGTTTCTCCTTTCTTAGGCTTAGAAGAGATATTTAATTTTATAGTAGCGGGCGATAAAAACGCTGCTAAAAGAAAAGCGACAAAAACAATAGCGGCATAGATCATATCAACCTCCTGTATAAATTTTCCGTTTCTTCAACCATTCTGTTGAGCCCGAAGGAATCATCTATAGACAAACGAGCCTCTTTCTTCATCTTATTAAGAAGAGAAGGTTCGCTAAGAATCTTTAGGACTTTTCTGGCTGTTTCTTCATAAGATCCTGGCTTCGTAATATAACCTGTCACGCCGTCTTTTAATAACTCTGCTGTGCCACCTGCATCAGTAGCAACAACAGGGCACCCTTTGAGAAGAGCCTCTATTATGGAAATAGGCATCCCCTCCCATTTACTGGTAAGCACCGCCACGTCTAATATGCTTAGGATATCCGACACATCTCTCCTCCACCCTGCAAAGATAAATCTTCCGTTTAAAGATCCGGCGGCCAACAATCTTTTGCATCTTTCTTTCAAAACGCCATCGCCTATAAGCAAAAAATTCACGCCTGGCATTTTTTCATGAATCTTCATTGATGCCCTGATATAGTCTTCGGGAGACTTTTGGGGTTTAAGGCAAGATATCATGCCCACTACAGGGTCATCATTTGCAATGCCTAATTCTCTTTTCTTTTGTAAACGATTTACAGGGTCTCTCTTGAATTCAGGAATAGGAATGCCATATTTTATGAAGGCGAGCTTTTCTCTGGGCGCTATTTTGTGCTTTAATGCTGTTTCTATGTCTCTTCTGGAAACACAGATGATTTTTGTAGTGAATCTCGCTGACATCATCTCAAGAAACACATAAAACCTTTTCAGGAAAACAGGCTGATAATCATTAAAAGACCAACCATGCACTGTATGTATGATAATGCGCACACCTGCCAATCGCGCCGCTAATCGGCCGATAATACCTGCCTTTGAACTATGGGTATGAACGATATGAGGCTTCAGTCTTATATATACAAGCAATATATGGATTAATGCCAATATATCTAATAGGGGATTAATTTTTCTGTCCAAAAATGACGAAAATATGCATTTTATGCCTAAATCTCTGAATTCCGAAGCAAGTATTCCTCTTGTGGAAGTAACGATAGAAATATCGTATTTGTCTCTTGGAAGATTTGAAAGGATATTTAAGGTGGAAAGCTGTGCGCCACCAAGCTCAGGCTTTGTTATGACATGACAAATCCGCATACGTTGCTGTCAGTATAACAAAGCTCTGACCCCTTGTCAACCCTCTCTTAAGTTCAATACAAAATAGGGGACAGACACCTATTTTTCTTTAAAATAGATCGCGAAAAAATAGGTGTCTGTCCCCTATTTTGTATATATTAAGTAGGTGAGGTGGTCCATTTATCCAAGGAATCGGTGATGCTTTTTACCTGGTGCTGGAGACTGACTATGGAAGATTCTGCTGATCGAGAATCGCAAGGTTGACTGGAAATTGCTTTTTTAATTTCGATTATATCTTTTTGAATTTCAGACATAGCCTCTTTGCTAGAAACCATGGTTTTATTAATATTTTCTGTCATGTTATTTATAGTGCCGGCAAGTGACAAGAGTTCATCACCTTTCCTAAGTTTAATCTTAAGGGATAGGTTGCCTTTTGAGATTTCATAAACACTTTTCTCGATTCTGTATAAAGGGCCTGCTATTTTATGAGAAAACAAAAGACCTAGTATGAAAATTAGAGGCGACACAAATAAAAGATTTCTCGCCAATGCCACATTTGCCGTTCTAAAAACCTGGATGAGCCTCCCTTGAGGATATACGCTAGCCAGTTTCTCGCCTAGAAGAGTCCACCCTGTTATAAACACAGTGTATCCTGCTACTATAGATGCTAAAAGTGCTATCCCAAAAACTACCCCTATGTATCGAAATTGCAAACCTCTTTTTACAAAATATTTTCTTCTAAAAACCCTACTCGGCAACATCATTTGCCTCCTCTTCGTAAAATTAGTGTCCTTCTAATGGTAAAAATAATTTTTTCTTTATTCTTTGCATTGTTTATATATCCGATAATTTTATCTAGAGGAGAGTATCTTGTAGATTCACCGTCTATAGCCATAACAAAATCGCTTTTTTTAAACCCTGCCTTTTTCCCTATTTTTTCAGGTGCAACTTTTTGTATTTTGAGGCCTTCATATTCGAAGTCCAATAAAACCCCAAGACCTTTGTATAGATCCTTATCGGGCCTTATGTCTTCTATTAACACAGGGACATCTCTCTCTAAAGATATCCTTACCTCTGAATACTTTGGTCCGATTAAATCGTCGATGATTTCGTCTATTTTACGATGCGATATATGTTCCCCCCATATGCTTATAAGAATATCACCTTTTTTAATCCCTGCCTTATCTGCGCTAGAAAAAGGGACTACTTTCTCTATTATAAAAATAGCGCCTTCCTGTGCCAGCAAAATACCAAGCCCTTCCTCTAGGATAAGCTTTTTATCCTTGGCTGGCGAAAAGGCTGTTTTATACCTGTTTTCCCGCCAATCTTTTATCATATTCCTGCGATTGAACTCTTTCTTGGTCATCTTGTCTTCTTTTCTCCATATCTTTGTCTGCATAGCCAAATAAGCATCTCTCGCCTTTTTGTAATCAGGATTCAAGTCCAACGCCTTCTTGTAATAAAATGCTGCCTTTTCATACAGTTCTTTTTTATCATATTCTTTTCCTAACTGCATGAAATTTTGTTCTGGTGTGTCATATTGAATTGCATCGATATCCTTTTTAAAAAAAGTCTTCTCGCCGCCAGTAGTGCTCAATACAATTCTGTCTATATATTCTTCTACAACTAATCCTTTGATCTCATTCTTATCTTTCATGATTAGAGTATCGGCGTGCAAACTGGCTAGAGTAGTCACTACTACAAAGAAAACGATTATTGGCATAATAATAGAGATGCGCATATTTCTAAATATATCATATATCTTTAAGAATTACAAGTTAGTCAGCTAGAATACCCCTTAAGTTCACATTTTAACAATGTTAAAATGTGAACTTAAGGGAATAATTT
>CAYULJ010000022.1:0-1913 GCA_964445715.1 uncultured Planctomycetia bacterium
AAGTCGAGAAGAATATTTGTTTCCATGATAGAAGAACGCGCAAAAAACATAAAATTGTTGATACTAGATGTCGATGGCGTCCTCACAGACGGCCGCATTGTCTACGACAACTTCGGTGACGAACTGAAATTCTTTAACGTAAATGATGGACTTGGTGTATACTTACTTCGTAAAGCCGGAATAAAAACAGTAATAATCACAGCCAAAAAAACCAGAGCAGTAATGAAAAGAGCCAAAGATATGCGTGTCGCCGCAGTATATTCAAGTCATTATAAACTCAAAATCTACCAGAGGGTCCTCAGGAAATTCAGGGTAAAGGATGAAGAAGTTTGCTTCATGGGAGACGATCTTCTGGACCTGTCTATAATAAAAAGGGCTGGCTTTGCAGTAGCACCTCCTAATGCTGTAGCCGAAATTAAGGCTATCAGTCACTACATCACGCAGAAACATGGCGGCAAAGGCGCAGTCCGCGAACTCACCGAAATAATCCTAAAATCTCAATCCCAGGGTCTCTGGGACAAAGTAATCTCCAGATATACAAAATAAGCAGGGGACGTCTTACCTTTTCCTAACCCTAATTAATTATTCAAATTACAAGCCTAACGATTCCAAATTATCTAATTTACCTTGCTTGAAGTTTTCAATCGTAGCTTTCATAAGTTCTATATATACTTTTCTTCGTTCATCATCATTTTTACCTAAGGTCTTAAACAATGGATCTATGTCGATAATATCATCTTTTTCACCTAATGCATATGCGCAGTAGCTGCTCCATGGATATTGCTCGGGAAGATTCACGAGCCCTGCTTCAACCGGGTTTCTTTCAATATACAAGCCACACCTTAATAGATACCCGTCATTGGCTATAATATTGTTTTTATACCTTCCTTGCCAAAATTGCCCTGTATATTCATATCTTTTTCTGTACCTATTCGAATAGAATAATCCCAATCCTTGCATAAGCTTAGCAAGATTTGTTTCAGTGCATATTTTACATAATAAATGAATATGATTGAACATCAATACATAGTGATAAATAACAAGATTAAAGCGTTCTTTATATTTCTTTAGTAATTCCAGATAGATTTTGAAGTCACGCTCTTTTCGGAAAATATATCTTTTATTGTTACCTCTTGTGAAAACATGGAGAAATCCTTCATCTGGTAATATTCTGGCTGTTCTAGGCATTATTATCACCATCTTTAAAATTCAGGCCAAGGCAGAGAATGTAATTTCCTTTCAAGGAGTTTTTTGTCAATAATCTTTGTCTTGTAAGCGGCTACCTTTATAGGTGAAAGGCTTTTGCTGACAGTCATTCGCACTACTTCTTCATTTTTTGACTTACAAAGGATCAGACCTACAGATGGATTTTCTTCTTTCAACTTATATTTTTCATCGAGCGTAGTAAGGTAGAACTGCATTTTGCCTATATATTCTGGTTTAAAATCCCCAATCTTTAATTCAACTGCCACAAGGCACTTCATGAGTCTATGGTAGAATAATAGATCTATTTTATAATCTTCATTGCCAACGCTTATTTTGTGCTCACTTCCTATAAATGTGAAATACCTGCCAAGCTCGAGAAAAAATTGTCTCAGGTTAGTTACAATGGCATTGCGTAGATCCTTTTCTGCAAAATCATCTTTTAGCCCTAGAAAGTCGAACACATAGTCCTCCTTAAAATGTGCCAGCATATTTTTTTCTTTAGTACGAGGTACTAATTTATCTGTTTTCCTGGAAAGCATGAAGCGTTCAAAAAGAGAGGAATCTATTTGCCTTTCAAGTTCACGCTTAGACCATCTCTCTCTTACGCAAGTCTTGAGATAAAATTCTTTTTCTTCTATGCTACGAGTACAATGCAGTATGACCACATTATGCGTCCAGGATAATTCTCTCACCAGTGGTGAGAGAAT
>CAYULJ010000022.1:1923-17071 GCA_964445715.1 uncultured Planctomycetia bacterium
CAAGTAGTTTTTTGTCGATAATCTTTGTCTTGTAAGCAGCTACCCTTATAAGTGAAAGGCTTTTGCTGACAGTCATTCGTACTACTTCTTCTTTATTTATATATAAGACGCATTTCGCGAGTATTTTCTTTCAAAAAAAATTAAAGAAGTTAAGGCTGGAATCATAAGCTTTGTAACTTATTTAGTTGAAAGAAGTTAAACCAAGGTAAGACGTCCCCTTGACAAGTCCCCTTGACAAAGGGGAGGGCGTAGGGCATACTTTCCTTTAATAAAGGACCTGAAAACGGTTACAGTAGAGCATTTGAGGTGATTTTCCATGATTCTGGGAAAGGAAAAAAAGATTGGTATAACCGAGGCAACCCAGAAGATAGGTATTTCTCCTGAAAGATTGAGATATTGGGAGCAAGTAGGAATAATCTCTCCGGCTCATGTTGGAAACGGCTCAAAGCCTGCAAGGCGTTATTCTGAAGAGGACATAGCTATTGCTATTGAGATTAAAAATATGGTAGAAAACGAGGGTTTTTCGTTAAAGGGTGCAGCTGAGAGATTGAATCGGCCGTACAAGGAGCATAATTAGGAGGAAGCTATGGCGTACAGAAATTATATGGAAGATGCAGTAGTGGAAGAGTTAAATAGTGTATTAGCACAATTAAAAAAGGCATGCAAGTGCGAGCGGTGCAGAGAGGATATTGCTGCGTATACGCTGAATCGTCTGCCTGCAAGGTATGTGGTGACAGAATTAGGTAATGTCTATACAAAATGGAATCAGCTAAAAGCGCAGACAAAGGCAGACATTACTGTGCAGCTCATGGAGGCAGCAAAAGCGGTGGGAGCGAAACCGCGACATTAATTCGTATATCGTATGTCGTATATAGTATATCGTTTAATGCGAAATTCAAGTTTTTACGATATACGACATACTATATACAATATACGATATACGAGACATGGAGTTATGATAAAACAAAAAGACCCATACTTAGAAAAGATACTCGACAGGATCAGGGAAGAACGGAATCTGGATTTCTCTCAGTATAGAGAGAATATCTTAGCCCGCCGCCTGATGACGCGTGTCAGGGCCACAAAGCGAGATACTTTTGAACAATACCTTGCGTATCTAAAATTTCATCCTCAAGAGATGGACCTCTTGATGGACGCAATGACCATAAACGTAACAGAGTTCTTCCGCGATTCACACGTATTTGAGGTAATTGAAAAAAAGGCAATCCCGGATATGTTTGCAAAAAAAGAGGACTTGCATTCAAACATAGTGCGCATCTGGAGCTGCGGGTCTTCATCCGGAGAAGAGGCATACTCTATATTAATGCTCATCGCAGAATTTTTAGGCACAAGATTGGCTAACTATAAATTAAGTATTTACGGGACCGATATAGACGCTACTGCCTTGGCCAAGGCAACGGAAGGCGTTTATGAGGCGCCTCAGTTTAAGCGTATACCAGAGGACAAAAAGGCCCTTATCCTTAAATATTTTTACGATATAGGAAATCGTCGTTTCTGGGTTCGTGAAGAATGGCCAGGTTATATGAATTTTCAATATCATGATGTCATAGCTGATATTCCTTTAGACCATATGGATATCATCTCATGTAGAAACCTTCTAATATATTTTGGCAAGGGCCTTCAGGCTCAGGTATTAGAGAGATTCTGGGGTGCATTAAATAAGGGAGGGTTTCTTATATTAGGTAATGTTGAGTCAATCTGGGGAGATTTAAAGGATAAGTTTATTGAGTATGACCGCAAGGCACGGATTTATGTGAAGAAATGACCCGAAGGGTCATTGCGAGCGAAGCGAAGCAATCTCAAAAACAAGATTGCTTCGTCGCTTCGCTCCTCGCAATGACATAAGGTGATTCAGGAGGCACTATATGGTCAGAAAGAAAAAGCAAGTAAAGAAACTCGAGCCGAAGCCGTTAGCGGCACCAACTGTCCTGCGCCAGATAACGCACAGCGAAGATTTTAATGAACTTCGCAAGACTGCCAGGCTGGACGTACCTATAAAGGTACAGTACAAGATCATAGGGGGAGAAGGAAATCATAAGGGTGCAGTGACAAAGGATATGTCAGCTGGAGGTTGCCTTCTCTTAGTTACAGAGGAACTGTCCCTAAACTCAGATGTCGCGCTCCAGATATTTTTAGGCGACAATGAGTCAGAGGCGCTTAAATTAAAAGGAAAAATCACAAGGCTCAACAGGGCAGAAAAAGATTTATATGAATATGGCATCGCCTTCAATGAGTTAAGCAGGGAAACGCGCCGTCTATTCGCAGACTACTGTTTTGCAAAGATGTATGAACTAATAGGGCTACCAGAGTGGCCGACGGATAAGCGTGCAAAAAAATAGCATAGATAAAATAATAAGGAACGCTTCTTAAGATAGTATCAAAAGCGGTTCCCAAGAAGAAAGCAGTCCATTAATATAGAGAATTAGAATTGCAGGGAGTGTAACTCGTTGTAATTAATATTCTTATAGCACAGTAAGACGTCCCCAAAAAAGGATCCCCAAAAAAGGAGGTGGACAATGCAAATGACTATTGGGAAGAAGTTAGGATTAGGGTTTGTGGTGATGATTGTTATTGCTCTGGGCATAGCCATGATAGGCAACAGGGGCATGGTTCGGATAAACAGGAATTTGGGAGAGATCACAGGGTCAGGCTGGGAAACTGCAGATGCTGCTATGGAGGCAAAGATCGCTTTCTTAGAAAAGTCACTAGCGGTCCATGGATTTCTGTTGGGCGAGGATCCAGTCCAGATCAAAAAGGATATTGCATCAGCTGAGAGTAAAATGGAAGAGGAGTTTGGTAATCTGGAGAAGACGGGTCTGATTAGCGAAGCAGATATCTCTGCTGTAAGAGTAGCAGATGATCGGCTCGATGAGAACGAAGAGAAGACTATGGAGATCTTTGATAAACAGAAGGGCATTATGGAGAAGATGGAGGGTGCCCTTACTGAGGTTAGCGAGAAGTTGACTAAACTTGAAGAAGAGATGGGCACAGAGGTGGATAAGGCCATAAAGGGTGGTGAGATAGCAAAGATAAAGAATGCCTGGGAGGTTGCAGATGCCACCATGGAGTCCAAAGTCAGCTTCCTGGAAAAGCAATTAGCAGTTCATAGCTATGTTTTGGGCGAAGATCCAGTACAGGTCAAAAAGAAGATCGATGCAGCAGAGGATAAAATGCAGGAGGAGTTTGACAACCTGGAGAAGTATGGACTGATCAGTCAGGCAGATATAGCTGCTATCAGGGGAGCTGATGAGAGACTCAATGCAGCTGAAGAAGAGACGATAGTAAACTACAATGCCCAAAAAGAGATTATGGAAGAAATGGAGTTATCTCTTGAAGAGGCAGGCAATAAACTCTCTAAACTTGAAGAATATGCTGATGCCAAGATTAAGACCTTAGGAGAGCATGCTGCTGAAACAGTATCTCTAAGTCGTAGGATGTTGTTTATATTTAGTTTTATCGGGATAATATTAGCTATTGGTATTGGGCTAATAGTCAGCCGAAGTATAACCAACCCTGTGCGCAAGCTGGTGGATGTAGCAGGTATAGTTGCCAAAGGTGACCTTACGCCTGAGATAGAGGTTAAGACTGGAGATGAGATAGGTATTTTGGCTAGTTCATTTAAGACTATGGTTGATAGCCTAAAAGGTGTTGTCTCCCAGATTTTAAGCACTGCTGAGCGCGTGTCTTCAGCGAGCCAACAGCTCTCATCAAGTGCCCAGGAGATGAATGCGACAACCGAGGAGGTCTCTTCTACTGTTCAACAGATTGCCAAAGGCACTGAGACCCAGGCCCAAAGAGTTGATGAAACTCAAAAAGTAATGGAGCAGATGTCTAGTTCTGTTAATCAAGTCTCGAAGAGCGCACAGGATGCAGCAGGCCAGGCAACGACTTCCTCTGAAACTGCACAAAAAGGTGGCCAGTTTGCAAAAGAGGCTCAGGAAAAGATGACACAGATATCAGAGGTAGTGGTTAATTCAGCGTCTGGAGTCAAGAAGCTTGGGGAGCGCTCTGATCAAATAGGTGAGATCGTCAGTGTCATCACCAATATCGCTGATCAGACTAATCTCTTAGCACTCAACGCAGCGATTGAGGCGGCAAGGGCTGGAGAATATGGAAGAGGGTTTGCAGTCGTTGCAGAAGAGGTGCGTAAACTTGCCGAAGGTTCTGCAAAAGCAGCAGATGAGATAGGAAAACTCATAAAAGATGTGCAGAAAGAAACTACGCAGGCCGTGTCTAATATAGAAGGGGCTTCTAAAGAATCCAGCGCAGTAAAAGAGATTGCACAAAAGGTAGGAGGTAGCCTTTCGGAGATTATTAAAAACGCAGAAGGCGTAGCTACAATGATTGAGCAGGTTTCTGCTGCCAGCCAACAACAAGCGGCTGGCACAAAGCAGGTCTCAAAGTCTGTATCTGACATCGCATCTGTGGCTGAAGAGACTGCCTCTGCAACTCAGGAGGCCTCTGCCTCGACTGAAGAGATGACTGCCTCTATGGAACAGATGGCTGCCAGTGCACAGGAATTAGCTGATATGGGAATTAGCCTGCGTGATATGGTAGGTAAGTTCAAGATTGGTGAAGAGGAGATGGTCAAGGTAGGCGCGGCAAAGGCAAAGGAAGAAACAACCAAGGCTACGAGAATAGATAAGTTGCGTGAGCAGACAGAGGCAATGAAGAAGAAGATGGAAGAGCTTCGTCAGACTCGCATGAAGACCGAGAAGAAGAGGAAGAAAGCATAATTTTGTATATAGTATGTCGTATATCGTAAAAACTTGAATTTCGTATTAAACGATATACTATATACGATATACGAAACAAACGAGATACGAGATACAAAACGAGGAGGCGCAAGATGCGGATGACGGTTGGAAAGAAGTTGACAGCAGGGTTTGGATTGGCGCTTTTGATTTTGGTTGTAATTGGAACAGTTTCATACAGAGGCACAGTAAAGCTTATTCAAACTGCTTATTGGACAGCACATACCCATGAGGTACTTGAGGATATCGAACATGTGGTGTCTGCTTTAAAGGATGCTGAGACAGGGCAACGCGGCTTTCTCATAACAGGAGAAGAGCGTTATCTGGAACCTTATGAAGCTGCTCTTAAGATCGTCGATGAAGAAGTCGGACATGTAAGGGAGTTAACCAGAGATAATCCGAACCAGCAGCGTAGACTTGATGACATCGAGCCTTTAATTGTAGCCAAGCTCGATGAGCTTAAAGAGACAATTGATTTACGCAGGCACCAGGGGTTTGAGGCTGCGTTAGCAGTGGTTCTTACTGATAAGGGCAAGAAGGTCATGGACGACATGCGCGAAGTGATTACTGAGATGCAAAACGAGGAGAGCGAGTTGTTAGAAAAGCGTGAGAAAGAGGCTGCGGGAGCTGCACAAACCACAAAGTCTACTGTCATTTTTGGGACTGTCATAGCCTTTGCGCTTTTGACTATAGCTGGCATTTTCATTACTCGAGCTATTACTAAACCTCTTGGAGTCGTGGTTGGTAGGGTTAGTGAGATTGCAGGTGCAGCAGGGGATTTGACAGCTACTGTGGCTGTTACTACTGATGATGAAATAGGAGACCTGGCAAAGGCGTTTAATAAGATGTTGGGTGGCCTAAAGAGTATGGTAGGTCAAATCTTAGGCACTGCTGAACGTGTCTCATCCTCAAGCCAGGAGCTATCCTCCTCTGCTCAGGAGATGAACGCAACTACAGAAGAGGTCTCATCCACAGTACAGCAGATTGCAAAGGGCACAGAGACCCAGGCACAAAAGGTAGAAGAGACTCAGAAGGTCATGGAGCAGATGTCTAGTTCTGTGGATCAGGTGTCAAAGAGTTCTCAGGATGCAGCAGGCCAGGCAACCCGTTCATCTGAGACTGCTCAAAAGGGAGGAGACTCTGCAAAAGAGGCCCAGGAGAAGATGACACAGATAGCAGAGGTAGTTATAAACTCTGCAGATGCAGTCAAAAAGCTAGGTGAAAGGTCTGACCAGATAGGCGAGATTGTAGGTGTCATCACCAACATCGCTGACCAGACCAATCTCTTAGCCCTGAATGCTGCAATTGAGGCAGCAAGGGCAGGTGAATACGGACGCGGCTTTGCAGTGGTAGCAGAAGAGGTGCGTAAGCTCGCAGAAGGTTCTGCAAAAGCAGCAGATGAGATAGGAAAACTTATAAAGGATGTACAAAAAGAGACCACCCAGGCAGTCTCTAATATAGAAGGCGCAGCTAAGGAATCTAGTGCAATAAAAGAGTTTGCCCAAAGAGTAGGCCAGAACTTAACAGAGATAATCAAGAATTCAGAGGGTGTAGCTACAATGATCGAACAGGTCTCTGCAACATCTCAACAACAGGCAGCTGGCACAAAGCAGGTCTCAAAGTCTGTATCTGATATCGCATCTGTTGCAGAAGAGACTGCCTCTGCGACACAAGAGGCCTCTGCTTCAGCAGAAGAGATGACTGCCTCAATGGAGCAGATGGCTGCCTCAGCGCAGGAATTAGCTGATATGGGAATTAGCCTGCGTGATATGGTAAGTAAGTTCAAGATTGGTGAAGAGGAGATGGCAAGGATAACTGCTGAGAAGAAAAAAGAAGAAGCATCCAAGACTACGAGAATAGACAAATTACGTAAGCAAACCGGGGCAATGAAGAAGAAGATGGAAGAGATGAGGGAGAAGAAGGGGAAGAAAGGATAATTTCGTATATCGTATGTCGTATATAGTATATCGTTAAATACGCAATCCCAACTCTCACGATATACGAAGCTAGCATGCAAGGAGGAGGTAGACCATGCCAGAAAAAAAGCAGGAGAAGGCTCGTAGCCGTGAGATACAGCTCGTAATATTCCGGCTGGCAAAAGAGGAATTTGGGCTGGATATTGCGCAGGTGCGAGAGATTATTAGGATGCAGGATATAACACCTATGCCAAAGGCACCTGAGTTTATTGAGGGTGTAATAAACCTTCGCGGTCAGATCATAGCTGTTATGGATCTGGCTAGAAGGTTTGGTCTAGAACAGACTCAGAAGACAGAAAAGACCAGGATTGTAGTTACTGAAGTTAAGGACAATACCGTGGGCGTTATTGTGGATGAGGTGCCTGAGGTGTTGAGGATTTCAGAGGACAATGTTGACCCTACGCCTGAGATGATTGAGAGCCAGGTCCATGCAGAGTTTATTAAAGGTGTAGGTAAGCTTGAGGAAAGACTTGTGATTCTCCTCGACGTGGACAAGATCTTGAGTCGGGAAGAGATAAAGCAGGTAGGAGAGGCAGCTAAAGAATAACGCTTCGTATATCGTATATAGGATATCGTATATCGTGTCGCTTTCGATATACTATATACGACATACGATATACGAAAACAAGGAGGGAAAAATGGCTAATAAAGGTGCAAAAGTACTAGTAACAGACGATGCAATATTCATGCGTCGGATGCTCACGGATATCCTTAAGGCAGGCGGATATGACGTTGTGGGAGAGGCAGCAAATGGAAAGGAAAGCGTTGATCAGTACAAAAAGACAAAGCCTGACATTGTGACCATGGATATCATCATGCCTGAGATGGGTGGTATCGACGCAGTAAAAGAGATAGTGAAGTCTGACAAGAATGCCAAGATACTCATGGTCTCAGCAATGGGCCAGCAGCAGCTAGTTGTAGAGGCGATCCAGGCAGGAGCCAAAGACTTTATCGTAAAGCCATTCGAGTCATCACGCGTATTGAGTGCGGTGGAGCGGATTCTGAAATAGCTTCATTAGCTAATTAGCTTCCTTAGCTTTTTAGGAAAAGATTAGTATCTCCCCTAACAAGCTAACTAGCTAACGAAGCTAAGAAGCTAAGTAACAAGGAGTTCTCCACATGGCGACAGTACGCGTGGGCATGGCGCATTTTGGGTGTGCCAAGAGCCCAGACAAATTAGAGACACTTGCACTTGGATCTTGTGTAGGCATCGTATTATACGATCGCTTTGCAAAGGTAGGCGGCATCTCCCATGCTATGCTACCCGACGTAAACTATGCAAAAAAGTCTTCACGTGGCAATTTAGCAAAATTTGTAAATACTGGACTAGAGCAATTATTAGGCGATATGATAAAAAATGGCGCAAAAAAAGAACATATAAAGGCAAAACTTGCAGGCGGGGCAAATATGTTTCCTGAGATCTCAAGAGAGTCTGAAGGACATATAGGTAAGCGTAATACAGATGCAGCCAAGGTGCAACTAAAGGCCTTGGATATACCAATCATTGCCGAGGATATCGGTGGTTCACTCGGCCGCACTATTACATTGGATACTACCACGGGCAAACTGCACGTGAGGAGCATAAGGTATGGGGAAAAGGAAATTTAATGAGGCCCAAACTTACGGAACGTAGTGAACGTAAGTTTGATGGCCGAATTAGACCCTTGACATTTTGCCAATGGATAAAAAATACTACTTTTATATTCTAAGGTGTAATGATGGATATAGATATTATGGGCATACAAATAATTTATCTAGGCGACTTAATGATCACTTAAACGGCAAAGTAGAGTCTACTAATAGTAGAAGGCCGGTAGAGCTAGCTTATTATAAAGAATGCAATTCACGTTCAGAGGCTTTTAATTTAGAGATGAAATTTAAAAATGGAAAGACGAGAAGAGAAACGATAGAGAAATTAATAAAATTGTTCCCTAAGGCAAAATGTCAAGGGTTCAATTCGCGCAAATAACTTACGTCGTCCTACGGACTCCGTAAGTTATGCGCTCATTGAAGGAGGTAAAGATGGCTAAGAAAGTATTAATCGTCGACGATGCGAGCTACATGCGCGAGATGATCAAGGACATACTCTCGAAATACGGTTACGAGATAGCAGGTGAGGCTGAGGATGGTGGGCAGGCAGCGGAGAAGTACACTTCGCTCAAGCCAGACCTGGTGACAATGGATATTGTGATGCGGGATAAGTCCGGTATTGATGGTGTTAAGGAGATTACAAAACTTGACCCTGATGCAAAGATCCTCATGATTAGCGCCATGGGCCAGCAGGCCATGGTCGTTGACGCGATCCAGGCCGGAGCCAAGGGATTCGTGATCAAGCCGTTTAAGCCAGAAGTGTTGTTGGAGGAAGTGAAGAGGATTTTAGGGAAATAGCGTTCGTATATAGTATATAGGATATCGTATATCGTGTCGCTTTCGATATACTATATACGACATACGATATACGAACGAAGGGAGCTAAACATGCCAGAAAAGATTCGCGTAGTCGTAGCAGATGACAGCGCGCTGATGCGCAAGAAGATCAGCGAGATCCTAAACTCTGACCCAGATATAGAGGTAGTGGCAATAGTTCGCAATGGCCAAGAAGCGCTAGACAGTGTCTATAGCCTCAAGCCAGATGCAGTAACACTGGATGTAGAGATGCCTGTTTTAAATGGCATTGATACATTAGGTTATATCATGAGCGAAATACCCACCCCATGCGTAATGATAAGTGCATTTACAAAAGAGGGTGCTTATGAGACCATACGAGCGCTTGAATTTGGCGCAATTGATTTTATAACAAAGCCAAGCGGTACAATCTCACCGGATATTGGCGAGATCGGGAAAGAGATTATTAAAAAGGTAAAGCTTGCAGCAGCGGTACCTGTTGAAAAATTAAAACTTATATGGATAGAAAAAGTAAAGGAAAAGAGAGATATACTAAAAAAACCTAAAGGCATGTCAAAGGTCTTTGCAATTGCATCGTCTACTGGGGGGACCCAGGCCCTAGCAACAATCTTGCCAGATTTAAGAGCAGATTTACCTGCTGGGGTTTTGGTCGTCCAGCACATGCCAGAGGGTTTTACAAAGAGCTTGGCAGAAAGATTGAATTACCAGTCTAAAATCAGCGTGGTTGAGGCAGAGGATGGGATGCCAATAAAACCAGCTCAGGTCATACTTGCAAAAGGTGGGTTACATATGGATGTGGGAGGCAAAAAGGATTCACCATATATAAGGCTAAGCGATAGGCTTCCACAGTTAGGGGTAAAACCAGCTGCTAATATAATGATGGAATCAGTAGCTAGCATGTTTAGAAAGCATACAGTAGGTATTGTTCTAACAGGGATGGGCTCAGACGGAACACTTGGGTCACAGGCCATAAAGTCTTCAGGCGGCATTGTATTGGCCGAGGATAAAGCGTCATGCGTTGTCTACGGCATGCCCAAGTCAGTCGTAGATGCAGGCCTGGCTGATAAGGTCGTGCCCTTGCACCACATGGCCCGTGAGATGGAAAAACTTGTTTAATATTTTTTCGTATATCGTATGTCGTATATAGTATATCGTTAAATACGCAATCCCAACTCTCACGATATACGATATACGACATACTATATACGAGAGACGAACAAGGGAGTTAACGTGAGTCAACAAAACGAATACAAAAAAATCTACATCCAAGAATCCGACGAGCTCTTGCAGCTGCTCAATAAGAACTTGCTCCTCTTGGAGAAGCAGCCGAAGAATGTAAATGCATTGAATGCGATTTTCAGGGCTGCTCATACCTTAAAGAGCATGTCTGCGAGCATGGGTTATGGCCTAATAGCTGAGTTAGCACATAAGATGGAGGATGTCTTAGACCAGTTGCGCAACCATACCATTCAGGTCACTGATAAAGTTGTTGATTTACTATTTAAATCATTCGATAGCCTTGAGGCCATGGTTGAATCTGTGCAGCAGGATAAAGAGATTAATATTGATACGCGGCCAGTTTTAGCTTCACTAGACAAGGTTATGGTAAAAGGCCCTGAGATTAAAGAGGAAGAGGTTGAAGAAGGTATCAGCCTGAATGTGTTTGAGAAAAAGACCCTGGCAAGGGTAAAGAAAGAAGGCTATTCCTGTTATATTATCAATGTTACTTTGGCTAAGACATGTGTGCTTAAAAGTGTCCGGGCATTTATGATTTTCAGAAATCTTCACACCATTGGTGAGGTGATAAAATCAAAGCCAGATTCACAGTCCCTTGAAGAGGAGAAATTCGAGCAAGGATTTGGCTGCATATTCATTACTAAAGAAAAACAGGCAAAGGTCAAGAAAAAGGTCTCTGAGGTACTTGATGTTGAGAAGGTAAAAGTGGATCAGATGAAGATTGATAAATCATGGGATGAGATAAAAGAAAAGCCATCTCTTGAAATCCTGCAGGCTCAAGAAGCAGCTCCGTTGGCAGCAGGCGAACATATGCGTAAGATTCAGAGTGTGCGAGTTGATATAACCCGGCTGGATAAATTGATGAACCTTGTTGAAGAGCTTGCAATCAGTAAACTGCGGCTTACTGAGATCGGCATGAAGATGCCCGACCCTGATTTAAAGGCAATTATAGAGGGACTGAGCCGTCTCACAGATGATTTGCAGACAGAGGTGATGAGTGCAAGGCTTGTCCCGGTAAGCCAGATCTTTGATAGATTCCCAAGGCTGGTGAGAGATTTAGCTAAAAAAGAGCAAAAAAAGGTTAGATTTGATGTAATTGGCGGCGATATTGAACTCGATAGGACTGTTTTAGATGAAGTAGGTGATCCCCTGATCCATCTTTTAAGAAATGCAATAGACCATGGTATTGAGAAGTCAGATGTACGTAAAAAGATAGATAAGAATGAAGAGGCTCGCATAATGCTAACTGCTAGACGCGAAAAGAGCCATGTATTTATAGAGGTAGAGGATGATGGAAAAGGCATGGATTTGAACCAGATAAAGGATGCTGCACTAAGACGCGGCGTTGTAAACAAAGAGGCTTTAGAGTCCATGACTAATGAGGAGGTATATTTACTTACAGCACACCCAGGCTTTAGTACAAAGAAAGAGGTTACTGAGGTTTCAGGTCGAGGCGTTGGCCTTGATGTTGTAAAACAAAAGACAGAGAATCTAGGCGGAAGCATTATAATCGAATCAGTTCCTGAAAAAGGAACCAAGATTACAATGCGGCTACCAATAACAACAGCAGTGGTCCAGGCACTCTTAGTTCAGATCCTTGGTAAGATTTTTGCAATACCTATATCCAGCGTGACTGAGATCGTGGTAGTAAAGGAGAGCGATATAAATACGATACAGGGCAGCGAAACAATCATGCAGCGGGATAGGGTCCTGCCTATTGTGAGGTTGGATCAGCTATTTCGTGAATCGAAAGAAAAGATGTCTTTGCGAGGAGCCGAAGGCGACGAAGCAATCTCAGAAGATGAGATTGCTTCGGGTGCTTCGCACCCTCGCAATGACACTGATAGCTCGCGACTAAACGTGGTGATTGTCGAATTCGGTATGAAGCAATTCGGCATTGTCGTTGAGAAACTCCTGATGCAGCAGGATATCGTGATAAAGCAGATGACCAAGGAGCTCAAGGGCATCCGCGGCTTTGCCGGCGCAACTATACTGGGAGACGGAAGCGTGGCGCTGGTGCTGGATGTGGCGACTTTGATTTGAGATTGCTTCGTCGGCCTTCGGCCTCCTCGCAATGACACCGAGACTTGTCATTGCGAGGCGCGAAGCGCCGAAGCAATCTCAGAAGGAGGAAAATAATGGCTAAGATACTCATATGTGACGATTCTGACTTCATGCGGCAGACAATCAAGGATATACTCGAGAGCGGTAAACATGAGGTCATAGGTGAGGCAAAGGATGGAGATGAGGCTGTTACTAAGTTTTTGTCACACAAGCCTGATCTTGCAACAATGGATATCTTGATGAAGCCAGATGGGTTAGAAGCTATAAAGAGAATTAAAGAAATAGATCGGTCTGCAAAGATTGTTATCGTGAGTATATTAGAAGGCAGCCAGGCTGAGATAGTAGAATCTATCCGCTTTGGTGCACAGGGCTATGTGGGAAAGCCGATTAAGCGTGAGACGCTTCTGGGCGAAGTCAAACGCGTGCTTAAGTCTTAGCTTATTAGCTTGTTAGCTGCATTAGCTTTTTAGGAAAATATTGCTATTACGCCCTAACTAGCTAACGAAGCTAACAAGCTAATGAAGCTAATAACACGGAGGTTTTACCATGGCAAGGATACTTATATGTGATGATGCCGTATTTATGCGGATGACAATACGTGAAGCACTCAAGGGCGCTGGTCATGAGATTGTAGGTGAGGCTGAGAGCGGTGATGAAGCTTTCCAGATGTATAAAAAACTCAAGCCAGATTTAGTTACAATGGACCTATTGATGAAGACCTCAGGCGTAAATGGGGTTAAAAAGATAAAGGAAATAGATCCTCAGGCAAAGATAATTATAGTAAGCGTCCTTAATGAGCAAGAGGCAGAAGTAGTTGAGGCAGTGCGCGCAGGTGCACAGGGCATTGTGACTAAACCAATCAAACGGGACGTGCTTCTTGCAGAGGTGGATAGAGTTCTAAATCAATAATTCGTATATCGTATGTCGTATATAGCATATCGTTAAATGCGCAATTCAAGTTTTTACGATATCCTATATACTATATACGACATACGAGACAAGGAGGCTTAAGATGAGCAAAACAATCCTAATCGTCGAAGACGAAAAACAACTCGTCGAACTGCTGAGGTACAGGCTTGAGGCAAACGGTTACAAGGTTGAGACTGCCTATGATGGCCAGGAGGGCCTGCAGAAAATAATGCAGGTAAAACCAGACCTGGTAGTCTTGGATATCATGATGCCCAAGATGCACGGCTATGAGGTCTGTAGGCTCTCAAAGGAGAATGATGCAACAAAGTCTATACCTATAATAATGCTGACCGCCCACACTCAAGAGAAGGACATAGAGGATGCCAAGAAGTATGGCGCAGACTCATTTGTTACAAAGCCGTTTGATCCGAAGATGTTGTTGGGAGAGATTTCGAAACTATTGAAGTAGCTTCATTAGCTTCATTAGCTTGTTAGCTGCATTAGCTTTTTAGGAAAATATTGCTATTACGCCCTAACTAGCTAACGAAGCTAACTAGCTAACGAAGCTAACAAGCTAAACCATGAATACTAAAGTCCTAATCATCGGTGGTGACGAAAAGGTCGTGAGCTTACTCGACACCTTGAAGAGTATTAAAGGTGTCGAGCTGGTAGGGCTCTGCGATACTGGCAGAAACTCTCCTGGCATGAAGCATGCGCGTAGCCTTGGCCTTGATACCTCTATAGATCTTGCCAAGTTTGCGCTTGATAAAGACGCAGATATTGTTATTGAAACATCTGGCTCTAAGGAATTTCAAAAGCTCCTTAACCAAGTTGTTAAAAAGGATGTAAGGGTTTTGGACTCAAAGACCGCTGAGCTTTTATTAAATGTAGCAATCGAGAAAGAACGCTCAAAACGCCATGGCCAGCTTTATCTAGTTGATAAACTCTCAAACATATTTGCTGCTGAATATGATACGCATAACATAATGCGGCCCATATTTGATTTACTAAAAAAATCCTTTAATGTTGATGTAGAAGCAATCCTGGTATTTTATGAACCTAAGGATGAACTGATGATTACATCTGGCTACAATGTGGAAGATGGGGTAACAGATCAGGTCTTAGATTACCTTAAGACCCAGGCAAAGATAAAAAAAGATATAAAGAAAGACAGCTTAGATATTTTTACTCAACAAGTTTCATCTAATCCCCCAACCTGTCCAGGGCTCAAATCATTTATATCCATTCCTTTATTAGCACAGGCCAAGCAAGAAGGCATGATGGTGCTTGCTTCTACAAAAGAAAATGCCTTTGATCCAGAAGATATAATTGTCTTAAATATACTCGGAGATGAACTCGCATTTTTTATTGAAAATGAGCGCATAAAAAAGGATTTGGCTGAAGCAAAGAATAAGGTTGAGTCAATGTTACACAGCATGAGCGAAGGTGTAATTGCCTTAAGTACAAAAAAAGAGGTAACACTTATAAATCCTGCTGCAAAACTTCTCTTGGGTTTAAAAGAGATAAAGCTTGGCAGGTCTCTTTGGGAATCGATCCAGGATAAAGATGTAATAAAATTAATTCAAGATATCTCAGTAAAAAAGGCCTTTAAGACCCGCGATATAACATTTTCGTTTAAAGAAGAACCTAAGACTGTGAAGTTCTATGCTGCGCCAGTCTCAGATAGTTTGGGAAAGCCAGCTGGCTGGATATTACTCTTAACAGATATAACTAAGGAAAAAGAGATTGACAGGATGAAATCAGAATTTATATCAACCACCT
>CAYULJ010000023.1:0-15396 GCA_964445715.1 uncultured Planctomycetia bacterium
TTTTATGGATTAAAGCTTGGCGAGTTCAAAAGGCGTTTCAAATGCATTGTCATCTGCGTACGGAGATGATGGGACTAACTCCATTGGCTCGTCAATGCCCTCGCCTGCCTCATCTATTATGCCGTCTGCATTGTTGTCTATGCCGTCTGCTGCCAGGACCCTCTGATTGTCATTGTCATCCACGCCCATCTCTCCAGGTTCACCGTCCAGGCCCAACCTGTGATCAAGGATATCTTCATATGTCTTTTCCGAATCGCTTAATTCAAAAGAGGCAAGAAATGATCGGAGGTCGAGTTCATGCGGGGTCCAGCCTTCTGTGACTTTTAGAGGAGAGATGTTGTGCTTGTTTGCAATATTAATATTGAGAAACCCGGCCTCATCTCTGACTAAAACAGCGTAACGACCGACTGCCTCGTCCAGATCATCGTAAACATATATCCATTTTGAATCAGGCTCGCCATCGCCGTCGTTGTCAACATCTGAGCCTTCGAAAAGCGTAGCCCATGCATCCTGAAAGCTGTCGATGTCTGGCTCATCTTCTTTCAAGACTGCCTGAGCATATGTGATACCTGACTCTGCGAGGTACGAGGCTCGCGTCGCTTCCAAAAAGTTCGTGGCAGACTTTAGCTCAAGCTGCATGGTAAAAGCAAAAGACACTGCCATTATCCCTGCGACCGCAAGTATGCTCACGACCAGTATAAGAGCAATGCCTTTATTGTTGCTATCACCCATGCCCCTCATTTTACCTTAACTTAGCCAAACTGACAATCCTTAAGTTTACACAAAAATTAGGGACAGACACCTATTTTTATTAGTTTCTAAAAATAAAAAATAGGTGTCTGTCCCTAATTTTTGTCCCTAATTTTCTAATTTTCTTAATTTTCTCTAATTTTTAAGGATAAAAAAATCCCTGCGCCTCCTAATTTAGGAAGCGCAGGGTCAAAACTTACTACAAAATCACGTTGCAAAAATATCAGAGTCTGCTATTTGCTCTTAACCTTATTTACTAAATCCTGCATCATTTTCCCAGCAAGATCCTTTGAGCCAAAGCCCACTGCTATTGCCAATGCCAGGCCAATGGAGGCAAGAACTATGCTGATCGCGAGATTCAATATCGAAGCCTCAATGCCCAACTGTTGCAACGTCATTATCACTACGAATATCATAATAAATACCTGAGTAAGTTGGCCAAGGCCTTTTGCTTGAGAAATGCCTGCATTGCTAGAGGCAGTGCGAACTATGGTGCCGATCATGCTTGAGAAAAATATACCCAGAGCTAATATAAAGATTGCAGCTATAACATTCGGTATATACAGTATCACCTTGTCTAACAACGATGCCACGACAGTCATCTCGAGTACATTTAAAGCAGACATAAACACCAATAACATTACAAACCAGTAGATCAGTGTGCCTATCAATTCAGAAAGAGTTTGCCTTATGCCGCCGCGCCTCAACGCATCGCCAACACCTGCCTTTTCGCTGGCACTATCCAGTTGAATCAACTTCAATACTTTGATCACCAGACTTTTAAGCACTCCTGCTATAATCCACCCTACTATAAGAATTATAAGGACACCTAAAAGCGTAGGTAAAAATCCAGCTAATCTCACCAGCATCTCTGCTACTGGCGTCATAACCACAGCATTCCAATCCATACGTCACCCCCTTTTCTGTTCTCTAAAGAGAAAAGTATACATTACGATTATGTAATCGTCAAGGGCTGGAATCTTAAGTTTACACTTTAACATTGTTAAAGTGTAAACTTAAGGCTTGGCTTTGCCTTGCTTGCTCACGGCTTCCATTGCCTTTTTTACTTCTTCAGGATCACCAAGGTAGTAGTGTTTGATGGGCTTGAGCTTTTCATCGAGCTCATATATTAGAGGTATACCGGTGGGGATATTCAATTTAACTATTGCTTCCTCAGAAACATTATCCAGATACTTCACGAGCGCCCGCAGGCTATTTCCGTGCGCAGCTATAAGGACGCGTTTACCTGATTTAATAGCAGGCGCTATGGTCTTATGCCAATAAGGAAGGAACCGGGCCACTGTATCTTTCAAACACTCGGTAAGAGGTATATCTTTTTCATCCATTCCATGATACCTGGGATCATTGCCAGGATAACGTTCGTCTGTCTTGTCCAACGAAGACGGGGGCGCATCGTAACTCCTACGCCAGATAAGGACCTGTTCTTCACCAAATTTCTTAGCTGTCTCTGCTTTATTTAGTCCCTGCAACGCGCCATAGTGTCTTTCGTTCAAGCGCCATGACCTGTAAACAGGGAGCCACATAAGATCCATCTCGTCCAACGCAATCCACAGTGTCCTGATCGCTCTTTTTAAAACAGAGGTAAAGGCGACATCAAACATGTAGCCTTCTTTCTTCAAGACCCTGCCTGACTCTTTTGCCTCTTCCACGCCCTTCTCAGATAGATCAACATCTGTCCACCCTGTAAATTTATTTTCCTTATTCCATATACTCTCACCGTGTCTTAAAAGTACAAGCTTTGTATTTCCCATGTTACCCTCCTGTTTGACTCCCCAATATACACCAAGACCCTGGAAAAATCAATCTAAAACAAAAAATCGGGCGCGCCCCATTAAAAGACTCCCGGCCATGGGAGTAGGTTCTTTTAATCTTGAGGCCACGCCCGACTAAATGCTACTCTTAACTCTACATCCCGCTTTACTTCGCCAGGGTCTTGCGGGACAGGCTTTAACGTTGTTGAAAACTTGTGCCACAAAGTGGTATATAAAGTTAGTTAGCTGTGGCTTTCCTTTTGGCGTTAATAATATTATCCAAGACATCCGTCGTGACAGACAGCGCATCTACTTTTATATAATACCCTCCAAGAGCCATCGGACCATCGATATCTTCATTATCTCCTATGGCAACTATAGACTCCTGGGTCAAATCCTGCATCCCCAGGGATCTTCTGATTTCATTTATACTTTCAAGAATCTCTCTCGCCTTCTGTCCTTTGTCTGCAACATCCTCGTGAACCTGAAAACGACCATTCTCTTTCTTAAACTCCTGACCTAGTATCTTTAGGGTCTCAGGATAAAGATCTAAGATATCCTCTATAATTTTTTTAGAGTGTCTGCTTCCTGATATTATATGAATTGATAAATCTGTCCCAGAAATAAGCTGTTCGATCAAAATAAGATTCTGCATAACATTGTCATCTAAACTAAATAAGCTAGGTCCTTGGCTGGAGGCTAGTGTCTTTCCAAAATCAATCAGTAAGACCTTTGCCTCAGCTATCCTGTGTTCATCCATAGCTAGCTCTAGTATCAAATATTTCTGATCTTGCCGCGTGCGTTTTATCTCCTGCGTCAACTTTAAATATCCAGAATATCCCTTATGATCTTCGCTATCGACGCCATACTCTTCAATAAAATCTACATATTCACCTAGCCTTTCCTTATTAAATAAGTCTCTTGTATTTTTAGCGCATGCTTGAGCAAGTCTCTCTTCTGTAGTTTTGTCTCCTTCTGCTCCTCTTTCATGTGCCAGCTCTTCTGAAAGTATAGAAATTATTAGTTCGGCTATAAGGTCAGAGTCTTCGCCTTTTCGTATCATATCTTCTAAATCAGAGGCGTTTAATATTATGATGTTATTATCTCTATGATCTCCTGCGAGAAAGTCATATCTATCAGCTAGGACTATTGTGATGTTTTGGTCTAATTTTCCATCATGGAGGGATTTGGAGCGGATTATTGCATTTATAAGATTATCTTTTATGTATTGGACTAATCTTGTTCTTTCTCCTCCTCTTGTAGGACCTCTTATGGTAAAGGTGATGTTAGTGTCTTTTGATTTTATTACTGCTAATGGATATGGATGCAAAGCATTGATTTTGTCGATTTCAGTGACACTATATTCTTCTCCTGTTATCGAGAATACCTCAGCCCTCCCTTCTCCCCTGTGGCTATGAGATTTGGAGAGTAGGGAGAAATTGGCAGTCGCAGAAGAAGCCAAAGCTTTTTCTATCCCAGCTATAGCCTCGTCATGCCCTATCAATACACGAAGCGGCATAAAACCGGCCTTCCACTCCTTATAATATTCGGCAATTGCCCTGAAGAGCTCACGCGCCTCTTTATCTTGCCTCTTCTGATCATTCTTTAGCCCTTTAGGCGCCTTTCCTAGTAACGTGCGCGAATCCCATATTATGATCAATTGCCCTCCAGCGCGCGAAAGTCCTACATTAAGACGTCTCTTATCTTTCAAAAATCCAATAAGATTCTTGTCATTACTGCGCACAAGGTCAAAAATCACTATTTTATTTTCTCCGCCCTGATAAGAATCAATAGTGCTTATCATGCTTGGCGCATAAACTCCTTGCGGCAACTCATGCTTAAGTCTTTTCTCTACATGTTCTTTCTGAACAGCATAAGGCGTAATGATAACGATATCTTTTGGATCCACTCCCTGCCTCAACACTAAATCTCTTACTATTTCAATATCTTCCTTAGACGACCTTGCATTCTTGAAAGACGTATTTATTCCTCTATCGTGATACTCCTTAACGCCGGAACCTTCTCTTATATCTATAATCTGTATAGCATCCGGATCATCCCACCATTGAGCAGGATGCAGCTCGCCTTCGTAAAATAATAAAGATTCGAGTTCCACTATTGGCGCAGGCGAACGATAGTTTGTCAAAAGCCTTACCCTATCACCATGTGCTTTCTCAAGCGCCCATTCCAGAACACTCCTGTTGTATATTTCCATTTGCTGTTCGGAAACTCCATGCTCTTTAAGATATCTTTTCTCTTCGTCTTTTAAACCAAAAGGCGGCAGCTGCGTTATGTCTCCGACAAGTATGATTTTCCCATCTTGCTTCAATAAAACAAAGGGAACCAATGCTTCTGTCAATGTAGTGCAGCTTGCCTCATCCATGATTATAATATCAAATCCTCCCATCTCTTTAAACAAATGCTCTCTGAAATACCAGTCTGTTGCAATACCAATATTCGTGGCAGCAACAATATATCCTCCATTAGTTTGTTCTCTCTTTTGGTTAAATTCATCTACTACTCCCTGTCGGACACCCTCTTCCCGATTGCCTGGCCATACTCTATGTGTCCCATAGTTAAACCTTGACCTATCATTACCTAAACGTAATACCGGCAATTCCCCAATCATGTCAGTTATGCCTTTATCAACTGCCTGATGCTGATGAGACAGGTATAATATTCTTGCGCCATTACCAACTTTTTCTCTAATGGACCTAAATAAAAATTGTCTCGAGAGCTCTTCGCATACCGTAGTCTTGCCTGTCCCAGCAGGGGCCTCTGCTACAGTCAATTGTGGACTATCCAGAGAAATATTTACCCATGCCTCCTGCGCCATATCTCCTTTGGGCACAGTTTCATCATAAGGTATTGCACTATTAAAAAATGCTTCTTTCTCAAGCTCCTGACGAGATTCATCAGCACTTAACTGTGCCAGATTTAAAAAGCTATTTATGGCATCGTGACCTACTGAAAAATTACTATTCTTTCTGAGATTCGTCAATAACGCCTCAAGGACCTGGAACTCTTTGAACGCGGAATCATTGGATTCTGTCTGTAATACTCCTTCCCGCGGTAAACCGTATCCCTGACTATTCCCCAATGCAATCAACTTAATTCTTTTTCTGTTAGAAATCTCTTCTATTCTAAACCTAAGGTTCTCTCTTGCTGCTATTAAGATATCATTAACATATAGCTCTCTCCAATCGCCATTGTGTATATACACCACGTATCTTTCGCCTCCTAAATCTTCAACTCCACTGTAAGTCACAACATTGCCAAGAGGCTGTTCCACCATGAGCTCAAGCACCCTCTTTCTATTTTCAAGTTCTTTAATAAGACTTTCGCGACCTGCTTTATCTAGGATTTGTGCGTCAGGAGAGTGCAAGCGCAGGTGTTTTTCAGGGTTAAACCTGCCGCGATTTTCCTTTATCTCTATTATGTGCCTTATTCTCTCGGCAGGGTCTATATGATTCAAGGCGTCGGCTATCATTGCAAAACCTTCATTATCCCATTCAAAACCTTGTTCCTCCTGAAATCTTTCAAGAGTCTTCCACGGAAACAAGTGAGTCCTGAGAATATGCTGTATGATAATATCAGGTAAACCATTATTCCCGTAAAGTTCTACTTCATGCCTTATCTTGCGACCAAGACCCTGGAATAAGCTCTCATCAAATTCGAGATCTTGAATGCTCTTTAATTCTTCTTCGCTCAATAGGCCTTCTTGCTCTAACAATAACAGCGAACCGGACTTAAGATGTACCAATGCCATTGCGGCTAACTCTGCCTGCTTCTCTTTAAGGCCAACTTTTCTAAATATTCTCTCTATATTCTCGCAAAATTCTCTTTGCCTGCCCAGAGTAAGGCTACTAACCTGACCTAATCCATTTTCCTTGCCTGCGGTCATAATTGGGGTCTTTGGCGAAGACTGTGGTTCTGGAACAGGCTTTGGCTTTGGCGGCTTATGAAGCGAAACAGGCAAAGGTTCTCTTAGTTTTTTATCTGCTGATTTTGTTTTAGTAGGTTTAGCTTTATCGTAAATTTTAAGATCAGGGACTTTATACCTTCTGATGAGTTCAGCATATAAAGACCTTATCTCTGGAATGGGCTCCTTAAGAATCATGCTAAGTGCAGACCAGGTAACAGTTCTATGCCGAGATATCCTTTGACAAACAACAAGAAAAGATACTGTATTTCCGTTTAATTTTAATCCTTCAGCATTGTCTATTAATTCTTGAATAGATTTTACAGGTTTTACAGAAGTAGGCTGAGTAGGAGACTTTTTCTTTTTTTTAGTTTTCTTTTTTGTTTCTTCAGGAGCTACGCTTACTGCTGACCTGTTTAAGTCTTTTCTAATAGCAGCTATTCTATAAAGCAATTTTTTACTCTCATCAATTCCTCCCACTTTCTCTGCTGTCCATAAGACGAAACGTTGCAAAAATACATGATAATTCTTGTAATTTTTGTCAAAATGATCCCATATAATCTCTGGCGTCTTATTTACAAAGACATAATGGAAAAGCATTGTACTGCCGATCATAAACAAAGTTACAGGATGAAAATAATCGAAGTTCGCAACAATCAATACCCATACAGAACCTGTCGAGAGACTTAGCCTGATTATGTTTTCTGATGTCATATTGTCTCTATTCTTATATATATGACCTATCCAGTGAATGACATTGGCTAAAGTCCAGAGGATAAACATATCTCCAAAATCTATATTAAAAGATAAAGGATCTTCCAAAATCTTCTCCCAGATAAAGAAAGAAGGTAAATTCGGCACAATAAACTCGACAAAAGGAGAAAATACATGCGTATATATCGGACTATCAGGAAACCATGACCCTGTGACAGGACGGTCTTGAAAAGAATCAGCTTCTTCGGATCTTGCCGTATCTTCAAGAGAATCTGGAAATCTAAAATTGTCTCTGATTGTTTTATAATACTCGTGCAAATTTTTAGCAGCTCTAAGAAGTTCTCTGTAACGATCGCAATCATAAATAGCTAAAGCTTTTTCAAATAAAGAAATGGTTTCTTCCGAAAGCTTCACCCTTTCATCCATATCTCCGGTTAAATCTCGTCTTAAGGATATAGCAACTCCTAAGTTAACATAATTAGTAGCTCTATTTTTGGTAAGCTCTATAGCCCTTTTATAAAAACTACAAGCCATGTCTAAAAGTCCCAGCTTTCGCGCTTGGTCTTTAGTTAATTCAGCCCTTTTTTTGATAGCAACGCCTAAATTATAATAAACAGACGCCTTAAATCCTTCAGCAAGCGTTGACACATTGAGAAGCTGACTATTAGGTAATCCCGGATAAAGCTCGCGAGACAGCTTTATATTAATATCACTTCTTGCTTTGAGTCCATTTCTAACATAGTTTTTAGGTATATCTAATTTTATTATGTTTATCTCTATTTCCGAATCTACTTCAATATAAACATAGTTACCATCGGAAAGTTCGAATAAAAGAAATGCATGTTCTGGGAAACTACCAGCAAACAATCTTCCCTCTCCTATCCCGATCTCCTTGCATATCCTGGCTATTAAAATAGACCTGCTCACACAATTTAACTCCTTACGTTCTAGAATAAATCTCAAGGACCAGTCTAATTCTTCTCCCTGCCATCCGTCATATTCTCTAATCACAGTGGCAAGCTCCTCTATTACCTCTATCTCTTTCTCGGGAGTTGCTCCTTCTAATCGCGCCCTCCAATCCTCTATAGGCAATCTATCTCTTAGTAATTGCGGAAGGGGGTCATCAGTCTCCAATCCTTCATATAATTCCTCTACGCCTTTTGCGAATATCTCAAAATCAAGTTCTGCCATCTGTTTCAAATGGATCTCGCGTTCTATAGGCTCCAGAGAAGTTTCTATCCATCCTGCAACATCTTGGATATCTCCTAACCTATCTGGCGTAAGATCTAATTCCTCTTCCAGATATCCTTTGAAATCCTGCCAGGCCTGGCCTTCAGGTAATTCTAGTAATCTAGTTCTTATATCTTCAAATTCAGTGATTGTGTAACTAGGCGTTTCATCAAACATATCTCCGATTAAATATAGAACCTCTATTAGACTTTGAATACGGGTTCTTTCTTCTCCGGATAGACTATTCCATGGAATCTCCCTTGCAAGATATATAGCCATATGTTTGAATCTCTGTGAGAATAAACTAGATAGCTTTAACCTGTTAGGCTTATCATTAATTACAGAATCAATATCCTCTATCAAATATACGAGTTCATTTATAGTTATATCTTCCGGAAGGACATATTCTATTGCCTCGCCTTCCTGGTTCTTCATGTAAGGCTTATACTGCCCGTCCGTTCTATAGTCACCTTCTATCAATAGAGGATTTCTGTGATTAAATTCATCTCTTGGTATAAAAACAATACTTATATTATCATTAACACCAGTCCAGCTTAGATCTATCTCTAAAATATCATCTTCTCCTCTTTTTGATTCTGCAACTACACCGCTATTACTCAATATAATCCGTGCAATTTCAGTTGGAAATGCCTGCTGATTAAATATAGACTGAAGCGCTGATCTTGTAGCAAGTAAACGTTTTCCTGAATCGCCAACAAAAAAAGCACTGCTATCAGCTGGTGATACCGGTGCCTGTACAAAGTCTTGAGTATCTTCACGGATAGAATCAAGTCTTTTAAGTAAGATCGATTCAGGATCAAGAGTGTCTCTGAAGTTCTGTTCAAATTCTGGTTCAGCGCCTATAAGCTGACCATCCAGCATGAATTCTGCATCCTCTTCTGTGAGTTCTTCTTCTATCTCTTCTTCTTTGCCAGTGATTTCATGTACCATCTCGTGAGATATGCCTAAGAGGAAAGAAGATTGCCTGCCTGTTTCTTCTCTCAAGGCTACAAGGGCTTTTATATTTATGAAGAACTTGCCATCTTTTATGCAATTACCATATGGGGAAGTAAAGTCAAAGTCATCAGTAGGATTATCTTCGTCTCCGAAGATAAAGCTTAGATTTTCAAGGGCAGTATTTTCATCAAAGATTATGCCGCGGGATGCAAGTCTTATCCGGATAAGACGGGTAAGTTTTTCTATAAATCTCTTTTGAGCTTCTGCGGTTCTAAGACCCAGTATTTCAAACAATGCTTCTCTCTGTGGACCCGCCCTTATCTCTATCTGGCCATTTGTTATATCAAACATTACAGGTTTATCCTTTAATACATCTACCATGGCCATAAGATCTGGGTCATCTGGATAGGCGAGGTCTTCAGCTACAATGGCCTGGAAATGGGCGG
Source organism: uncultured Planctomycetia bacterium (assembly GCA_964445715.1). Classification (GTDB taxonomy): domain Bacteria; phylum Omnitrophota; class Gorgyraeia; order Gorgyraeales; family Gorgyraeaceae; genus CAYPYS01. Next base: position 9,792 of record CAYULJ010000023.1, read on the forward strand.
TGCGCGTAGTAGAATCTATATCTCTTAATATCTCTTTTGCAATATCTGCAAATTCATTGGCGCGGGCGATTATCGCAGCATCATCCTCAATAATATCACTTATATCTTCCCTTACTGCAATCGCCCCTGGATGTCCGCCTCCACCAAATCTATCAGGATATCTTGACAATAATTCATCAATAAAACCTATCTGTCCTTCCGTATCAGCGCTGGACAAGATAAAATTTGTCTTATCTCCATCAAACCTCAGGCTGTATTTTATAATATCTTTCTTTTTATCTTTGGTGGCAAATATCAATACGCGTCTTTCGCTTATACCTCTTTCTTCTTCGCGTCTGCTGGCAAACTCTATTATAATATTCTTCAGGCTGAATATAGCATCTTCGACATTTATTAAATTATCTTCCTCTGAGAGATAAATAAAGGCAATACTATCTTCTCTTTGGTTTTCTGCAAACATCCTATCGACTACTGTATTTACTTTTTCAATTATAAGCGTATAGAATTTTCTTAATCTTTCAATATCTTTCTCTTCTTCCACAATCTTCAATCCATTTTTCCCTGTTCCCGCTAATGTTAATATAATATTCGAGATTTCAGTATCATTGGTATTCCAGAATTCGCCTGACCAATCGCCTGATATCCCTGCATCCAGATAATCATCCAGTGTTATCCCCCAGCCATCTGGCGTCATAAGGCCTGAATCATTTCCTTTCTTTCTCAAGGTATAATCCAATAATATATGCGATAATGCACAGGCCGGCATGGATTTAGAAGTGTACTTATAACGTAGCGTATTAAGGTTAACCAAACTTAAACTGTTTCCAAATCTAGCCATTAAGTCCTTTTCAAGAGCCTGCTCCTCATCATTAAAAGGATGATGATCTATTGATATATCAATTCTTCCGGGTATAAGACCAGCCAAACGGCCCCAGTAAAGATCAACGGCTATAACACTATGATAATCCTCATCTGTTCTAAGCTGTTTTATCTGTTCGTATTTTTCTTCGAGGTCTCTTGCATTGACATTGCCTTCGCTTCTTAGAATTATGTCTACTTCCTTGCCCATAAGTTCGGCATACTGCCTTATAAACGCCTCTGTATTCCTGGCTGAAGAAATCCCATCAGCATCATCATGACATAATATGCAAATCCTCGGCCTGTCATGTGCCCCAAGAAGCATATCAAAATATTCTATAAATTCACGGGCAACAAAGTCAATCGAACGCGCATCCAAAATATCAGACACTTTAGCAAAACCTCCAAACCCTTCAGGCTTTATCTTCCTGGACATAATTTTATTCGCATCTAACGTAGCAATTTTTTCTCTATCACTGGGAACTCTGTATGTAATTATATCTTCTATACTTAAAGGCTTAGCGCCATAAAATTCTTCTAATATAGCTCTGAATTTTTCACGTTCCAGCCTTCTGAACTCAGCTATTTTTTCAGCATAAGTTTCTTCATCATAAACAGTGATTACATTCTTTAAAGTACCGTCGTCCGCAAAGCTAGGTTCGGACATTTTTACCAAATAATCGATTGCTTCTGCATATTCTCTATTCATAAACTGCTCAGCGCTTTCAGTTTCCATGACTCCTATAACACATTTAACGCCTACTTCGATCCCTTGCGAATTTATCCTGTCTTCGATCTCTCCCGCAACTTTGTCAAGTTTACCCGGAGTCAGGTTGGAAAGATCATTGCCATTGAGTATATACTCATAGAGGAACTTTGACGTGACCAATAATGCCTTATTCGCTTCTTCATGCCCGACAAATTCATTCAATATTTTGAAACCAAAGGCATCTATGTCTGACCATAATGGCCTTAGGCCATCATGCGTAACCTCGCCTCTGGCCAATGCGCGACCAACCTCTGTTCTTATCTCACCTTTTGGCTCATAGGCAAGCTGTAGCTTGGTAAATGTAACAGTGCCATTTTCATTTTTCTTAGCTATATAGAAATTATCAGGAGGGCCCCTGACTAAAAATGAAGCGCCTGGTTCTGCGGAAAATAATTGCGACAGACACATAATCAGATATTCCCTCTTCACAACAGGGTAATATTCTTCTATCATATTATAGTATATATTCAGCCCTTTTTCGTTATATCTACTGGCTATGTCTCTACGATCCTTGATAGACAACATGGGGATGCTCGCCTGTTCTTCTTTATAGCTAAAGTCAGGCCAGTCACTCAATGCCTCTGTCGCTCCTTTTGTCGCGCCATGCATTCCATGTTCTAATGATATGTTCGCTATATACTCGGCTTCTTGTATATGATATCCATAAACTGCGTGCATGATATCTTCTTCTTTGAAATCAGGTTTAGGCCGTATCTTGACTGCGCCAAAATCAGACCTGATGCTCGGCACGTCAATAACATCACCTTCCGTACTGGCATTTAATTCTTTCAAGACATCGGCAATCTCCGGATATTTCTCTTTTTCAAAGACCATAAAGAATCCGTCTTTGTCTTTATACACGCCTGCAAGCCTGTCTGTCTCTAGCCTTTCATTTGCTTCTTCTATATTCTCATCTGTTATACCATTGACCTTCACAAACCCATATCCTGCAAGGAAGGAAGCCATGGTAAGCTGAAGTTCTAATCTAAAATTATTCACTTCATCAGGCGTTAAATCTGGCGGCAAGACTAGCTTTTGCTCATCACCGCCGACTCTAGCATTCAATCCTCCTTCTTCTTCTGCAATAAAATGAGCGGCATTGACCATTATAGGAATCAATTTGTCAACCACGCCTCTTGTGAGCCCATAATTTACGGCACTTATCTTTCTCATGTCTCCAAAACTCAAATAACAACCGGGATTTTGTCTTATATATTCCAATATCGTTTCTACTCCGCCCTGATCCAATCTATCACTTGGAACAGTGAGAAAATAATCAGGGTCCTCCTTCCACTTCAACCGCAGGCGTTCTACATTTTCTTTTACTCGGGATTCCAGCATCTCCCTGGTCCTCTTTGCTTGCCTGATAAGTCCCATAAATTCTTCATCAATGACTTTTTCATCCATAAAGAAACTGATAAACCCATCCACGCCCATGCCCTTTTCAGTGCATAATTCCATGATCCTTGCCGCGTCAATAGCATCATCAGCCTTTCCTGTTTCGTGTCGTAATTCATGTTCCAATGCTACCTGTAAAAGTATATCAAGATAGACCTTTCTTGACGGGTCAGATTTATATTGCTTATAGAACCTCAGGAAAGCCTGGTTTATTCCGGCAAAGTAATTTTTAGCATGATCTTCGAAAAGACGCAGGGATTTAGAAAGAGAGGTAAGAATAAAAGGCGTGTCACCTCTAAGGGATTTAAAATCCAACTCAGCTAATGACTTTGAAAGAATCGCCAGGATCTCTCCGTCTGTCCCATCGATAATATCCTGCGATACTAATGCCTTAAGACCTTTTATTTCCACGGCCTCAAAGACATACTTGCCTCCTAGCTCTGCCTTCTGTCCACGAGCAAGTCTTTCTCCCTCTTCATGTAATAAGCGAACTAAAGGCCTGTCTATAATCATCCCATCGGCCATAGCAAGGTTTGACTTATCGTAATACTCCCCTCCGTATAGACCATGGACATGCGCCCAGCTGGCATGATGTAATTTTTCAGCTGCATGTTCACGTATCAGCATATTCACATTATCTCTTAACCAATCACGGTCTTCGTCAGTCAACACTACAGCTGTCTCTAAAATAATCTCGAGATCAGCCAAGGACTGCGCAGGTAATCGTCTGGCTAACAGACGCATTAATTCTCTATTAGAGACCACTCCTCTTCCTGTGCTCTCATCCACCAAACGCAAACCATGCGAATCCATATCACCCGCATGCTGACTTAAATGGATCTTCTTAATAGGTATGCGCGATGTACCAGGTGACGCTTCAAGCGCCCAATCTAAAACACGCTCTACTGCCTCTATTTCGGATTGCTCAGACAAAGCAAAGTGCGAAGCATCTAACGTCAAATTCAGAAACTCTGTAGTCCCTCTGCGCTCCAATACTTGCCGCGCGACTCCTTCTACAACAGTCAAAAATCTTTCAGCATCCTGATAAGACCCACCGTCAAGAGCGCGGCTATTCTCAAGAGATAATTCAACTCCCTGCTCAGCGCCATAGATCGCAATCTCGACCAAATCATCGATCTCTTCTTCAGAGGTGACATGTATCACTATGCTCTTAGCTCCGATCTTCTTAGCCAGGTCAATCGTATCTTTGTATGTCTTCTTTATTATTTCTGAATCATATTCAATGCCTGGCATCGCATAAAATATTGGACCATGAATGGAAAGATGTATGTCTGATTCCTCAGAAAGTACGCGTACGGCATCCATCATGGCCTGATTCATCTCTTCAGGTAGATAAGCGCCTGGATTCCAGAAATTTAGGTCAACTGCCATCTCATAATAAAGTTCTCCTTGCAAGATTGCCCTGTAAAGAGAACTTATTACGCCATTGTATTCTACTAGTTCACTATAGGCGCTCGATATTCCATATAGGTGCGCAAAATCTGGAGATAAGGAGGAAATATTTAATATATTATCTTCTGATTTATAATTGATTGTTCGCGCAAAGGCATCCTCTGCCTCGTATTGTAGGATATAAGAACGTAAGCGCGCTTTTGATGTCTGGCCTTCTTTAGCAAAAGGTGCTCTAGCAGTAAGATATATCACACAGAGTTTATAAAACATAAATAACTGTTTATCTATAGATAAACCTGCAATCATACTCAAAAAACGTGGCCTGCTATTTGCAATACCCCATACCTCTCCTATGATTTCAGGAGTAATGGCAAGATCTACCCCCCAGTTATTTTCTCCAGTATAGCCGTATGTATCTTTGATATATTGCGGCAGCCCATCTCTTAGATCCTCTAATGTTATAGAAAGCTCTGAAATAGGTTCTTCCTCCTGTATTTCTCTCATGGTAGCTTGCGCCAATCCTTGTCCTCTAGAATCCAAGAATAACACTTCTTCTGCCTCGTCATCCCAACCTTTCTCTTTAATATACGCCTTTATGTTTTCCAGTGATCTGCCTCGGTCTTTAGCTACTGTCCTGGCGTATCTCTCCAAATTGGTTTGGTAGATCCTAGTCTCCAACGCATATAAATTCAATATAAAAAATAACTGAGGATTATTTCTGATTACAGGCAATATTTCCCTGTAAGAAACCCGCAATAACTTCGCACCTTCAGTTCCTGCCTTAACCGTAGCAGAGCGTGTTTGGTCCAGAGAAAACATCCCCATCTCTCCTACGATGTTTCTTTCTCGTCTTATAAATGTAATACCTAAGCCGCTTCTTCGAGCTATAGGAACCTTTACTTCGCCTTCATAAATAATATAAAGCGCGTCAGACATTTCTCCTTTACGCATTATATCAGCACCAGCTTCGTATTCTATCAACTCACCTCTGACATAGGGCAGATTATTCATCTCGATATTCACACCAAATCTCTCATTTAGATGGCGGATTATTTCATAAAAAGGATTAGACGCCACTTTAGGTAGTTGGCCTACTTTAGCAGCTAGTTCTTCAGCTTGAATGAGATTCATATGAACAGCGCTGGCGAGTGTGTTAATAGCGGTTTG
>CAYULJ010000023.1:15406-16887 GCA_964445715.1 uncultured Planctomycetia bacterium
TCCTCGTCCTTCTATAGCATCGATTCTGGTTTCGTCTTCGATTAAGTCAATCTGGATAAGGCCTTTGATTACATACTTACGTTCTGCTATTTCATGATGGAGATGGCGCCTGAGTTCCTCAGGGTTATCGAGACGCCTGACATCAAGATAGTACTGGTGACGTTTGACACCATAGTGAGAGCCATAGCAATTCTGCGGAGAGAAAATACCTGCCCCTTTGGCAATCTTCCTAATGGCTTCATCATAACCTTCCATAAATAAAATAGTACCATTTCTTGCGAGGAATTCTTGTTCCTCATCACTCAAACCTCTTATGACCCGATTTAGGTTCTCAAGCCGGGCCTGAGTTAATGTCACTTGACCTGGTTGCTGCGTGTCATCATCAAGCGCCAAATCAGTAGTCGCAACTCCTCCTTCAGTTGAATAACTCACTGCGGCAAACTTACCACTTTCAATAGCCTCTTGGATAGTTGAGCTATAAATAGTATTATCAAGTCCTGAGTAACCACGACCCTTGTCAGGTCGTTCTGTAGCTGTAACTTCACTGAGACGAGACACTGTCTCTGCCAAACGCCATCTCTTCCCATTCCATAAATATGTTTTATTTTCTTCGGCAAATTCAAGGAGGGTCCCAGCCGGAGCCTTAAAATCCCGCGTAAGTCTGTCTGCTGAGCCAGTAAAAATACCTTTAAATATCTCTTCTCCCTCAGGAGTTGTAACCTCAATCATAGCATGAGTAAACCAAAGAGCGCTTACGATGGGTCGCGCCCTTCCTAATGAAATCATGCGGCGCAGGAAAGAAGGATTTTTGATCAGCTCTAAAACCTTTGGTAGAGGGTTACGTTTGTTCTCAATGGCACGATCTAAAGCAAAATCTAACCGCTGAATTCGTTCTTCGAGAATTGCTATGGCTTTAGGTAGATCCTCGCGTGAGATCCATGCCGTAGTGACATGCCCTATCTCTTTGCGAGGCAAAAGCGTGCCAGTAGAATATACAAGGCTGATCCACATTAATAAACGATCCAAGAAGTTATCCCAAGAACTGCCTGTTGGTGTTTCAAATAAAAATCCAGCAGCGCTCAGGGCATCATGCGATGTCTTATCTGCGATCATGCGATCAAAAAGATGTGACTGCATTTTGAAGTAACCGACGCCATTGAAGAACTGTTCGTCATCCCTAACACGCCTGGTCAACTCTAACAAGTCGTTTAATGCTGCTCGTCCAAAACGTATATCTCTATATCTGCTGGATTCTCCAGGCAGGGCGCGCTGAAGATTCATTCGATTGGAAAGATGCAGTTCTGCGATAGGCGTGCCATCGCTTATAACGACACTTCCTGGAAATGTTAAACTGCCCAATGACTTAGTAGGATAAGCAAAGAGGAACTCGCCTACGGAAACTCTATTGTACAAAGTGAGAGACCCTATTATTAATACATATATAGATATCGGCACCATTGCAGAAAAACCTGCATTTTCTA
>CAYULJ010000024.1:0-16295 GCA_964445715.1 uncultured Planctomycetia bacterium
CAGCTCTCCCGCACCATCCTTACGGAATCCTCTATCTGCTTCTGCTTATCCTTCCAACTAAGGCCGCCTGTCTCATCAAACCCGAATTTTACATAACTGCTAAAATCCTTTTCCGCGTATTGATTTACTTCAAAAATGCGGTCAAGCCCATATTTTTTGGGAGAGTTATAAAGAAGCGTATTCTGCCTTAAGTCAAAGAGATTCAGATATATGCGATTTATGTATTTTTTGTTTTTATTCAAAAATGAGATCGTAGCTTCTACGTCTTCTTTGTTTTCATGTGGAAAACCGCATATGATCTCTATGCCTGTCCAGATACCTGCCTCATCTGACCAGCACAAGACATCTTCGAGTTTCTTAAGATCTATCTCCTTATTGACATATCTCAACAATCTAGGGCTGGCTGTTTCCATTCCGAATATAAGCCTTACGCAACCTGCCTTGCGCATCTTAAAAAGCGTGTCTTTGTCCAGGTTATTCACCCGGGCGCAATCGCTCCAGAGTATTTTTAGTCTTCTGGCAATGATCTCATCGCATAATTCATTGATATATTTATTCGAAATATTAATAGTGTCGTTTAAAAAGAAAAAGCCTGTCGGACTATAATCCCCCTGCAATGATTCCAGATGATTAACGACTTCTTTTGGCGGCAATGCATGAGTCAGATCCTGTGTAGAAGAAATACAGAAGATACATTTAAACGGACATCCTCTGATAAATCTATAAGGAAGTATCAAAGCCCCTGAGCTCATAAATTTTTTCATCACACCTTCTATCTCTTGCGGATAATCTAACAGCTCTTCTCTGGATCTATAATTTTCCATAGGCAGCCCGGAAAAATCAGGCTTAAGAGGTTCTGAGACCCTATAAGACAGCATCCGCCTCCCTCCCTCAAATATAGATAGATCTCTCGAAGGCAATATCTTATGCCCATTCAGCATAGAATTCAAAAGACCATGAACCACGTATTCACCATCGCCCTGCAATATGAAATCCACATCCCGGCAATCGTATTTCGTTCTCAGCAGATTACTCCAAGTCATATCACCACCTAATATATTTACAGAATTGTATTTTTTCTTGATATAACTTGAGAATGCCAGGGCAAACGCCAAATTACTTTCGTTCTCTATATTATCGGGTAAAGAAAGCAGCGTAATCTGGTCCTTGTATATCTTGGTCTTTTTTTCCACTCTCTCCATTACCGAATCTATATATGAATCCTGTCCGTCGCTACCATATCTTCCTATCCTCGCCGCGTCAAAAAATATCTCTGTGTCGATCTTGTCCTCAGAGACATTCGAATAATGATTGTCAAAATGTATCTTTATATTAAGGTCGTCCTGCTCTACTGGTATACCCTTTGAACGCAGATAAGAAACGATCAGGCCAGGCCCCAAAGACGGGATCAGGCAGCTATTCATCTTTGACGAAAAATGCCGCTTCTTAAAAAAGCTCGGCAGTCTTATTATCTTAACTTTTTTCACTGACAGACCTCTTCTTCGTACCAGCAATTTACTATATGATGACAATTCTTTTTGCAGTGCAATATTTCCTCTCGTATAGCACAGGCCTTTTCAGAATGCCATATCTCCTTGAGTTCACCTTCGCATATATTTCCTATAGGCTTCTTATAAGGGCAAAGATTCACACAGCCATCAGGAGAGACAGTAAAAGCACTGTCATTTAAGACATTGCATGAAACCTTCTTTATGAAATCTCCAGGGTTCCTAAAATAAGACTTGAAGAGCTCTAACTGCGAAATAGGATTATTTATCTTGTCTTTTTTGTCATGCGGACAATTTCTTTTTAATTCTATTAAGCCATCTATTGCAGAATCAACCTGGACTATATCCTGTGGCCATAAAAATCCATACTCTTCACTCTTATGCCATTCATATACTTCGGGCGTATGAAAAGGCTGAACAACGGCTTGAAAAAACATAGAAGAAATCCTATCATCTTTCCTGACCCATTCCGCGAGCTCCGGGAGCCCTTCTAATGTAGGCGCCATGACAATAGTATCAATCGCCATCTCTAACCTGTTACCGAATTTGCTCAAGTACGAAATAGCCTGCATAAGTCTTTTATAGCTATCTGGCATGCCGCGTAGAAAATTCTGAGTTTCCTCTTTTAGACTATACAATGTCAGGGCTATGTAATTTAATCCTGAATCTGCCAATCGCCTGGCCAGATCCTCGTCTATAAAATAACCACTTGTTGCCAGAGAGGTCCTAAAACCTTTTTGGTTGCAAAAAGAAATCAACTCTATAAGTGTGTCTGAAAATAACAACGGTTCGCCTCCGCCAAAGATAACAGTGAACTCGGGATCAGGAGGCTTTTTTAAAGACGAGATAAAGCCTTTCCATTGCTTAAGGGTGGGTCTCTTTATGCCCCTTTCGTCATTCTTCCAGATATTGCACATCTTGCACTTCAATGTACAACCAAGAGTAAGCAATAATACGCAGGAACTCGGCGCTTTAATTTGTTGTTTTCCTGTCAACATCACTACTGATCATCCCTTCTTTAATAAGGGCCTGACAAACATTTTCTGCTATCAGTTTATAGCCACTAGCATTACAGTGGCCATCCCGGGCAAATAGATCTTCTTCTTTTAAATGAACGAGCCTGTCTTCGAATATCGTATAGTTATCTACCAAAGGTATATCATATTTATCAGAAAGACCTTTTATGGAATCTTCGATGCACCCCACTAAACGTATAGGATACTGCATTAAAACCAATTTTATTCTATTTTGCCGCGTAATCCTTAAAATCTCTTTTAAATTATAACAAAACACCCTTTTGAGCTCATTATTGTTTCTGTAATATGAAATTAATCTCTCAAGATATCTTCTTGCTTTAACTTTATCTTTAGATTCATATGTATTATCAATGATAGACTCTATATCCTTTATCGCAGTATAAAATTCATTATCATCATCCGGGCCTCTTCTAACAATTGAATCCCGCAATACTACAAAAGCTTCCCCGATTATTGAGCTATCTCCATACATAAATACAAACCTTGCCTCATCTTTAGCTAAATCATATTCATGCAACGCATAGTTATAAATACACGCCAACCGCCAATGTAACAAAGGATTGCAAGGCTCTAAACGTAGCGCTTCTTTGAACTCTGCTAAAGCCATCTCGATATCACCTTCATAAAAATGGCCTTCGCCTAAATCATAATGCTTCCGAGCCTCTGGGCTCTTAACAAAAAACTTGCTTGCAATACTCCCATCCTGAATAAAATCTAAATCTTCTTTTGCTATAGCCCCTTTTAAATTCAAAAAAGATATCTTTATCAACTTATAGACTCTGGAATTACTCAGCCAGATATCCATTTTCTTTAGGTAACCTAATCCTCCAAATGCGGAAAAATCCAGATTTTCAAGGCTCCACGTATCATTGCATCCAGTCATAATAATTATCAAATCCGGCCTATATCTGTCTATGTCGCTTTCGAGGTGCTTTAGAATAGTGGAAGAATTTATACGGAACTCTTTATAAACGGGTATTCTTTTCCCGGACTTTTCCTTTGCAATATCTATCAGTTGCTCTGGATAACTCTTGCCGCGAGAAGCCCCGAATCCCTGAGTAAAAGAATCTCCCAGGCAAAGTATAGCTGGCAGCCCTTCTTTTTCTCTTTTAATAGGGTTTGAACTGTATCTTATATTAAGGTACACCGCCCCTGCCAATCTCAGTGTTATCTCCAGGATAACTACAACCAAAATTACACACGAACTTATTGCTAGTAATTTATTTAATTTTTTTATTTTTTTACATTTTGCCATACGGGCATCATATCCAATTCTGAAAAAGCTGATAACATCCTTCCGTGCCTGTCTGTTCTCGTCTCTATATTATTCGACATATCCTTGGTAAACCATGAGTACCAGTCTCGTATCACTAACCTGTCTATATTATATTCCTCAAGATGATCATAGATATACATCCCAGGTCCTATGGTGCAGATATTCAAACTGTTAATCTTGTCTATCAAAGCAGAATTCTGTCTTATGAAATCTATTGTCTCGTCAACGTCTTTTTCTGTCTCTCCGGGAAACCCTACTATGAGATTTATTTCTACGAGCATGCCTGCTTCCTTGGCTCTCTCAAACGTCTCTTTGATAATCTGGGTGCTCACGCCTTTCCGCATTAATCTCAACACGTTATCAGAACAGCTCTCCACGCCAAACGTAAGTCCTCCGCATCCTGCATCTTTCATCTTCTTAAATAAAGACACGTCCATATCTCTTCTTGCTGTAGCCTGTCCGCCCCAGCACACGCCCAACCTCATATCTATCAGAAGATCACAAAAACTATACAAAAAACATAGATCACCGTTTATCAGTAAATCGCTAAACTCAAATCTCTTTCTGTTATATTTTTTTACATGATATTTTATTTCCCTGGCAACGATTTCCGGATTTCGGGACCTGTATGGCTTTTTCAATGGAGAATCACAACAAAAGGCGCAGCGCCTTATGCAACCCCTGCTGCTTATTAAAGGTATAAGGTCTTTTTGCGTATAAGGCATCAGATCAAACTCTTCAAAAGTAGGAAATGGTATATCGTCTATGCCTGCGCCGTTCTTATCTGTATTTTTCAGGCAGAGAGCGCGATCGCAATTTTCATCTTTCCATACAATATAATCCGAACATGCTTTGATAGAATTACCTTCTTGGATATTTCTCAACAAATATAAAAGAGGGAATTCCCCTTCTCCTACAACAAAGTAATCTATTAGATCTTTTCTAAACAATGAACGACCTTCCTTATAGCTCGCGCCTCCTCCTCCGATCAGAACAACTAAATCATCAGGCGCATTAGCCCTGATCACAGACAGAACCTCATTCACAAAAGGAACAGAAGCAAAGGTGGCTGAAAAACCTATTAATCGAGCGCCAGATGAGATTATTTTATCGCAAAACTCCTTTATTTTGCCCTTAAGCGCAAGAGAGGCTTGCCCTGAAGCCCAAAATTCAAAATCCTGTGCATCCCACTTCTCTCTCATTTCTCCAGAAGCAGAGCAAAATATCTCCATATTCAGGTCATACACCTCTGATTCAAGCCCTCGCGACCTTAAAAATGTGGCTAAATAGGCTATGCCCAAAGGAGGGGCATAGATACCCCACGGCGGCGCCTGGACCAATAAAACCTTAAGATTATCTCTCTTTTTAACCATAAATAAGCGCTTTATCAATGCGCTGCCCTGTCCTGCAATGTTCATGCCTAGATCTCTTTAAGCAAGCAAGTTTCTTCTTTTTGTATTTTGCCACAGAATAAAAAAGATTCTTTATGACTTTTTTGTCTGTATATCGTGAGTACAGATAAAATAGAAAACTTTCATATTCGTGTTCAGGAAAAGGGGTAAGACCAAAAATATCTGTCAATGTTTCAACGGATGATATTATCTGTCTTTTTTTCTCAGGCCATTTCAGGCCACTTATCTCATCAAAGCCGTATTTAACGAATGTCAAAAAACCGTCCTCGTAACTCGAGAGCTCAAAGACATTGCTTATGCCATATCTTTCCGGATCCAGCTGAATGAGACTCAAATCTTTTATATTAAAAGCATTATAATAGAATGCATCTATATATTTTAGGTTATTGCTCAAAAAATATACGTTCTCCCTGATATCCTTATTGTCCTCGTAGGGTATGCCACTTATCAACTCTATCCCTGTCCAGATACCTGCCTTGTTAGCCCAATACAATGCTTTCTCCAGCTGTCTCAAGTTTATATCCTTTTTAATGTAATCCAATAGTTTCCTGCTCGCGGTTTCCATGCCATATACTATTCTTATGCATCCAGCTTTCCGCATCTTATAAATAGACTCTTTATCCAATCTATCTACCCTGGCACAATCGCTCCAGAGGATCTTAAGTTTTCTCTTGATTATCTCGTCGCATAACTGGTTTAAGTACTTTTCGGATACATTCAAGGTATCATTAAGAAAAAGGTATCCTGTAGGATTATGCTTTATTTGAAGCTCCTCTAGCCAATCAGCGACTGTAGAAGGCGGGGCAACATGCTTAAGCCCCCCGACAGAGCTAGCACAAAAAACACACCTGTTTGTACATCCTTTTATAAACCTAAGCGGCAAAAGAGAGATGCCTGATCGATTAAACTCTTCTACTACGTTCTTTAATTTGGTGTCTTCTATATAATCTGTTTCTAAACCCTTGTACTTGTACCTATCCATTGGTAATCCGTCAAAATCCGGCAATACAGGAGCGGGGACATTAATAGAATAGATCACTCGCTTTTCCGCCTCCCTACCTGTGCCACAATAAGACTTATCTTTTATCAAGGAAAAAAGAAGCTCAGTGACAACCTCTTCTCCTTCATTACATATTACATAATCAATATCAGTAAAATCGCATCCATTTTTACGCAAGAGATTAACAAAATAATTCAATCCTCCTAGGATTATTACAGGCGCATGCTTCCTCTTTAGATATCTTGCCAGACACAGGCTAAACATGGCATGGCTGTCATTCATAGAGCAGCTATCGAGAGAAAAGAGTACGATTTTATATCCGTGGAGCTCTGTTTTCTGCAACACCTTATCCATAATATTGTCTATTTGCAAATCGTCATTTCCCTTTGCGTATCTTATGATACGCGGAATATCAAAAAACACAGCTTCATTTATCTTTTTCTCCTCATCTCCGAAATAGTTATCATGATGGATCTTTATATGAAGATCGTCTTGGTCGATAGGAATGCCTTTTGATCTAGCATAAGCCACGATGCTTCCCATTGCTAAAGGAGGCAACATAATGGAATTCATTTCCGTAGAAAGAATTTCTGGACCATAAAAGTTAGGGATCCGCAATATCTTTATCTTACGCGAAGATTCCTCGGCCTCGACAGATGTAAGCGGGGCATAATCTTTTACGAAAACATCGACTGCATTTTTATAATCCCTTAACTCGATATACGCGGACGACAGGAACTTGGATATCCTTTCGTCCTCAGGGTTCAACATTGCCGCGCTTTTAAAGCTTTCTGCTGCCAGACCATGTTCCCCTATGAGCAAATATGCCCTTCCTATGTTTATATATGACTCCAACATGCACACACTTCTGTCTTGCTTTTGCTTGGAACCTGACTGCGCACAAAGCTCTAGTACTTTTTGAAACTGGATTATCGCATCAGGGTAATCTTTCTCGTCAAGATAGATATTGCCTAATGCCAAATAGGCATAAAAACAAGACGGGTTGATTTTTAAAAGCGCTGGTATTTCTTTTTTAGCCAGATCGTATTTTTTCTGTTTAATGTAAGTCTCTATAAGCTTAAATAGGAACTTGGATATCCTTTCGTCCTCAGGGTTCAACATTGCCGCGCTTTTAAAGCTTTCTGCTGCCAGACCATGTTCCCCTATGAGCAAATATGCCCTTCCTATGTTTATATATGACTCCAACATGCACACACTTCTGTCTTGCTTTTGCTTGGAACCTGACTGCGCACAAAGCTCTAGTACTTTTTGAAACTGGATTATCGCATCAGGGTAATCTTTCTCGTCAAGATAGATATTGCCTAATGCCAAATAGGCATAAAAACAAGACGGGTTGATTTTTAAAAGCGCTGGTATTTCTTTTTTAGCCAGATCGTATTTTTTCTGTTTAATGTAAGTCTCTATAAGCTTGGAACGGACAAACTCATAGCTCGAATTTGCCTTTAATACATTACAAAGCTCTTTTGCTGCCAGGTCATATTTTTTCTGTTCTAGGTATGCCAGGCCCTTTTCTGCTCTTTTGAACTCATTATTCATCATGCCATAGCCTTATTGTCTATTCTGGATTCTGTCATACTCTCTGCTGAAGCAAGCATAAACCTAAATGATAGTCAGCTTGACGATGTCTCGGGTTTATACCTAAAGTCTGATTGAATTCATGTATGGCTTTCTCGATTTGTTTCTCACGGAAATAGCATAAACCTAAACCAAAATGTATGTGTTCGTTTTGTGGATTTAACTTAAGGGCCTGGCAGAATAACCCAACAGCCTTCTCTGTCTGCCCCTGTCCTAAATAACAAAACCCCATGCCCTGATACGCATCCGCACTTTGGAGATTCAGTTCCAAGACTCTGCTAAAATGGCCCAATGCTTCTGAGAAATTCTCTCGCTGAAGGTAAACATTGCCTAGTTTCAAACGAGCAGCTTCATGCTTAGGGTTTTCCAGTAAAATCTTGTTAAATTCTCTCGTGCTGATTGCGTAATTTTTTGGATCAAGATACAAGCTATCTTTTTTTACTGCAGCACCGATAAACTGGTCACGGACTTTTTTCTTATCATTAAATTTATCATATAAAAAAAACAAGAAGTGGTCTGATTCATACATAGGAAAACAGTCTTTCCAGTAAAGACGGGTAGAAAATTTTTTATAGGAGCCTACGATCTGTCTTTTTTTATCGCGCCACCGCAATCCATCTGTTTCATCGTAACCATACTTCTGAAAATAGGTAAATTCCTCATCGGCATATTGATTTATCTCGGTTATATTCTCTATTCCTAATCTTTCTGCATTCCTTAAAAGTACGCTATCTGCCCTTAGGTCAAACTGACTAAGGTATAAATTATTTATATATTCTCTGTTTTTATTTAAAAATCTTATTGTCTCCTCGATGTCTTCATCTTTTTCGTGCGGCAATCCGCAGATTATTTCCAGGCCCACCCAAATACCGGCCTCATCTGCCCATCTCATAATATTTTCCAGCCTTTTTAAGTCGATCCTCTTATCTATATATTTCAATAGCCTTGGGCTGGCTGTCTCCATACCAAAAATCAAGCGTATGCAACCCGCTTCTCTCATCTTAAAAAGAATATCCCTGTCCAGATTGTCTGCCCTGGCGCAATCGCTCCAAAGAATCTTGATTTTATTTTTGATTATCTCGCTACATAACTCATCCACATATTGCCTCGAGACATTTATGGCATCATTTAAAAAGAAAAAACCTGTGGGCTCATACTCTTCCTGAAGTTCTTTTAAATAAGAAACTGCCTCTGTGGGTGGTAATGCATAAACCGATTTATTTGCGGAAGAAGGACAAAAAATACAGCTATAAACACATCCTTTTATAAATTTAAAAGGAATTAACAGCACTTTTGATTTATTGAATTCCTGTAAAATGCCACAATCCCCATCATCATGCTTTGCGCCCCAATCTATATATCTATACTTATCCATGGGCAAGCCAGAAAAATCAGGCTTTAGCGGCGGGTGTGGTTCATTTGAGATAAACTGACCGTTTTTTCTAGGCTTAAACTCTGGGAATTCTTTTAAGTCTATATTATTCCTGAGTGCCACCAGTAATTTAAAAAGCATGTCTTCCCCGTCGCCATAGATTATATAATCTATGTCCCTGGGGTCATATTTAAGCAAGAGGTCTATTGATTGGGCAGCCCCTCCCAATATTAACGTCGTATTATACTTTTTCTTAAGAAATCTGGATAGGCTCAGCGCAAACATAAGACAGCTTGAATTTCCAAATATTACAGGAAGAGACAATAGAATCATATCATACCCATAAAAATTCGTTTCACTCTCCAGTCTTTCCATAGTCAGATCCAGGTCTCTATCTGCGCCCCCTGAACAATACCTGGATACCTTTTCCTCATCAAAGAATATGGACACATCAATCGCATCCTGCATCATATCTGAATGATGATTATCATAATGGATCTTTATGTTTAAATCATCCTGGTCAATTCGAACCCCATGTCTGCGAAAATGAGATACGATCTGGGCTAAGGCCAAAGGAGGCAAAAGAGTAGTATTTAAACTGGGAGAATAAGGTCCTTTTTCGCTGCAAAAAATAGGCATCCTCAATATCTTTATTGCGTATTTTTTATCGTCGGCGCTTAACTGCTTTAACAACTCTTCATTGCGTGTCTTTTCTTCCGACAGATAAAGGCGTGTCGCCTTTATAAAATCAGTCATTACTAAAACTCTCCTGCGGTCAAATAGCCACTTCTTCTTCGAAGAAACAGTTGATCATTGACTTGCAATTATTCTTACACTTTTTTATATCTTCTCTTACTTGCATGGTCTTTCCCGAAGACCATATATCCTGAATACTCCTGCCGCTTGAGATATCTCCTATAGGATCCATTGATAGACATAAAAATATCTTTCCTGAGGTATTTACGCTTACGGAATTATATCCGAGATTACATTTTGATGAAACCCTGACAAACCTATCCGGATCCCTGAAATACGCCTTAAATACCTCGAATTGAGCAGCTGGATTTGTTATATTACAGCCTCTCTTCTTAAGATCTGCAAGCCCATCCAAAACAGCATCTACCTTGTTTATGTCTTTAGGCCAAAGAAAAGAAAACTCCTTGCTTCTATACCATGCATTATCTGAAGAAGTGAAAAATGGCTGCACAACAACCTGAAAACTAATATGATCTATAGCCCTATCCTGATCAGCCCATTTTGCGAGCTCCATCAAATCGTCAAGATTCGGCTGCATTATAGTTGTAACAACATGGATTTTTAAAGCGCTTTTACCAAGCTTTCTAGCTAGTTCTATTGCATTTACTGCTCTATCGTACACGCCTTCCACGCCTCTCAGTAAATCATGCGTCTCTCTCTTTGAGCTGTCTATCGATACAACCAACGTGCTCAACCCGGAAGATACTAGCTCTTTTACTATTTTCTCATCTATTAAATAAGCATTTGTGGTCATTGTCGTAAGAAAACCCTTGCCAGATGTGTGCCTAATTAAATCCAGAACGCCTTCTTTAAATAAGGGTTCTCCTCCGACAAACTGCACCTGAGTATTTTCTTCTGCAAAACCCGCCAAAGAATCCACGAACCTCTTCCATATATCGATCGGCAGCCCATCACTGCCAGGCCTACTCTGCCACATATTACACATCTTGCATCTGAGCATGCAGGCTTCTGTAATAATAAGGTCGCAAAAATTAGGTTTTTTATTCGCTTCCAACATATTATCTTTCGTATGCCTAAAGCTTGTCCTTGTCTTCAAAACAGTTTATTACGTTAAGGCAGCTCTTTTTGCAATCATATATCTCTTTTCTTCTAGATCCGGCTTTTTCTGAATACCAAAGTTCTTTTATGTTATCTGTTTTCACATTCCCGATAGGCGCCATCTGTCCGCATAAAAAAATATCTCCGTTCGAATGGACATATACTACGTAATCTCCTTGATCACACTTCGTATCGCCGTTCAATTCATCAGGCCTATCAAAGTAGGACTTGAACATCTCCAGCTGTCTGACAGAATTAGATATCTTAGATCCTCTGTTTTTGCGTTCTATCAAGCTATCGATCACACTATTCAGATATCTTTTATCTCTGGGCCAAAGACAACTAAATTCATCCTTCTTATACCATTGCTCATCTTTAGGCATTGCTATTGGATGTGATATTGCCTGAAAATAGATCGAACTCAAACTATCATTATCATCGACCAATTTGACAAGCTCTGTCAAACTGTCAAGATTAGAAGCCGTTATGACAGTCAAGATACTTATACCTTTTGCTCCGTGTCTTTTTAAATAATCAATTGCCCTGACTGCTTGGCTATGAACACCCTCTTTCCCTCTTAAGAAATCATGAGTACCCGCGTCCAGGCTATCTAAAGAAATGCTCAATACGTCCAATCCTGAGCGCACTATTTTCTCAGCCATCGCATCATCTACAAGAAATCCATTGGTGACCATGACAGTGGTGAATCCTTTTTTATTTGCAAAGGATATCAGATCCAGGATCCCCTTTTTTATTAATGGCTCTCCTCCTGCAAAGTGCACTCGGATATCGTCGCTACCAAACTCCTCGAGAGAGGTTATAAAATCCTTCCAGTCCTCTATGGATAATTCATCGGGTCGCTCAGGCGCTTCCCATATCCTGCACATCTTACATCTAAGCATGCAGTTTTCAGTAATGCCTATATCACAGAAAATCGGAGGCTTAACGCTCATTATTCACTGGATCCTATTCTTCCTGAAAAAAACAATTCAGGATATTATTGCAACTCTTCTCGCAATTCCTCATAAGGGTCCTTGCATTCACAGCTTCTTCTGAATACCATATATCTCTTATATCAGTCTGTTTTATGCTACCTATAGGTTGCATAAAACAGCACAGGTGAACCAGTCCCAGCACATTTACATTAAAAGTATAATCTCCAAAATGACAGTTATGCGCCCTCACAAAAGACTCCGGATGCTTATAATATTTTTTGTAAGCAGTCAACTGAGGCATTGGGTTTAGTATTTTACAGCCTGACTTTTTACACGCTATCAGCATATCTATTACAGACGCGACCTGGTCGCAATCTTCAGGCCAAAGAATGCCATATTCCTTATCAAGATACCACCTGTCGATCATATCCGTGCGAAACGGCTGAGCCAAGGCTATAAATGATATCCCGGTAATAAAATCCTCTCTATCTACCCATTCAACAAGCTCTTTTATGTCGTCTATATTATGCCCTGTAATCACAGCATGTATATTGATATTGCCTTTTTTCCAATATCTTCTCAAATACTCTATTGCCTTCATGAGACGCCTGTATGAACCAGCTATGCCTGTAATAAAATCATGAGTGTCTTCGTTCAGACTGTCTAAGGATATACCCAGTCTATATAGACCTGAATCCGCTATTCTTTTAGCCATTTCTTCGTCTATCAATGTTGCATTCGTTGAAATAGCCGCTCTAAACCCCTGATTTGTTGAAATACTGACCAGATCCAAAATCCCGTCTTTTAATAGTGGTTCACCTCCTCCCAGATTTATCTCAAACAAAGGCCCGACCCACCCCTTAAGAGACCTGATAAAATCCCTGCACTCTTCAAAGCTTACTTCATTATCAACACCATAACCATTCTTCCAGAAACGACACTTTTTGCATCGAAGATTACACCTCTCTGTCACCAGAAAGTCGCAATATGACGGGAGGTCGCATCTGGTTTTGACTCTATTGGCCTCTCTCATCGCACTAGTTCTTCCTCTTCTTTAAAAAAGCAATTTACCATATTATTACAGTTGATATCGCATGCATGCATTTTGGCTCTCGCCTGAGTGGCCTTTTCAGAATACCATAGCTCATTTATATTGTTTTTCTTGATGTTGCCGATCGGCTCCATAAAGCAGCACAGTGAAATATTCCCTGACGGATCAGTATTTATGACGTAATCTCCCAGGTAGCAGGTTGACTTCCTGGCCCGCCTGGCAGGATTTTCAAAATATGCCTTATATATCTCTAGCTGAAGAGGAAAATTATGCAATGGATAACCGCTTTTTCTCAATTCTATTAGCTCATCCAGAATAGAATGCACATCCACAGTGTCCTTGGGCCACAGATATCCATAAGCTTCTTCCTTATGCCAATCGTCATTCAAAGGTACAAAAAATGGTTTCGCAATGACCTGACAATAAATACCGCTTAAAAAGCCATTATCTTCAACCCATCTGACCAGCGCAGGCATTCCTTTATAGTTCGCCCCTGATATCACTGCTATTATGCCTGTCCTGAGTTCCGGACAAAACCTATGCAGGTTATCAAAGGCATTCATTGCCCTTTTATGTGCGCCTTCTACGCCTCTCAGGAAATCATGAGTTTTTTCATCCAGACTGTCTAGGGAAATAAACATCTCTTTTAGCCTTGAATCAGCTATGCGTTTTGCCATGTCTTCATCTATTAAGTAACCATTGGAAGGCATTAACGTCTTGAATCCCCTGTCTGAACCAAATTTTATAAGCTCAAATATATCTTTTCTGAGCAGAGGCTCTCCTCCGCTAAACACAAGCTCCCTGGGACCATCAAGCACGTTCTCTAGCGAAGATATAAAATTTTTCCATTCTTTCGTAGTTACCTGATAAGGATCGTCTTTTGACTTCCACATCTCGCACATCTTGCACCTAAACATACAATTCGTCAAAAGCACTATTGAGCACGAATGTGGTCTCTTAATATTCATATCCCTTTAAGTTTACACTTTAACAATGTTAAAGTGTAAACTTAAGCCTTAGTCGTTTTTATAATAACAATTTACTATCAGCTCACAGTTCCTTTTGCATCGATTCATCTTTTTGCGTATCTCTTTTGCCTTTTCCGAATTCCAGAGGTCGGGTATATTATCGGTCTTTATATTGCCGAGTTTCTCCATAAAAAAACAGATGTATGCGTCACCTATGGCATTGACATTTATAGCCTGCTCAGAGACATTGCAACGATTTGATTTTATGAATTTGTCAGGATCCCTGAAATAGGACTTGAATGACTCGAGTTGGCCTATGGGATTCTCTATTTTATATCCCTGCTTCTTCAGCTCTATAAGCCGACTAAGAACAGTCTCTACTTTAGAATAATCAGAAGGCCATAAAGACTTGTGTTCGTCTTTTTTGAACCATTCATCACTAAGATCTGAGCCAAAAGGCCTCATGACTGCCATAAAATAAATGGAATCCAGATTCTTGTTCTGCTCCACCCATTCTGTCAATTCAATGACATCATCAAGGCTTTCTCCTGTGATAATAGAATTTATTCCCAGCCTCATATCTTTTCGTCTGTCTTGACTGAAATATTCTATCGCATCCATTACGCGTTTAAAGCAGTCATCTTTGGATCTCAAAAAATTATGCACAGAGGGATCAAGGCTTTCCAGAGACAAATTTAGCATGCTCAGGCCTGAATCGACCATGCCCTGCGCCATTGATTCATCAATAGTATAGCCAGATGAAGTCATGACTACCCTGGACCCATTACGACTTATATGTCGTATTAAATCCAATATGCCTTTCTTAATAAGAGATTCTCCGCCTATAAGATGTACCTCTATAGGTTCTCCGCCAAACCGGTTTAAAGAGTCGACGAATCCCTTGCAATCCTCGATACTGATCTCATCCTCTTTAGTATCGAGTTTCCAGAGGTGGCACATCCTGCACTTCAATACGCATTGATTGGTTACAGTCAGAAGGCAGGTCTTGGGTTTACTGATAGTCATTATCTCTCTATTCATGCGGTGACTTGCTCGGTTATGTTCTCGATTTTATAGAAACAATTCACTGCTATGTCGCAATCTTTTTTACAACTATTGATCTCCTGCCTTACTCTTTGCATTTCTTTCGAGAACCATACTTCTGAGAACCTCTTATCCCTTATATTTGCAACTGGCGGCATACAAAAACACATATTTATGTCTCCGTATGCATTTATCTCGGGAGCCAGATCTCCGCGAGGACACTTTATTTTACTGTCATGAATAAACCTGTATGGATTCCTGAAATATTCCTTTACCAGTCTCAGTTGCTCAGGCGGGTTACAGATCTTATAGCCTTTCTCTTTGCGCAAAGCTAGCTCTTCTAAAATATTGTTTATCTTTTCTATATCCTGGGGCCATATATCACTGTTCTTTTTATTATTAAACCAGTCTCTCTCATAGTCATCGCAATCAAACGGCTGGAGGCAGGCATTTAGAAATAGGTCGTTTATCTTTTTGTTATTATTCGCCCATTCTGTTAACTCTAATACCTCATCCAGGTTTTTCTCCATCAATGTCATAGTAACACCAATACTTAATCTATTTTCTGCGTTTCTACCCCTGTGTTGATCTAAAAGATCTATGGCATCCATTACCTTCTTATAACTGCCTTTCATTCCTCTTAGATAATCATGGGTCTCTTCTTTTATGCCGTCCAGAGAGAGAAATATGCCAGTAAGGCCTGATCTTATGATCCTTTTCGCCGTTTCTTCGTCTATGTAATATCCATTTGTAGTGATCGACGCATTGTATCCACTTTTTTTGATATACTCTATGATATCTGTCAGATCGTTCCTCAATAAAGCCTCGCCGCCTATAAGATGTATAAATATAGGCTCTCTGGTAACATTTTTTAGATCATCGACAAAGCCTTTTATTTCTTCGATTGTAAGCTCTTTTCTGTCCATCTCGCGCTCCTTATTCTTCCACATATTGCACATCTTGCATCTAAAAGTACACTTCTTTGAGACCACTAAAAGGCAAAAAGCTGGTAAGGGAATGCCGCTATCTTTATTGACTGTCATTTTCTTCCTCGCTCATCGTTATTTTTTTAACCAAGCCAGAATAAATATTCTCCGCTATCAGGTTGTAACCTTTTGCATTACAATGTCGATCGAGATTAAAAAACTCTCCTTTGTTCGGTTTTTGCATAAAAATCTTCTCGTTATCTACTAATGCGATATTATACGACAATGCCGTATCCCTAATTGCATCATTAACCGATAAGATAGAAACAGGATATGTCATCAAAACTACTTCTAT
>CAYULJ010000025.1:0-16268 GCA_964445715.1 uncultured Planctomycetia bacterium
TCTGTAATGCCCTTGCGCTCCCTGGCTTCTTTTCCTTCCGGTCCTCCATAGACATAGCCTGTGATAGTCTCTGCTATGGCCGGAGGTAATTGCTCGGCTGCTGCGAGGCTCTTATCGTCTATAACTGCGTCGACGAGCCCTGAAAATCTCTCTATATCGTATGCGCCTGTTCCGACCTGTCGCTTAGGAACGAATATCCATGCCAGCACGCTGACGACAAGGCGATAAGGCAGAGGTAACACCTCGTACTTGTGATAGCGCAAGAGCGCAATCGAGCTCCATGGTTTTGTAAAAAATTCACGTTCTGTCATGGACCAGTAAGGCCTCAGGAACAACCACATGAGCTTGAGCGTAGGTACAGGCACCTTTAAGTTAAGGACCCAGATCTTGAATCTTCTGAGTACAGGTGCTTTTCCCACAGCTGCCTTTAGCGGGTCGCTGAACAAGTTTTGACTGAGATAACCTACGAAAAGCCTTTCCTTTGCAATCGCCCTGTGAAGACTCCTGCCGTCCTCGTGTCCGGACAGATAAGCGATCAGATCATCGCGGTCCATATCCTCTAAGTCCTGGATTATGCGGCTAGCAGGGTCTCCGACTATCTTCAGGGAATCCAGGCGTTTCCGTAGCTTATTGCGAGATACACCTTCTAATGTGTCAGCAGCAGCCTCGACCGAGACAAGAAGCCCAGGATGTTTTTGGATAAGCCCTGTTTTTTCGCGCAGTTCAATGAAATTCGGATTGCTTGTTACTTCAGCAGACAGGCCAAGAGACTTGGCTTCTCCTTCTTGCACCACGACCTTTTTACCTTCTGCAATAGCTTGCTCTATATTTTGCCTGGTCCTCTCTCTTACAGTCCTATTACCTTCGAAATACGGTACCACCGTAGCTTCTCCGCCAAACTGAGCCTTGACAGTAATGGCTGAACCTTGACTAGGAGAAGGATTATACGGATGGCCAACTGGCAGGGTTTTTCTTACGTCGTCAAACACTTCAAGTACGACCCTTTGAAGGATCTTTCTGCCTTCGACAGTATGAAGCTTATATGTAGCAAGGTCGTTTCTTTTTGGATCAGGGTTTTCCTTAAACAGAGGATTGATGATCCACATAAGTACTTCAAATACCTCTTTTGAATGTGTCGCGGCCAGACCAAGCAGCACGTTTGCTAGCTGAGTCTTCCATGCCTCGTCAAAGATCATGTTCCCGCTCTCATCAAGCACGGGGTTATTGTTTACGTCCACTCGCGGAACCATGGCGCGCCCACCAGGCCAGTTCCTGGGCCTGACAGCAAAAGGCACTGCCTCCATTTCTATATCCTTTGCGTCGCGGACAGATTGTTCCCACTGATAATAACGGTATCTTGAAGTAAAAAACGAAATAACTCCAAAAAGAGGCCTCACCAGATGCTGCGTGATCAATTCATCTGTTATGTCTTCATGTTGCCCCTTCTGCACTATAGGTACTAATCTTGGGTCAGAAAGCACCCTGTGCATATAGTCAACGTTTCTGGCATCCACAAAAAGATATAGATCATTGTTCCCTACGCTGCCGCGGCGGCTCCTCTTTATATGAGTTATGGCAGACTGGCCCATGCGCCTCGCGTCTATTGGAAATTCTACGCCATAAAGTTTTCTGTCAGTATTAGCCTCCAGAAATGCGTCTAGATTCGTTTGTCTATCATAATTGCCTTTTGCATAGAGCTGATATAGGTTATATATCGTGCGGACCGGTTCAATGCCTGACTTGAGCTCTGCGTCCAGCATCTCGACGAGCCTCTGAGGCTCTACGCCAATGGCATTGATTATGCCTTCCGAAGAGATCGTAGGTAATAAAGCTGTCAGGCTTTCGATATCGCCCAGCTCATTTGCTAAAGGTATGACTTTTAGCGCTGCGCGCAAGAGCCTTGTCTGTGCCTCGTCAATAGCCTGTCGTTGTTTAGTCTTTATTGTTTTCCTTGCAGATGAAAGCCGCTCGATTGATCTGACAAGAGTCTTAGCTTCAGGAAAAATATGAGTAAGTTCTCTTAATCCTTCAGTTGCTTCTTCTATCAGGGCTTGTCCTTTGGCTACATCCTCTTCTGATGCAAGCAACTGCATGCCTTGCTGTAAAGTCTGAAGGTGTTCGCTTGCCTGGATTATCGTAGCTGCTTCAGGGAAGAACGGGATCATGGCCCTGAGCCTTTCCGTAGATTCTTCTATGAGCTCTATTCCCTCTGTCTGGTCTGAACCAAGTCTTGATAACCCTTTTGCCAGTGTATATAAAGGACCAAGGGCTGGGACATCTGGCAATCTCTGCTGTAGTTCCTCGACCGCATCTTCTATTTTTTTGCGGCCCTGCTCTTGCCTATCTTTTACATCTGACTTAATATCCTCCATACCTTCATGAAGCAGTGCCAGTGCTGCTATAAGTTTTGGTTCAAATACATCATGGAACATTACATATTTATCATATGCACTAGCATCAATGCCCTCAGCCATTACCTTAAGGTGTTGACCGTCGTAAGCTATTGTCTCTCCTCTTAGCAATGCCCTGAGGTCTTGCTGCGAGAGTCCATCAAGTACGCCAGATATAGCGACAAAGTGTTCGTTTACGATACGAGGCTTTGCCTTGAGTCTATATATAAAAATATCTGTGTTATTATCGACCACACCATTTAGCTCTACTGTCTTCCCGGATAATAAATGCCTGAGTTGGTCATCGTTGAGCTGCGCTATAAAACCTGGCATTGCATTACCTGTAATCGATACCTCTGCTTCCGCGCCATTACCTATGATAGCGATCTCTTCTGGTCTTCTTAAGCGCTGTATATCTCTCTCGTCAGCGCTGACAGTGATACCCTCTGGTATTTCCAAAAGCCCCTGCCATTCAGGTGTCCATTCCTGGGCATACATCTTAAGCTTCATGCGCAGCCTGACTTTTGCTTCTTCTGTTTCGACTGTCTCACCGTCCAATAATGCCAGTATCTGTTTCTTCGAAAGGTCTGTTATCTGCAGAGTAGTTTCTTGGTCTCCGTTTTCATCTACAAAAATAACCTGGTGGCTCAGTCCGTAGAATTCTTTCTTGCGCTCGACAACGCCGCCCTGCAGTATATTGCGAAGATCGATCGCGCGTAGCCTGCCAAGTCTTCTTTCATGCATAGGCCTGCCTGCCCTATCAACCACTTTTAATGTGTCGGCTATCTCGAGTTCTTTTTCTTTCTTAAACGCAGCCATTTGCTCGCCAGCGCCCAATGCAGGCGTGACTCCCATAACGTGTATTTTTTTACCATGCACTGTGACAATGTTCTCTGTCAGCTTGTCTCCTTGCTGGGTAGTGGAACGCGCTAGATGGCCATAGCGGGCATTAAGCATGCGTGCTACTATTCTAAGGGTTTCCTGAGCCTGTAGTCCCTGGTATAGCTCTTCGGCTTCATCGTGTTCGAGTATGCCAGATGCCACAAGGCTCCTCCGGATCGTATCGAGCTCGACTTTGTCTTTAAGGGCTCCTGCTATTGCCTTGTCAGGATTTTCAGGGAACCTGTCCCTTGCGCCTGTCTCTATAAGAAGCACCCATGCTATTGCTTCGAGGATCTGCCATATGCCTATAGAGGTATACATGCGTTGCCCACCGGCATATTCGAGCCAACCCACTATGTTTTCTTTTAACCCGGAAAGATTCTGGGTGCGCTGTGATATGGCTTCAAATGGACGGGACAAAACCTTTACTCTTTCACTGATCTCTCCCGTGACTTTTGTACCAGCTTCACCAAATGCACCTTCGACAGCTTCTTCTACCTCACCCCATTTTTTAGCGACCCTGAATGTATCGGCCTTTTCATCCATGAATTCCCTGACTGTATCTATGAACTCACGCGCATGTTCGGGTATTTCGCGCAAGTCCTCTAGTTTTGCACGTAGAGATACTTTTCGTTCCAATGAAGAAGACGCGAGCATCTCGACCTCATGTCGCGTTACAACAAGGCTTTCCCCAAGGAGGTGCCTTGCCAGAAGCGTGTTCGGTTGTTTTCTCATTTCGTTAAAGATAGGCGCGGCTGTCATAGGAGCGATAACGATCCTGCGACTTCCAGGAGCAACAGCTGCTTCTTCGGCTAAATAACGGTAGAGCT
This sequence comes from uncultured Planctomycetia bacterium, assembly GCA_964445715.1. Taxonomy (GTDB): domain Bacteria; phylum Omnitrophota; class Gorgyraeia; order Gorgyraeales; family Gorgyraeaceae; genus CAYPYS01. The sequence goes on from CAYULJ010000025.1 coordinate 4,103, forward strand.
CGAGAGCTGTTACTCTTTCTATATTATCGACTTTCGGATTCTGCCAGCCTCGTCCCTGGACAAACTCCTCTCCGGCATAGCTCAAAAAGAAAGGCAGTCCTGTCCCGTGCAATAGGCGATTAGTATCTCCCTGGGCGCTTGCTTCGAACAGATGAATAAGTTCCATCTCTGAACCTATTATTCGCACGAAGTGCTTGACTACCTCTATATCCAGCCAGTCCACTAACCGGTTTATTGCATTGGATGCCGTGTTAAGGATCGGGCGCAGTGACGTCAATAACTTGGGATATTTTACATAGTATTTTATATACCATGGATTCTTGGATGTGAGCGGAAAATTGGCAGGGAATAACCTGTGGTATTTACCGAATGCGCTTTTTAGATTAGTCAGCTGGAGCTCTATTTTTCCGTCGTCAGAATTGCGTTTCAGCACGTATTTCCTGCCGTCTTTCAGGGCGCCATTCATGCCTTCTGCGCTATATACTTCCAGGCCAGAAGCCTCTGCATCTTCCATGAGCGCCTTGACTTGCTCGACATGTTCTTTAATGCCGGGTTGGGCAAAATAGACATCTACGGGTTGGCCGTCCGCGTTTTCTAATCTTATACCTGGCAGGCCTTCGTATTCCCAGAAACCCTCTGGAGGCGAGTATGTCTCTACTGGTCCGAACTCCTGAGAAATGCTTTTTAATGCTCGTTCGAAACTATCGCGACGCTCAGTGTATCTGGGGTCGCGTTTATCAGGGTCTTCAGGATTCCTTGCAGTCAGCTCGTTGCGCAAGGCCTCGTCGATAAATCCCTGTGCGAATAATGCCTGGATCAGCTCATCAAAGTTATATCTATTGCTGTTGATTATCTGCATGAGCTGGTCATGTCTTCCCTGGCCCAGTTCGTCCACTATCTTGTACCGTAACATAGCATCTGCTTGAAGTCGTTGCGGGATGCGGAATATCAGTAATAAACCTAGGAAGGCAGCTGTAGGCCCAAGTATTGTCAAGAGAACGCCTGCGACAGTTGGCAGGGAAAGCGAGCTTATGCCTATGCCGACTGCTATAGGCACAGAAATGATAGTTATAGTTTTTAAATTCTTCTTTGTAAATAAAGGCGAGAGTACAGGTTGTAATAAGGAATGGCTGGCCAGGAATATGTAAGACGCTATAATGGCCGGTATTGCTACAGCCGGCCCTACTGCGACTGCCGCATATGCTGCCAGGCCCGCAAGGGAGATCTTAAATACGGTCGTGGGCCAGATCTTGTTTAATTTAAGACCTGTTTTTTCATCTATGGCATTGAATATAGCATCTATAGTGGCCAATGTAATGACAAAAGCAGCCACTACGCCTATGCTGACTCCCAGATAGGCTAGAAATTCTCCTGAAATCGGCAGCTCAGCTATCTGCTCAGTAGACTTTTTGCCAAGACCAAAAACTAAATATCCCAGGATCAATGAGGGCACAGTAATTATGATTTCCCTTATGCCTGTGCCTATTCCGGTAAATATACGTCTTCCGACCGAAGGCGGGATCTCTCCAGGTGTCGGTGCAGTTGGCCTCGCAGCATGGTCAGCAAATACCTGGTTGAACTCGTCAGACATACCATCTTTAGAAACCAAAAGATCGACATGCAGGCTTATCTCTGATCCCCAGGAAGCGCTAAAGGTCAAAGGATGAGGGAGCATAGGCGGCTTTGCTTCTTTGGAGCTTTTCGTAGTGTCAAGATCAGCTCCTACCTGGTCAGCTTCTCTTGCTTCATCCATATCTTCGTCATCTCTCAAAACAGTTACTCTTAATGCCTGGCCATTGCCTGCAAGATAAATAACTTTACCATCCTCGCTCGATACAGCATACTCGGTTTCCTTTAACTGGGATGCTATGTCGTGTATTCTTTGTATTGCTACCTCTGCTATTTTATCCGAATCCGCTATATTGAGAGACGATACATAGGCTCTCAATATTGTTTCTATGATGCCGGCATACGTGTCATACTCTGTGATATATTTATTTAGGACTTCAGTTGCTGCCCGAGGATCATTAGCGAGCTTATCTTTAAGATCCTTTATAAATTCAGAAATAGGGCCTTTTAACATTTCGCCGTTAAGGCCTTTTTCCAGTAATTTACTAATTGCCTTGCCTTTTAGGCCTCCGATTGACTCTTCAATTATAGGCTTTAAAGTTTCCAGGACTTGGGGATCTTTTGTAATTGCGCTTACGATAGCTTCGGGATCTTTTTGCAACTGAGAGAGCATGCTGCCGAGAAGGCCAATAAATCCAATAGGTGGTATGTTATGAAGACTTGATAACAGTAATCGGGCCGCGACTCGCGGATCTTTGATATCTTCTATCAAAACCCTTGTTATATCAGACGCGCTAAAACCGACCTCCCCGGGTATTAAACTCAACTCTTGCTTAACGCTTAATTCCTGCTCTCCAAAAACATTCAGTACGGCGCTGTCGGTTTCCGTAGCTAATCGCAGGGCCACTACAGGGTCATTTAGTTCCCTTAACGCCCCTATCATTTTTTCGTTATCAAGTGAGCCGCCTTCTATAGCTGCTTTCAGTGCTTCCATGGCCGCTTTTTCCAAACCAACTGCCACTGTAAAGGTTCTTTCATGACTAGGGCTCCTCAGTCTTTCGTCAAGTTCTTCCTGGCGATCAGCATAATCCTGAAATAGTACAGACACGAACGGCCTTAGTAAGCGCAGTACATAGGCATAGTCTTTTTGTTCCATGGCATCCTGGATGTCGACCCATTGCCTGATTGTAGGAGAGAATTCTTTATAATCTTCACCCGTTATCTGTAATCCATATGCCCTCTCAAAAAGAACTGCATGCCAGTGAGGAAGGCCTGCAACGCCCTCCATAAATTCATGGACTGCTCCCTGGGCGGTACCGTTGTTTTCATTCTTTTGGAAGATTTCAAATTGCGCTTTTGGTATATTAATGACTACGGCTGTTACGTCGCCATTAGCACTTTCTTCATAAGTAGTCCATGCCCAGAGTGTTCCCTTGTCATCTTTTTCTTCTTCATGAGACGCAGGAAATCGCGTTAGATCTCCTGCGTCTACAATATGTATCTTTAAAGGCAATCCTGCGTAAGGAGAGTCCTTGAGGTTCCCGATCTTCCCTCCCTGAATAGCCGATACTATCTCCCTGTTAAAAAATCCATATATTTGGATATCTTCATCCTGCGCCACATTCCCGGATTCAAAAGATCCTTCTATAGCTTTCACTATGCTGATCTTTTTTGCCCCTTTCAGGACCTCGAAATCTCTTGATCCCACATAGCCAGTTACAAACTCTCCATCAGCAGGACAGTCGCTCGCCCGCCTGGCAGTTACGTTTGAATTTGGCCTTCTGATTTTCGAGCCAGCGTCTAGATCTTCAACTTCGTGCCTGGTAATCCTTACCCAGTTATTCCCTTCTATCCTTACATGAAAAACCTTGCCTTTTCTTTTTTCTACGATATTTTCTAATCGGATGTCGGCTGGCAAAGATTTTTCTATTCTAGCTAATTCTGCGTCTATCTGAGCGGTTGTTTTACCCATCTGTTTCATCCCTATTATTGCAGCAGCGATCTCTACAGGGACTGTTCTTCTTCCGATATCGATTTCAGTACTAAGGGTTCCTATGCCTTCAGCGACAAACGCCCGGAACTGTTTGTCCTCTATCGACATAGGCACTCTCAGGGTCGCGTTTAATTCTTTCATCAGCTCTGTCAAAGGCCTGCGTTTTCCTGAAAGAAGAAAGTGATAATTTTCTTCATCTATCTCTGTGGACGAATAAGGCGAGACTACGATGTAGGAGAAATTATTTTCTTTTAAGATACTGGTTATGCCTTTTGTATGGAAGCCGCCGTGGATAAGGCAGGATACCCTCGTACCTCTATTTTGTATTTCCCTGAGGGCATTATTAGCCATTGCATCATCTCTGTTCTTTACAGTCTTATAGAAAACTTCCAGCATCTTTAGCTTTGAATCTATCAGGGCAGGGTTATAGTCTATATATGGTTTTGTTAAGTTAGTTTTTCTGTACAGGCCGGCTATTGTGGTTTTAAAGAAACTAACCTTATGGTCTCTTTTATTTTTCAGGTAATAGTCCAGTTCTTCGTTCGAGACCTTCAGGTTAAAGAAGCCTTCCAGAAAGTTTATATTTCGGAGCGCCTTTGTGAGTTTCTTTTCTTCTTTTGTCCTGGCAAGTTTTTGTTTTATGGCATAGGTAAGTTCTGTGATCTCGTTAAAGAGCTTAGTGGAATCAAGGGAATTGACATCGGTCAGGTAGTCTATGAAGTCGGCTAGCCCGCTGTGGTTTATCCGAAGATCTTCTCTTAGATATTTTTTGCATAAGTCTTTCAGGTAGCTATAGTAGGAAAAAGGTGAAGACTTCTGATCCTTGAATAATTTGGATTTGACTACCAGGCGATTCGTCTCTTTGGCAAGGCTGTTCTTTGAGAAATAGGCCTGTAGATTGAGCAGCAGATTCTGTGATTCCTGAAGGATCTTCGGCTGGTTTATATCCTGCTCTTTCTCTATTGCGCCCAGCAAGAGAGAGACGTTTTTATAATCCGCTATCTTTATTCTTAATTTATCTGCGTGCGCGGATAGATATGCGAGGTATTCTTCCGTCTTTATTGTTTGATCATTATGCTCGGATTCTTTTTTATCCAGCTCCAATACTGCCTTTGAATATATCCTGGGCTTGAGCTGATCCAGGGCCTCTTTTGCCTGGCTTATAAAGACCTGGCTGGAAGACGAGAATTCCATGATCTTATTGAATTCTACGAGGTTCTGGACATAGAGTTCCTTGTTCTCTATCCCCCAGATAGGGAGGTCAGGATATTTTGTAAAAGCCAGGTATTCTTCTCCTGTGAGCTCCCCGGAATTGACAAAAATCTTCGCTACCTTTTCCCTGACCCTGTAGTCCGGGAATCGAGAAATCTTGGAGCGGTCTATATCTTCCTCTGCGCCTTCTGAGCAGACCAGGTCTAGATCATAGTCTTTTATAAGCAGTTCTATGATCTTAGCCAGGTTAAACTGCGCCTCTGGGTTTGTATGGAGGTCTTGTATTAATACTAATAGCTTATTATCTATGCCAGAGATACTGTTTTTGGCTTCTTCTGACTCATACGCCTCTATCACCCTGCCTAGCTCCTGCGGTATATGTATCTGAGATAGCTCTTCGATGTGTTCTGAGAGGGCTATTTTTAGCTCTTTTTTGTGACTTTCCCTCTTGGAGACATCTTCTCCGTTGAGCATGTTTCTTTTTTTATGCAGGGCTTCTTCTCTCTCTGCTGAGAGCTTTTTATGGTCTATGCGTTTGTTTCGGAATAATGACCTGCGGGAAGGAGCTCCATATAAGACATTGGTGGTGGTAAAAGTAATGAGGAGAACAAGAGAAACGACCTTTTTAATGGCTTTCCATTGCATGGGTTACACCTCTTTCTTTTGTATTATATAAGCTTTTTTAATACTTTTAATATGTACTACAAATATACCACGTAAACGCTTACTTGTCAATACTTTCTTTGACTTTTTTCCTTAAGTTTACACTTCAACAATGTTAAAGTGTAAACTTAAGATTATGACTCGATTATGGTTTCACATCTTGGGATGGAATTCAAAAATTGCCGGCCGTAGGATTTGCTTATAATGCGACTATCCAAGATGACTATTATACCTGTGTCACTTTTACTTCTTACGAGTCTCCCAAAGCCCTGTTTGAACCTCAATACAGCTTCAGGAAGATTGTACTCCAGAAAGGCATCCCCTCCTCTTTTTTGAATCTCCTCTATTCTCGCCTCTATCACAGGAGAATCCGGGACTGCAAATGGAAGCTTGGTGATGATCACGTTGGAAAGCGCATTGCCCTGGACGTCTATGCCTTGCCAGAAGCTATCCACGCCAAAAAGGACTGAGCCGAGGCTGTCTTTGAATTTTTTTAGCATTTTACTTCTGCCGAGACCTGCGCCTTGCTTGAGCACATTAAAGCCTTTCTCGGAGAGATAACTTTCCAACTCTTCGTAAACAATATTCATAAGACCATAACTGGTAAATAGGACAAAGGCATTTCCATCGGTAAGCTCGATGTATCTTTTTATTTTTTCCGAAGCTGCTGAAGCATATTCAGTAATGCTGTCTGGTCTGGGCATGTTCTTTGCTATATACATCCTGACCTGGTTTTCATAGTCAAAAGGCGAACCGAGCTTCAATTCCTGCGAGTCCTCTACCCCCACTCTTTCTTTAAAATATTTGAAAGAATCCTTATCTATAGAAAGAGTTGCGCTTGTGAGTATAATAGGTTTGCGCGATGAAAAAACAAGATCTTTTAGAATATTGCCTATGTTTATAGGGGCAGCATTTACAGAAACTTTGTTTGCATGTTTATTGCTGGAAGACTCGATCCAATATACATAATTATCAAGAGCTTGATTCAAGATAACATCCAAAGAGGTGCTTAGGGTGTTGATTTTTCTTATATATGCCGCTGTCTCGATCTCGTCTTCCTTGCTTCGAGCATTCTTTTTAGCGCTTACCAGGGATTCTCCAAGTTTTTGTAGAGGTGTCAGGAGGGAGTTATTTACAAAATTCGACTGTCTTATTCTCAATGATTCCGATACGCCGTTTAATTTTTTGCTTTCGAAATACCGCTTTATATCTTTAAAAAAGGAATCTGATCTTTTGCGCACCATCTCCGCCCATTCCATGCTTTCCTGGTCGCCGATAGTCAACAAAAACCCTCTTTGTTTCTTCGCGTTGAATAAAAGATCCATGAGATATTTTACGCTGGCACTGCTAACGCTTGCTCCGAGGTGTTCCGTAGCGACATTCTCTATGCTGTGCGCCTCGTCAAATACCAGCGCGTCGTATTCAGGCAAAATACCTTTTTGGTCTTCATGCATCGCTAGATTGGAAAAGAACAAGTGATGGTTTACGATCAAGAGGCGCGCTTCCTGCATCTTCTCTCTTGCCCTTTGAAAGAAACATTGTTTTTTATATGGACAGGCCTTCCCCAGGCATGATTCAGCATTTGCCGAGACCATGTCCCAGACCTTTGAGTCCGGTTCTTCGTCTAAATCATAGAGCGAGCCGTCCTCTGTTCTATACGACCATGCTACTATTTTCGCGAACTGCTGCATTTCGTATTCGTCCGCAAATAAGTCTTTTTGCTTAAAATTAGACCTGCGCAATCTTCTCAGGCAGAGATAATTGCGCCTCCCTTTTACCAGAACTGCCTTAAAATCTTTTTCCAGCACCTTTTCTAGAAAAGGGGTGTCTTTTTGAATGATCTGCTCTTGGAGGTTTATGGTATTAGTGGATATTAGGGCGACTGAGCCAGTTTCAAGGGCGTACCGCGCTACCGGTACAAGATAGGAAAAACTTTTACCGACTCCTGTCCCTGCTTCAACTATAAGTGTTTTTGAATTTAATATGGCTTCCTGAACGGCCCTTGCCATTTCGACCTGTTCTTCGCGAGTTTCATAGTTGGGCATTTTTTTGGCAATGGGGCCGGATTGGCTGAATACATCGTCTATGTAGCTATTCATTTCTTAATCATAGGGGACAGCTCTCTCCATTAGATTTAGGAGAGCTGTCCCCTAGAAGGTTATCTTTTTCTCTTCACCCTTTCTCAATCGTTTTAAGTTTGATTTGTGTTTGTATACGATGATAACGCACAAGAGACTCATGAAGACGATTATTTCTGTTGGTTCGCCGAGTATTAATGTAAATATCGGGATCATGACAGAAGCTAAAATAGAAGCAATTGATACATATCCTGTCAGAAAAAATACTATCGTCCATGTTAGAAATCCGAGCCAAAATATTTTCGGTATAAGCCCGATAACAACGCCTGCTGAGGTGGCAACACCTTTGCCGCCTTTAAATTTCAGAAATACTGACCAGTTATGACCGGCTATTGCAGCTAGGCCGCACAGGACTTGGTATAATTCAGGTCTAGTCGCTGGTGTTATGTACAAGAATGAATTTGCGATAAAGGTTGCTGCCAGATAACCCTTAAATACATCTATTGCCAGTACGATTATCGCCGGCACCTTCCCTATTACCCTGAACGCATTTGTAGCGCCTACGTTCCCGCTCCCATATTGTCGTATATCGACACCTCTAAGCAGGCGCGTGAATATGTAAGCCGTGGGCATCGAACCAACTAAATAAGCTACTATTATCCCTAAAATTAACACAGTATCTCTCCTTAAGTTTACACTTCAACAATGTTAAAGTGTAAACTTAAGCCTTTTGGATCTCGTTTAGCTGTTTTGAGCCTCGCCAGATATAGTCTATACCGGAGAGCGCAGTAAAAAACACAGCTGGATAAATAAGGAATTTGTTGTATCTAAAAATTGCAAGGACCGCCAATATAGCGATCATCTGAAAAAAGGTCGTGACTTTTCCAAGGATACTCGGTTTTATAGTTATATTCCCTTTTAAAAAATAAATCACTAAGGAGCCAAGAATGATTACAATGTCCCTGGTTATGACTGTGAGAACTGCCCATGCAGGAATACGGATGTCTGTGGGTATGTTTCCAATGACTGAAAGGGCGATGAATGCGCTCGATATGAGAAGTTTATCAGCGATAGGGTCTAGAATAGTACCTAATTCTGTTACTTGGCCGCGACTCCGGGCAATACCGCCATCGATGGCGTCTCCAAATGAGGCTATTGCGAAAAGAGCCAGAGCTACAAATCTTAGTGAGGTGCGGCTTTCACCGTAATACAAAAGACTGGCTATGAAAAACGGTATCAGTAATATGCGGAAGATCGTGATTTTGTTAGCTAGATTCATGGGGCTTTGCTACTCGTAGTAGTAGTAGTAGTAGTAGGGGACGTTTAAACGTCCCCTACGATGTGGATAAAGTGTGAAGTCAGGATTAACTCCAGGCTTCTTTTAGGTATTTTGGTATTGCGGATGCCTCTTTTGGCCCTACGAGTACTTTCCAGCCAGAAGCATCTTCTAGTTTTCCGCTTAAAACCGACACGTAACCTGGGATTATGATCTTTTTATGCGAGACAGCTTTTTCAGTCTCAAACTTTTTCATTGTCTCGGCTATTGATTCCGGAGTAAATTTCTCAGCTGCCCAGGCTGTTAAGACACTCATTCCTTCAGAGTCAGCAACGAGTAAATGTACGCCCATTTTGCTCGCTTCTATCTCTGGGGTCACGGTGTAAAATGTAAGCGAAAAATTAGTGGTCACCATGAGCGGAGAGCTTTCATTGACTGTGCCAATGGCGTATAGTTTTGGCTCGACTGTGACTGGTTTCTGCGGGTCAGTATAAATATTCTGTCGCAGCGTTACAATGGGCAATAAGACTTCTTTGTCCAGGCTGTCGATCACTATTATGCTCGCGTATTTTGCAATATACGTGCACGCTTCCTGCACCATGCTATATTTTTCTTTGTTTTTTATAAAAGCGATTATTGGATAACCGAGTGACCTGTAATTTTTCTTTAAGGCGAGTCTTCTGAGCTGAGTAAAATCATTCAATGCTTGATTGAGTGCGCCAGAATCTGTATCTAAAACGATTTCTTCTATTCCCTGTGAAGCTGCTTCCTGAGACATTTTATCCAATTCATCCAAACTCTTCGCTTTTAAGGCTAGTGGCGCTTTGTAAGTCTTGGCGACCCCGCACATCTCTTTTATGTTTGCACTATTCGCAGCATATATTAGAGGTTTTTTATCAGCGCATTTTTTTAAAGCGGTTTCTATTGTCTTTGCATCGTCGCTGACAAGCATCAACGCCTTTTTTGTAATTGAAATAACTTTATCTACCGCGTTTGTGAATTTTTCAGCAGAGCCGCTCTTGTTTACAATCGCCACCATATCAATAGCTATATGCTGGCCCACTCTTTCAAAGCTTGTTTCTTCTATAGATTTTACTTTCGCAGTTAATTCTGCGTCAGAAAGAGCATCTTCTACGCTTATTGCTATTGCAGTCTGGTGATAAAAAGTCTTCTCGTGCCTGAAAAGTACTGTTTCGCCGCCTGTCTCTACTTTAGTATCTCCGGAGCCAAAGGCTACAGTGCCTATAGGTGGTCGCGACGCCTGATCCAATGCCTTTTTTGCATCTTCTGATATATCAGGACATTGGTCCAGGGATGCCTTTTTCATTGCAAGTTTCATTGCAAATGCGAGGCACGTAGGCGAACCGCATTTTTTACAGTTCGTCTTTGGCAATAATTTATAAATATCCAGTCCTGATAAAGCCATTGGGGGTCTCCTTTGATAATTGACTTACTTAAAATACTGCTTCCATTGTTAGGGCTGGGTGGCCGACCTTTTCCAGGTGAGGCAAAAGCTCTTCTGTGGTTGTGGCTATTGTCTCGTCCGCGATCTTATTTATAAAGTCAGGATCGCCCAGCTCTTTACATCTTTCTTTTAATTTATCACCAAGAGATTCCTTTAATTCCTTTGTCATCCAGACAATTCTTTTTAATCCGCCTTCAGCAGATATGAATTTTTTGCTCGTGAGATAAAGCCTGCCTACTCCCATGAAGCCCGGCGTCTGCATGCCTCCGCCGATCGTACCCGCCAGTGTCGAAAAACCCATGCCAGCTGGCGTAGGACCAGCATATTCACGGTTTACGACCATAAATCCATTGGCTTCAGGCAGTATCGCGATTATGCATTCAAAGCATCCGCAGCTCGTCTCAGGCGCGTCCATTATAGAATATCCGCAAAACCTCTCTAATGTGCGGTTAGACTTTTGGTTTATCGCTTCATTTACACCTGTCCATTCTCCTTTTATAGGATCAAGACATTGTCCTTTCTTTACAGGTTGATTGGGGCCTGTTGGATTTAATTCATTTGATGCCTTTGCGTCCAGCCAGTTATACGCGCCGCATAACCCGATCCTCTCAGGCTTTATTATGCATACGTGGTTTGGCGCAAAGCTCTGACAAAGCGTACATGTCCAGAATAGATCCACGCTATCGTCTGTCATGCCTGCTACGCGTGCGTCTCTTTCGTCGTATGATTTCCGAGCTTCTTTTATTAATTTTTTTACGTCCTCTTCTTTTGTATAAATCGTGATCTGCACTTTATCAGCTATGGCGCTGAATACATCATGAAAACGTGCATGCAATATCACACCAAAGTGTTTTAGTTTAAGACCTTTGTTTTTTGCATCTTTTGAGATCCTGGCCCAGCACATATCTCTTTGTCCCATGTGAAATATGCCCATAGCTTCGTTCAGAAAACTATGTATCTGTCTTTCCAGGATAGGTTCGAAATCCTTCTGCATCTTTCTTCCTGCAACCTCGACAACGACTCCTAAGGGCGCTGCATCGCCTTCTTTCATATCATCTACATCTGGTCCTACGACTTCGATCTTTCCATCTTCTATCTTTCCCCCGTCCACCATTTTTACAAATTCGAAGGCGTCTGAGTATTTTCCGCCAAACTGTGCAAACATTTGCTCACGCCTTACGCGTTCGCCTTCGAACGCAGGAGAATATGAAACTGGTATCGGTATTTCCGAGATCTTTAATTTTATACCTCTTAATTCTATTGCCGCAGGCACTATTTTCTTATGGTCCAGTTCTTTTATGACATGTTCGTATGTGCAGATACCGGTTGGGCGTATTTCAGGAATATCGGTATCTGCGATTACGGGAAAACCCATGTTTATCGCGCCTGCACCTGTAGCGTATTTTATATCATCCAGCTCTCCTAATACCATGCCAAACGCGAAGACGCGATCTTTGCAATATTTTAGGCATTTAAGCGCCTCGCCTTTTTTGTGGCCACCAAAAGTAAGCGCGCCTCGAATAGCCCAGTTTAAAGGATATATTGCGCTAAGCGTATCCCTGCCGTAAGGTACTATATAGGTATCCCAGCCCATCTCTACTTTTTCCTCCAAGAGCTGATCTATTATACTGCAACCTCCTGCACTGCTTCCGACAAATGTCATGATGCTGCGCTTCTGAAGTTCGCGCACTATATACACTGCAGTTTTGTTATCTGGTGCTGCACCGAGAATGGCCGCAAATCCAGGCATTCTTCCATCAACAAGCTGTATGCCGAGAGTGCGCAATATAGTATCCGAGAAAAAACCATTACAGTCTTTTTGCGGCTCTTGATTATAGAGGTAGCGCAAGCCCATTATTATCTCTTCACACAATAGAGCAGCAACTCCTGAATCTAGAGTATCTCCTAAA
>CAYULJ010000026.1:0-16213 GCA_964445715.1 uncultured Planctomycetia bacterium
ATTTCTATATTAGACAGCAACATAAAAAACATCCCGGGGCTAATTGGTGTCTCGAGTCACCAGGGCTCAAAGGCTACAGAAGATGAGAGGGTGATGGGGATTATTTTAAAGGAGCTTGGCAGTAGGGAGTTGTTCTTTGTAGATAGCTTTACTTCGCCAGATTCAGTATGTCTCGATGTTGCAAAAAACTTAGGGATAAAATTTATAAATAGAGACGTATTTTTAGATATTACAGACCAAACTGATTTGGAAAATTTTGAGTCTTATATAAAAGGACAGATTCAGGAATTGGCAGACTTGGCGATCGAGAAGGGCAGTGCTATCGGAATTGGGCATAATACAGAAGTCACGCTTAGAGTTATAAAAGAATCGATTCCAGATCTTGAAAAACAGGGAATAAAGGTAGTAGCTTTAAAAACATTGGTGAGGTGATATGAAAAAATCGAAAATCCTGATTAATATTTTTCTTTTAGTTGCGTTAACTTCTTGCGCTAGGGCTCCAGGAAGATATCACACTATACCACATCCCATAGAGCCTTACCCTACTATTCCTGAGAAGGTTATAACGGCGCCAGAACCGTTTTTAAGGAGCGATATATATCATGAAGTGGCCCCTGGTGAGACTGTATGGCGGATTAGTAAGATGTATGATGTTAAGATAGAGGATATTGTGACAGTTAATGATTTAAGAGATGCTACTAAGTTAGAAAAGGGGCAGAGGTTACTAATACCAGATGCTGCTCCTTTGAGGCTGATCATACCTTTATATCCGTCGAGAAAATGGGATTATATAGTCGTCCATCACAGCGCAACAGATGTTGGCAATGCTCTATCCTTTGATTATGTGCATTCCAAGAAAAAGCGCTGGAAAGGTCTGGGCTATCATTTTGTAATAGACAACGGCACGTCTGGAAAACAGGATGGCCAGATAGAGATTTCGCCCAGGTGGATACATCAGGAAGATGGCGCGCATTGCAAGGCAGGCGGTATGAATTATAAAGGCATAGGGATATGTCTTGTTGGAAATTTTAGCGAAGATAGGGTCACGCAGAAACAGATGGAATCCCTTGTTATTTTAGTTAATGAATTGAAAAAGTATTATGATATTCCCAATTCTCACATACTGAGACACGGCCAGGTAAAAGGCGCCAGCACAGAGTGCCCAGGCAAAATATTCCCTTGGAATAAATTTCGCCGTCGCCTAACTCCCTAAGTTCACACTGAGTGAAAGATTCTTTCTGTTTGATGAAAAGCAAAGGAGAAGAAATGGTAAATAAGATAGGGATTAAGATATTATTGGTAGTATTTATAAGTTTTACATTAATGGTAAATGAAGGCTTTTCTCTAGAATGGTCGGGTGCAATCGAAGAAATAAAGGCGAAATGCAAGGCGAGCAAGGCGAGACAGGATTATGGGTATATTCTGATTTTAGAAAGATGGCAGGCGATTTGGAGATGCCTTACAAGACAGAGGTCTATATGAATGGCGAATTTCTGTTTAATATGATCGTTAAATCCATAGAGATAAACAAAGGTTTACCTGATAGTCTATTTGAGCCAGATTTTTAAGAAAGGTTATTATATATAACAAGAGGGTTTTTCTCGGATGAAAAAGATTCAGCAGGTTGCACTTATCTATCTCTCCCTTAACAACGATGATTTTAAGTCGTCAGGCAAATTTCGGTTCTTTATGCAAAAATTAATGCTCAGGCCTAAATTGGGCCTGGAGTATCTTTGTGCGGCGCTCGACAAAAAAGGAGTAAAGACCAGAATATACGACCAGACATTGGACGATTTCACATATAAAAAACTATCCGACATGCTCTTGAAAGACAAGATAGATCTAATCGGCCTCTATATATGCTCGGAAGATATTAAAAGCGCAATTTCATTCCTGCGGCAAATCAAAAAAACATTCTCTGTACCTATTATAGCCGGGGGTCCGGGATGCATTAATTATAAAGAGCTTCTTATGGCAGGGTACGACATAATATGTCTAGGTGAGGGCGATAAGACGATTGTCGATATAATAGATTATTATGAAAACAGTAAACGCTTGGAAGAAATAAAAGGCGTGGCTTACAAAGATAGAACCAGTTGCAAAATAAATACTACGCATCCAAGGTCCTTGATCGATGATCTAGATACGTTGCCTTTTCCCCTCAGAAACCCCGAAACTGTCAAAAGATATTATGACCATTTTGCTTATCCGCTCAGCAGGCCTTACATATCTATTGCGGGCTCACGAGGATGCCCTTATCGATGCGCCTTCTGCGCCTCCAGTCATATTTGGCAGGGTAGATATCGCCAACGCTCTGTGGAAAGCGTAATAAATGAAATCAAAGACGCGAAGGTTAAATTCCAAATAAAATCTATCTATTTTGTCGATGATGTATTCGCCCAAGATTTTAATTGGCTTAAGGAATTCTGCAGTGCTTTCAATAGAGAGAGATTCAACTTAACATGGATGTGCGATCTAAACCCTAATGACCTTAGAAGCAGAAAAGAAGAAGCCTTTTCAATGATGGCAAAGGCCGGGTGTAGATTAATCGGCTTTGGGGGCCAATCGGCCAATGCCGGCGTATTGAAAAATATAAACAGAAACCCGTACGAAACTGAAGAGCTAAAAAGATCTATTAATATTGCTAAAAAAATGAACATTACAACTGCAGTAAACTATATCTTTGGCCTACCCGGAGATACAAAGGAAACCTTGGAGGAAAATTTTAGATTCTGCCTTGATGTAAAACCCCATATGGTTGATTTTCATCCCTTGTTGGTTCTGGCAAATTCTGAAATAGCACATAAATACAAAGACAGGTCTTTCTGCAAATTAGACGAAAAAGAAATTATGCAGTTATGTAAGAGATATATGATAGAATATTACAAAAGGCCAGAGATAGCAGGGCAATTACTAAGAGATATTTTTGCTAAAAATCCAAAGTGGATTTTTAGCAACATGCGAGTTATTCCTGCTTTATTAGAGACACTGAGTCGCCATGTTTAGATACGTATAATAATCGGAGGAGTGCCAGAGCGGTTGAATGGGGCGGTCTCGAAAACCGCTAGGCTCGCAAGGGCCTCGAGGGTTCGAATCCTTCCTCCTCCGCCAATGCTTAAGAAAGGAGAGTGGATGAGAATGAATAGAAGAGCTTTCACTATGCTGGAGCTTTTGATAGTGGTTCTTATTATAGGTATTCTCGCTGGCATGGGCATACCTCAGATTGCAAAATCAATTGAGAAGGCAAGAGGAGGGGATGCGAAACTAGGTCTAAATCAGATCTATAGAGCCGAGCTTGAATATGGCGCAAATAGAATGGGACTTTATACAGACTCTATAGATGACCTGAGCGAGGTGACATTGACTGAAAGATATTGGGCATTTAGCATAAATGCGATGCCTTCCAATATTTTTACTGCGATTGCCACTCGTAGCGGTGGGAGTCACAGCGGTCAGACTATAACTTTGGATAGCGATGGCAACATGGCTGGTAATTGGGAATACCTCGACTAGTCAATCCTATTATGAAGAAATACTTAGGTTTTTTAGTTCTGGTTTCAATCGTCCTCGCAGCCGTCATTCCTTACATAAACTCCCTAAATAATCCTTTTATCTGGGATGAAGAAGAGATAATCGTTGGGAATCCAATAATAAAAGACTGGAAACTCCTCCCACATCTTTTTACAACAGATGTATTTGGGGTCCCTGTTAAATCAGGAGGCTTTTTCAGGCCGCTCTGCATGCTTACCTTTATGCTGGATTACCACATATGGGGGCTGAATACATTTGGCTATCATCTCTTTAGTATAGTTTTGCATGCATTGAATGCGTTGCTTCTATATGCACTCATATTAAGACTTGGCCTAGAGAGAAAGATAGCATGGCTTGCTAGCTTGTTGTTTGCGCTGTTTCCTTTAAATTGCGAATCAGTGGTTTTTACGACAACAAGAGTAGAGCCTATTTTGGGCCTTTTGTCCTTATCATGTATTATTTTATTTTTAAAGGGCATGCAGAAATCAAAGATTAATTTCTTAGGCAGTGCCCTGCTTCTCATATTGGCTATTTTTACTAAAGAGAGTGCGTTGGCACTTCCATTTTTAATATTGATATATGTTTTTATATTCTTGAAGAAAGAAGAGAGGGAAAAAACAGTTTTTCCGTTATTGATATTGATAGGCATTGCTGTTCTTTATTGCGCGCTAAGATTTTTATTTTTAGGCAACCCTATTCATAGGACATTGTCTTTGATAAATGAAGCCAGTCTTTTAGAGAGGATCTATACGTTTCCAAGGATCTTATTGACTTATATAGGCCTTGCGTTGTTTCCCGTTGTTCTTAAGGTTGAATACCATTTTGTGGTCCACAGCGCCAGAGATATATATGTCTGGCTAGGTACGCCTATTTTGTTGCTATTGGCTACAGCAGTGTATAAAATTTTAAGGCCAAGAAAGCATGTATTATTTTTTTCAAGCTGGTTTTTAATTTGGATCTTGCCTTACTCTAACGTGATAGTTCCTCTTCACGCTACGCTCATGGAGCATTGGGCTTATGTAGCATCGCCAGGGATCGCGGTATTGATGAGTATGGCTATATTTGGGATTATGGACAGATTCGCTTCAGTGCGTCTTCGGTATATTGTCGGCATCTTGGTAGCGTTTCTTATGTTGTTTTATGTAGCTAAGATTATAGAGCGTAATAGAGAGTGGAGAGATCCTTTGGCTCTCTATAAGACAGACGTAGAAAAAGAACCGAATAGTTTTTTATTGCATTGTAATCTAGGTGTTGAGTATTTTAGAAAAGGTATGATAGAGGAGGCAAAGAAGGAATTTATAGCCTCTATTGAAGTGGCTCCTGGCATGGGTTATGATGTTGCATATAATAATCTAGGCGTTATATATGCGAGAGAAGGCAAGGTTAGAGAGGCCATAACTTGTTATAAGCAAAGCATGGCCTTGAATAATTATTCACTGGCTTATGCAAATCTCGGAGAGCTCTATAGTAATCTGGGCATGCATAAAGACGCCCTCTTGGTTTTAAGAGAGGGAGTCGAGTTGTATCCCTTAAATAGCCAACTAAAATCTCAACTAAGTCTAGCAGAAGAGGCTTTTAAAGAAATCGGAAATATGGTAAAATAATTATCCCTTGGAAGACCTTGCGCGGGTGGCGGAATGGCAGACGCGGCAGCTTGAGGGGCTGTTGGGAGCAATCCTGTGCTGGTTCAAATCCAGTCCCGCGCACCAATCTAGTATTAAGTTGCTTAACTTTACACTTTAACATTGTTAAAGTGTAAAGTTAAGTCTTTCGGCGTTCGGTGACAAAGTTAGAGCCGGAAAGGCTCTTGGCGTGTTCTTTTAATTCTGCTCCTATTTCTCCTACCTGAGCAACGTGTTTTATGTTTTTATCCTTGTTGCTTACCACTCCTATTGAAATCGATACGAAAGGAGTTTTTTTAGTTTTTCCCTGCCTGTTTTTAGCTACTATATAACCTTTTTCTTTATCCCTTTTATTGTAAACGCTTGGGATCATCGCATCAAATTTGGAAATTATCTCTTTGCAGATAGATTCCGTGTTTTTAGTAGTCGTTATGACTACAAAATCATCTCCGCCTATATGGCCTATAAAATCCTGGGTCGTGCCTTTTTCCTGTACGCTGTTTATGAGTATCCTGGCGGTATTTTTTATGACCTCGTCTCCTTTTTCAAATCCATATTTGTCGTTGAACGCTTTGAATTTATCCAGATCTATGTAGCACACTGCAAATGCCTCATCATTGTCTATGCGTTTCTGTATGTCGTTTAGTATGGAGACGTTTCCAGGGAGCCGCGTAAGCGGATTCGCGTCCAGATCTCTTACTGTCCTGCGAAGTACCATCTTTACTCTTGCTACAAGTTCTTGCGGTTCGAAAGGTTTTACCATATAGTCGTCCGCGCCTGCATTTATGCCGTGGACCTTATCTGCCACTTCGCCTTTTCCTGTGAGCATGATAATAGGCATGTGCTGGATCAAGATGTCATTTTTTAGTATCCTGCAGACTTCGTCTCCACACTTTTTTGGCATCTTGAAGTCGATTATCAGTAAATCAGGTGTTGTTTTTTTGATGATATCCAGAGCCTCTTCTCCGTTATGCCCCTCTATGACTTCGTAGCCTTCTGCCTCAAGAGTTATTTTCAAGACGTCCAGGATATCAGAATCATCATCTACTATTAATATTTTTTCTCTTAACATGCGCTTACCCCTTTGGTATTGTAAATGTGAATTTTGTGCCTTTTCCTAGTTCACTCTCGACCCATATTTTCCCTTTATGGGCTTCTATTATCTTTTTGACAAGCGAAAGACCGAGACCAGTACCTTTTACTTTTTGATCAAGGGCGTTGTCAGACCTAAAGAATTCCTCAAATACATGCTCTAGATCTTTTTTTGGAATGCCTATGCCACTGTCTTCTACACTAAATTCGAGCACGTCATCTTTTTCCTTGGCAGATATTGTCACGCGACCTTTTTCTGGAGTAAATTTTACAGCATTGCCCAGGAGATTTATAAATACCCTTTCGAACTGGCTTGAGTCGACCCTGACTTTATCCTGTTTCGTTTTTGCATTTATCTTGAGAGATATGCGCTTCTCTTTTATTTGAGGCGCTATGACATCTACAATAGAATCAAGCGCGTCTTTTATTGATATTTCTCTCATTTCCATCTGGAACCTACCCGATTCTATCCTTGATATATCCAGTAGATTGTTTACGAGACGGGTGAGGCTGTTGGAGTGTTTATCTATTTTTTCAAGGCGTTCTTTTTGCGCCTGAGAGACCTCACCCAGCTTTCCTGTCATTAGTATTGAGGCGTATCCTTTTATAGAGGTAAGCGGAGTCCTGAGTTCATGAGAGACTGCGGATACAAAGTCGGATTTTACTTTATTCAGCCTCTTTAATTCTTCGTTGAGCCTACCGAGTTCCAGCGTTCTTTCTCTTACCCTTCTTTCTAGCTCATGGTGGGAATTGAAAAGCTCTGAGTATAGTCTTGTGTTTTCAATGGCTGTTCCCATCTGGTTGGCCAATACAGAGAGGAGCTCCGCGTCTCCTTCAGTTACTTTTGTATAGCTGGATACATTCCCCATGAGTATGAATCCTATGGCTTCGTCTTTCGCGACGATCGGTACTGTAAGAAAAGATTCTATTTTAAATATGTCCGATAAGCGATCCTCATGTTCTATCTTTGCGAGGTCTCTGTTTACTAGTAGAAAGCCGCCTTTTTTAAACAAAGGGGAAATCGTATGTCTAGAGCCACTATCAAATTCTTTTTCTATTTGTTTTCTTTCATCCGCAGTGTAACCTATGGATGTTTTTATAACTATCTTTCCGGAAGAGGCGTCTTTTATTGAAATAATTGCTCTTGAGAATCCCAGTTTAGATACAAGAGGCTTCTTTATAAGAGCAAACAGGTCGTTTATATTTAGGGTGGCGCCTATGGTTTTTCCAAGCTCATGCAAGGTGTATAGTCCAGTGATTTTCTTATCCAGCTCTTCCTGGACTTTATTAAGGGCAAGGTCAGTTTTTATAATCAACCTTGTCTGTTCATCCAATTGCTGCACAACATCTTGTAGTCGTCTATTTTTTTCTTCACTTTCAGCGCGCTTGTTTTTCTCAGTCAGATACAGAAAGGCAAATGCTAAGATAACGAGTGGGATTAAAAAAACCAACATATGCGAAATGCTCATACTAGCTCCGAAAAGACAGCTATGGATATAGCTTGATTATGCAAATAAGACTGCACTTTGTATTCCTCTTCATAAAATGGGCCATATTCTCCGCATGTATAACAGCCGAAGAATGGTACGTCTTTGCCCAGCATTTCTTTTATTATATTTACTTCTTCTTGTGAATCTCTTCTTAATAGATGCAGCCGGGCAATATCACTGAAGACGATTGCAAATTTTATTTTGGATCGAGGGATATTTTGCAGAGCTTGCGCACATGCTTCTTTTGTGGCAGCCAGGGCTGAATTTTTGTCCCCTATCATTAGATTGATTTCTTCGCGTTCAGGTATTTCCGCAGTTAGGAATAAATCGCCGTTTTTTTCTATTTTTAAAGGGGCCCGTATGATATATTCTTCCTTTTCTTTAAGGCGCATTCCTAGTGGATAGCTAGACCCTATCTTGCCCATACCTTCGATTTTTAGCTCATCAGTGTTTCTGCCTAGATACTCTTCATATAGTTCAACGGCTACCTTTCTATCTATCCCTTTTATAATATTAGAGTTGGCCTTGGTTATTTTATGAGGCCTTCCAATAGGACGCCATCCATGGGCCTTTCCTATGCCGACATTTACGCTTCCGCTGATAAGTAACCCTGCAACAGAGTCAGTGTAGATATTGTAGTTTAGGTATTGATATGTTCTTTGGAATTTCAATTCATCTGTAGCAGAGCCACCTATTATAGGGAAGCTTGTTCCAAATATCTCTTGTGCTCCTCTGAGGATATCAGTGCCATTTGCAGATAGGCAATCGTAGAGCATTATGTATGCCTGGCGCAGGATGTTTTTTTGGCTAGCTGATTGCCATGCAGCTTCTCTGCCAGCAATGCGCGCATTTCTGCTCAACCTGTTACTTAACCCAGAAGTAAATTCTATAGAGTCAGATAGGATAGCGCAGATAGTTACAGAACTTCGAAAAGACCCAAGGTTTGTAATACTTGCCGCAGAGCTACAGCCGATCATAGGTATATTTTCTATGGTCGAGCGTACACCTTTCATTACTTCTTGCTGGACAAAGATAGGGGATATAAAGACGATCAGAAGATTTGGTTTTTTTCTTCCTAATTTATAGAACGCGCTCTTGGCCGCTTCTTTTCCTGCCAGGATAGAATCTAGTTTTGTACTTACGCCTATGCCGATTTCTATAGCCATAATGTTAATTCAAATAATACACAATAACATGTGAGGTGTCAATACCTTTAGGCGATTTTTGAGATAACCTTTAAGTTTACACTTTAACATTGTTGAAGTGTAAACTTAAGTTAAAAAATATTGACAGGAGGCAGATTTTATATATAATATTTGTCAACTAAAGAATGGATTGGGCCCTATCGTCTAGCCTGGCCCAGGACAGGTGGTTCTCAGCCATCAGACAGGGGTTCAAATCCCCTTAGGGCTACCAGAGGCAATAAAAAAAGGAGGCATAAACATGTTAAAAGACGCAAAGAAATTCCTAACCTTAGGCTCCACCATATTCAAGGCCCTTGCCTGGATATCAGTAGCACTAGGACTAATATCAGCCATAGTGATATTCATAGGTGGAGGCACACCTGATGCCCCAAGATCCACAGGTTTCATAGGCCTGCTACTAGGCGTAGTGTATTTCTTTATATTCTACATCGCCTCATCATTAATCACTGTCATTCTAGAGATACAAGACAGTGTTAATAAGAGGCCAAGCGCTTAATAATTAAATAGTATAAAAAATATATAATAATTCTCAAAAATATTTTTTGCAGCATTTTTTAATTTTGTTATATGATAAACTTTATAAAAATTTTTAATAAGTTTTTCTTGACATAATATAAATCGTAATATATACTAATATTAGTAAACGTTTACAAAATAATAATATGGGGAGAACAAATATGAGTGACTTTGTGGAAAAAAGAAAGCATAAAAGGTTAGACCTGTCCCTTCCTGCAAAGATCAGACATATCTCAGGTAATGGGAAAGAAGATACGCGTGATGCTGTTACTATTAATATAAGTTTTAATGGAGCATATATAGTAAATATAAAGACACAAGATCTAAAAGCTGATGACAAACTAGGCATATCTCTTTCTGTGCCAAGAAGCGATGCAACCAATTTTCCTTTTTCCCGCCTTGTTGGAAAGGCTAGAATCGTAAGGGTTGAAAAAGACGGTGTTGCTCTTGAATTTGATAGAGACATGCATCGTCTTTTTGTTGCTGATTAATATGCACCAAGATTCTTTTTCCCACACTTAATATATCATAAGGAGCATTAAGGAGGAGTGATGAGGAGCAAAGCTGTAAAAAGAGTTATCTCTATCATTGCCCTTGCTGCATTTCTTTCAACAAACACTGCCTACGCAGTGCCATCCTCAAGGTCTCTATTCAGGAATAAAAAAGTGGACCATAAAAAGCTCTCTACAGAAAGAGAAAATGCTCTCCAGAAGAAGAGAACTATGCTCAAGGGGGAAGGTGCTGCTAAAAAAGAGAGCCATAAAAAAGAGCTAAAACTAGCCTTGTCTCAGCATCTCGAGGATTTATCGCTTATACATATACCATCTGAACTGGGTAGAGTTATAGAGGTATATGAGAACCAAGGTGAAGGAGATCGTCTCTTGGTCTTGATACAAGACCTACACACGAACCCGGAAGCACAGTTCAACCTGGCAAAGATGCTGGAATTACTCATAAAAGATTATGGCATGAACTTGATCTGTTCAGAAGGCGCGGAAAAGGAGATAGACGCTTCAAAGATTTCCAGATTCCCTGACTCAGAAATAAGGGAAAAGGTGGCCAAGATCTTTGTAAACTCAGGAGAACTTACAGGAGAAGAATACCTTGCCATAACAAAATATCCGGATCTTCCTATATGGGGGATAGAGGATAAGGATATATATACAGAACCTGGTGGAATTCAATAACATCATGAAATGGTCTTCTGATAGCCAGATTATAATAGGTAGCATAAAAGATACACTTGGCACCCTAAAGCCCGCCATCTACTCCAAAAGACTCCAACAGCTAGACCAAAAGGAAACAGAATATGAGGCAGGAGACTTAGAGATAAAAGAGTACTTAGAGTATCTTCTCGACTCACTTCGTTCGCTCGAAGGATATTCAGATGCAATATTGTTCGAGCGAGGCATCGGAGATGCCGAGTCGAGAACCTCAAACTACAAAAACATCTCTCTTTTACAAGAGACCTTAGAAGGGGAAAAAACCATAAACCAACAAAAGATCCTACAGGAGTCCCAGAATCTCTTACTCAACCTGCAGTCTAACCTTCAGAGTAAGGGTTACAAGAAAGAACTACAGACACTAAGAGTAAAGGCATCTCTTTTTAAGGACCAGAAAGTATCACCCTTTTCATTCTACAGTTACTTAAAAGGCCTTTCACTAAAACATCTTAAAGACGGTATAGATAATTACCCAAGCCTTTCTTCCTACATTACCTACCTCACCAAAGTAAACTCCATAGACTCAACAAAGCTCTTCAATGAGATACAAGAACTCACCTTCCAGGTAAAGCTTGAGCTTTCAAGAACAGAAAAAGAAAAACTCCTGACAAAAGCCTTGAGAAACATAAACTTCTTAGAAGGCTTCTTTAACCTGAAAGTATCAAACGAAGAACTGGACTATTACATAGCTAATAGAGAAGAGCATAAGGTAGAATGGTTCAAAGAAATAATAAAGAGGCTGAAGGCAGGAGGCTTAAGGCTTGAGGGAAAATATATTGACTATAATCCTGACTTAATAGATGAAAAACTTTCTCTCTTAGAAGAATTCTATAAGACTGTAAAGGCAAGAGATATCGCAATGTACAATAACTCTATCTCTGAGATAGAGAAAAGAGATGTAAAAGTAGCTACGCTTATCCATGGTGGTTTCCATACTAAAGGCATAACAAAGCTCTTAAGAGAGAATAACTACTCCTACATCGTAGTATCTCCATACTCATCTACTGACATAGATGAAGAGAACTATAAATACTTACTCTCAGGAAAACGTAAGCCTCTAAGTGAGCTCATAGAGGAGCTGGATGGTACGTTGAGAGTCGGCTTATCTACAGAAGATGATACTTTTCTGCTAGTAGTTTCTGAGGCTCTTGGTGTAAGTATATCTGATATAAGAGAAAGATCTATTCCTTTACAAGTAGCATACTTCATAGAGAAATTTAGACATACAAGAGATGAGAAAGACATAAGATACACAAGAGATCGAATAGAAAGAGAAATGGACGCATTGCAAGAACAACTGATAAGAAATGGAGCATGGGAGGATGATTTTAGTTGGCGAGAAATAGTTACCATAGACGGACAGGACAGTTTTCATGTGAATTTAGGAGATGGTCTATGGGTACAAATTACTACAAGAGGCCTTCAGAGGTCCAAGTATGCAGATATACCTATTTCTATAGATCGAGCTACAGCTAGAGACCGTGGAATTGGCTTACAACAGCCTGAAGATGTAGAATTTCCAGCGGCGATTAAACTTGCAGAGCACCTGGAAGAAAACGAAGGCTCTCAAGTGGTCTTCAGGTTTTATCCTGGGAGGACACGACAGGTATATTTTCAAAAACACCAATGCATTAGAAGTGCAGATGGTGAAGAATTTAGCGAAAAAGAACTGGAAGGCTCAAGACGCGGCTTACACTATCGCGTAAAACAGGCTTTCAATAGGTTTAATGAGTTTCAGAAATGGTTAGGGAAAGCAGATCTACTTACAGTAATAAATGACAGGCGCGACCGTAATGGATTAAAACCCGATTTGGACCATATAACTATTGTGCTCACGAAAGACATCCTGTCAATGCAAATAGATATACTCACAGGTCACATAAAGGTAAATCCAAGCTATTTTGCATTACGCGGGAACGAAAGAGACACAATTATGGCGTTTGATATAGCCCATGAAATCGGCCATACAGAGAAACAAGCAAAAGACATTATATTAACTTTTCAGGATAGAGTTGACGAGGAACATGGAAACTTAATGGGTGTGGATTTTCCTCTTTTGCGCGCAATTGCCGAGAAGGAAGGGTTATTAGCTCTACGACGATATATAGATGTTTATAAGAAAATGATAGGGCAAGAAGCTGAGTATAGTAGATTTCTAGAGCATGCATATGCAGTGATTTTTAAGAAAGAGCGATCTCTTGATTACGATAAAGTAAGAGAAATTGCCGAGGTTATGGCAAGGACAACGCATGATGATTTAAGTCAATACGAACGTGCCAGAGATGGTAGGGTGCCGATGAAAGTGTTAGAGATAGTCGGTTCTATAGAAGGCGCAGTGGAAAATGCAGCTGCTGTATTGAGTACTAATAAAAATGGCATAGATGCATTATCGGGTGCATTACGAGGACTTCAAAAAGCTATTGAAACATTAGAAGATGAAAAATATCTTTTAAAGCAGCATAAACCAAGCACTTTAAGTCGTAATTATTATTTACTATTATCCAGCAAGACTACAACATACTCGGAATACGTAAGAAACGCAATTGACTCGCTTAGTACAGGTGACTCGCACAGAGGCTCTGTCTTAACAGCATTGGGAGCCCTTGCAATGCCTGAAAATCAGCAGTACATAGTAGATGGCGTTATAACCACATCTGATTTTATAAAAATTAGAAGTAGGGCTGTTGCAGGCGCAGAAGATGGAGTAAGTGAGAGTACTGCTAAGAAAGAATTAGCTCAGATGAGAAGGGTAAACATAATTAGAACACGACAGCGTGGTAGAAATGTTTTGAACTTTAGATTAACAGCTGATCAACTAGAGGCTTTGCCTGCAGAAGCAAGGACAATTTTGGGTAGTCCAAAGGGACTCGAAGACAGTATAATAAGGGATGGCGCCCAGACTATACAACAGACGCTGCGAGTCGCCCAGATTGAATTGCCTAAGCAGTTCCTAGCTGCGGCGCAGGGCGATGTGGAGGCTGTGAAGGCGTTGCTCGAGAGGGTACCCGATGATTTAGATGGACCTATATATAATCCTGAATTGCCGTGGATTGCAGAGGCTATTGTAAAAGGTCAGTTGGAAAAAGCGTGGGGAGAGCTAGATGAACCTTCAAAAGGAAAAGTTGGAGATTTGCAAACTTATTTAGCTCGTTTAAATGCAGCTGCTGATAGACTCGCTGAGCAAGGCTTTGCTGCGTTTTCTCCAAATATTCGCACAGGGGAAGAAGGTTACGCGTGGGGGCCTAGCGTGCCATTTTCATTTATCCTTCGTGATTTAGGTATCGTAGGAAAAGATGGTAAAATTTTAGACCCTGGGGTATTAGAGGCCCTTGGGCTTACACCTGAAAGCATTGTAGCTGAGCGCTGGGCTGTATCAGATGATACTCAATATCCTTCATGGGTAACTGTAAATGGCGTAGCTGTTCCGTTATTCTGGCTCTTGCGGCAATATCCGGAAGAGTCATTAGGGAAAAACCATGTTGAGGCATTTGGAGCAGCTCTAGGAATGGTAAAGAAATATCTGGATGCAGCTGAGCCGCTGTCTTGGCAGGTGCATCTAGGTATAACAGAAGGATATGTAATGGTTCAGGCAGGAGAAGGCGCAGGTATATTTTTAGGCATCAATGAACCAGAGAGTATTACAGATCGACAGATGTTGATTAGTCGCGCGCAGGTCATGCTGAAAAATCGCAATAAGAGAGTAGTGCGTATGCCGCAAGATGGCGTACCATCG
Source organism: uncultured Planctomycetia bacterium (assembly GCA_964445715.1). Classification (GTDB taxonomy): domain Bacteria; phylum Omnitrophota; class Gorgyraeia; order Gorgyraeales; family Gorgyraeaceae; genus CAYPYS01. The sequence continues at coordinate 14,413 of CAYULJ010000026.1, forward strand.
CTTGTATCAGCAGGTCAGATTACTCAGTTTATAGATGATGATTTGATTCCTTGGATAGATGAACGAGCTGAAGATTTAACAATCGCTGAATTAGTTGCGCATTTGCTTGAAGAAGGGCGCAATATCATTGATATTGCAGGATTTGGATTGGATAAAAACGGGCAACTTGACCCATCGAATAGCTTGATCCAATCGATCGAAGTCAGGGAAGGCCAGCGGCTTGTTACTAGGGATGGAATGCCGCATTCGTTATTTGGTCGCGGCGACGATAAGACATTGACGTTAATTGAACTGAAAGCTACGTCAACAGGGCCAGCGCACGCAAGAACCACTAGTAGATCGCAGACATGGGCCATTGCTGACAATTTATTAGGTAAAGAGCCGCGTCCAGGAAAAGTTACACTGGAAAAACTTAAGGAAGCGTTAGGAGTAATCGGTGATCTAAGACCAGCAACAAAAGAGGATTATGCGTATAATGGAGAAGTCGAGGTTCAGGAAATAGGCGAAGGCGTGACTTCGCAGGTACTGCATTATGAGGAGCAATATTATGGCAGGCGCATTACAATGGAGCCGGGTAGGGGCGTATATATTGACAGGGATGGCCGACACTCGGCATTTATGGTAACGAACGGCAGGATTCAGATCTTTACCAGTAATGGCAAGCTGCTGGGAGAACTTGGAAGATCGCAGGATGCTTTTGTCATGGCTGATACAGGAGACCTGATCTTTAAATCCATCGGTGAAGAGCCAGCTATTATTATTGATTTCAAGCGGCCTGTGTCAGGCACACCATTGCCTGTACCTATGCTAACCAGAAAGCACTACGACGTTGCTTCTAAGGAGCGAGTCCGTGTTTTTTCAGCACGCAATATAATCCGACATAACGAAAAAGAAAAAGGTAGTTGGTATCCGACAGATGTACCTGCGAATCAGGCAGTAGTAGTAATAGCTGAGACTGTAGAACAATACGAAGATGTTGAGTATCTTGACAGATATGTCCATATAAAGGTAGTCGCAACAGCTGAAGGCGTGAATGAGCTTCGTTTAAGAGATTATCAGCTAATACAAAACATAGATATCTCTGTCCTTAATGCTTGGTTAGAAGAAGACTTTCCTGAACAGTTAAATGTACTTGATGATTTAAATGAAGAAGTGGCAAAAGAAATCGGCAGAGGAGTTTAATTTCAGGAAGCGTGCAATATCGTAGGCCTTTTGTGAAGCTTAATAACTCTACAAAAGGCCCACTTTTTGCCCTTAAGTTAACAATTCAACAATGTTAAAGTGTAAACTTAAGGGCGGGAAAGGTTTTGACAAGCAGTTTTTAGTGGCGTATAATGACTTCAATTTATGGATAAAACTCCGAAGATACTAGGAACTGGCCAGATCTGGGATGTAAAAGGTATATTGGATTCTGCCAAGGAAAAGACATTCGAAGACATATTCAGCGGACGCGCATTGGGCGAAATGGCCCGTGAGACTCTCCGAAATCCCTCCAATAAGAAAATATTCTCTAAATTCAAAGATAAAGGCAAGATTACAGGCGTTTCAGTGACCAAGGCATTGCTAAGTAAGAATAAGCGAGCAAGAGGCCGGGCTTTGCTTTTACTAAGCCAGTTGGCCAGGAACGGAACCAAAGGGATCGAGATCTTGACCAAGGGAATAGGAGAAAAACCTGGCTGGCCAGAAGAAGAAAGGAACTTTTGGAAGGATCTAGATGTCATAATCATAGGGGGAGGTGTATCCGAGAATACCACCGGAGATATACTGGTTTTATTATTAAAGAGATATTTATCCGAGAGAG
>CAYULJ010000027.1:0-16002 GCA_964445715.1 uncultured Planctomycetia bacterium
GAAAAAAGGCCTTGTCTGAATGCCTGAAGCACCCAGCTCTTTCATTATCTTATACGAAGGCCAGTTTACATATCCCTCTGGGCTTAGTTTACGCCAGTCTTTCTCAGGCTCCTTAAGGGTCACTCCATGCATCCATATGACGCTCTTGGCCCATTCACGCTGTATAGGTAGCTGAAGGGGCAGCCCCTTGAGCGCATCAGAATATCTTTTTGCCATACTGATCTTGCGGTCAATGGCCTTGTCAATATATTCGAGCTGCGCAACACCAATAGCAGCCTGGATATTTGTCATCCTGAAATTATTGCCTATCTCATGATGCAAAAATCTCGGGGATTTTAAAAAACAGAGGTTTCTGTGACTGCGTAAACGCTCGGCAAGCCTCCCTTCAGAAGTCAAGACCATGCCGCCTTCGCCGGTAGTGATGATCTTATTGGCATAGAATGAAAAACACGACAAATGGCCAAGGCTGCCGCACTTATGCCAGGCATTGTCTTTCTTGCTAAAATATTCTCCTCCGTGGACCTCTGCAGCATCTTCAATGATCATAAGATTGTACTTGTGAGCTATATCTATTATAGGATCCATATTACAGCTATGGCCATAGATATGGACCGGCATAATGGCAACCGTGCGCTTTGTGATCTTTGATTCTATTTGCTCGGTGTCCATGGAATAAGTCTCAGGATCGCAATCGACCAGCACAGGTACACATCCGCTTTTTATTATTGCCTGGGCGCAGGAAATAATAGTAAAGCTAGGGAGGATTATCTCGCTTCCTTTTGGAAAATCACAAATCTCTACTGCCAGTTCTAACGCTACGGTGCCATTACAGACAGCAACGCCATGTTTCTGGCCGCAATACTTGGCCCAGCCTGTTTCAAAGCACTCGATATACCCACCTGCAGAAGAAATCCAATTGCTATTGATGCAGTCAGAAGCATACTTCAGCTCATTTCCTGACAATAAAGGCTCGTTGACTGGGATAAAATTCATTTGCTTTCCTTGTCTTTATTTATCGACGGGAATCTTTCTTTTTCTTGGGGTCCAATATACGGGCCTTGTTTTATCTCTAGAAATACACTATGTTCGTAAAAATAAAAACCGTGCCCTCCGGAAACAAGCACCAGAATATCACCCGTCTTAAGATCTCGACTCTCTATGTATTTTTTCTCCTGCGAATAGAAATCAACGCGCACATGGCCATTTTTAAGCACTAAGACTTCGGACGTGCCCTTTAGGCTCCGTGACATCTCATGATGAATATGAGACTCTATCTCTTTATCCTTGTCGTAAACGACAAAGCCCACCTGTTGCTTGAATGTATCAGGGGTTAGAAACTCTGTCTTGGCTGGGGCATAATCCCCTCTTATGATAAGCGCTAAAAGCTCGCCTTTAAACTCTATCTTCTCTTTCATAACCCTGCTCCTTGAAAAGAGTTGCTAATTTTTATTAGTTTATATATTATACTGCGCCGTGCCAATTAAAACAATGATTTTCTTAAACTGCTAACTTTACACTTTAACGTTGTTGAAATGTAAAGTTAGACTTGCGTAGGGCGTGCAGGGGATGTTATACTACTGCTAACTATGAAAAAGATATGGGGTTATGTCGCTTATTTACTAATACTTTGTCTGGTGAGCGGGGAGATCTTCTTCAGAATAACGGGAACACCTGAAGAAAGATTGAACAGACACACGCTTGTTTACAATAAGCTCGTAGGGAACCTAGAACCTGACCTGGGCTATAAGATCCTGCCTGGGATAGACGCTGAACTAGGCGATCATCCAGATTATGCCTTCAGAGTAAAAACAGACCCTTTGATCTTTGAAAACATAGGCTTCAGGGATGATGGGTTAGACAAGGAAATATATGCCATTGCCATAGGAGATTCGTTTACTTGGGGATATGGCGTAAATAACGACGAGATATGGACAGAGGTCATGGAAGACATGCTAGATAAAGACATTGTTAATCTAGGCATGCCTGCCTTCTCAATTATGCAATACGCTATAATGTTGAAGAAATATGGCCTGCGGTTTAAGCCTAAAGTGATTCTCATTGGATTTTTTACAGGAAATGATTATAGCGATCATTCGAATTTTCAGGAATGGAAAAACGCAAAAACAGATATAAATTTCTATTCTTATTTCTCAGAAAAAGAGAAGCTCAAAAATAAGTTAAAACATGAAAGAAAACAAAAGAAATTCAGACACAGACTAAGCAAGGCCCTCCAGAACAAATCAGCGTTGTACAGGTTCCTTCGAAAGACAAAGATCAAAGCCATTATCAAGGCAAGGAAGAACACTATCGCGACCAAAGAGGGCACGATACGATTCGAACCTGATCTATTACTAAGAAATGCTGACGAATCGCAGAAAGATAATTTTATTAAAGATCTGGCGACCGTAGAAAGAACTCTCGGAAAAATAAAAGATGTGTGCCTTGAAAATTCAATCGATCTATATGTTGTAATTATACCGACCAAGGAAGAGGTATACTGCGATTATATAAGCAACATGTTGGCGTTTAATGAAGAAGAAAAAGATAAAATGCTGGATCATTATTCTGCCATAAAAGAAATCTGCAGATACAATGATATAAAATTCATCGACCTCCTACCAGAATTAAGGAAAAACGCAAATCTAGGAAAGAAGTTATACTTTACGCACGACGGGCACTGGAACAAAGATGGCAACTCATTAGTAGCTTCCATCATTTACAACTTTTTTATTCGTAATCTATTGCCTTTATCCCGGTCTTAGACGCGAATTTCTCTGCTATAGGCAAGAGTTTTCTTATTGTCAAATCATCGAATATAATAGATGCTGTTCTTAGAAAAATGTTTGCGGCGATGCCTCCGCAATTCTTACAGGTTTTTATCTTATCCTTTTCTCCGCTAGACAACAGCTTTCGAAAGCTCTGCATATTTTCAGAATTCCATAGTTCTTGTATGGAATGATCTTTAAGGCTCCCGATCTCCTCGGTATATTCGAAATCCCTACAACAAATAGCCAGCTTGCCGTCCCAGGAAATAGACAGCTGCCTCCATGGCAAGATACAAGACAGGCGATCGGATTTTTTGACATCCGATATCGCATCAGGATAGCGATTGGCACCTTGTAAATAAAGAAATTTTTTCATGCGGATATCATCCACGCTCTTATATTTTTTCCATCTCTTCCTAAATAGATCGGCCTCGCCTTGGTTCTCTGGCATATAGACCATTTGAACAACAGTATACGGAAGCCTGAGCCTTCTCTTTTCTTTTTCTTTCAAAAAATACTCTACATTGCCTATTGTCTTCTCAAATTTCGATCCCACTCGAATTCTTTCATGCGTCTCTTTTGTAGCGCCGTCCAGAGAAAATAGTATTATATCCGAAGGGTTTTGCAATAGACAGTCTGTCATTCTAACATCCAATAGTGAAGCATTTGTCGAGATGCCGACACGCACGCCAGATTTCCTGCAATATTTAAGCATGTCAAACAGCCTGGGGTGCAAGGTGGGCTCTCCGACGCCGCCTGAAAAATAAACCAATTCCATATAGTCCTTTACCTGATCTATTATAGCTTTAAACAAATCGAAATCCATCAGGCCGGCAGGGCGGTTCATATTGACGCGAGGACACATTATGCAAGCCAGGTTACACTTATTAGTGATTTCTAAAGCAAGCTCTACTGGATAGCCAGACGTCCTTGTATTTCCTTTTTTATAGTCCCGCGCCAAGCGAAATCTATTTCTGATTTTACGCAGATTAAATGTATTTTTATCGAACAACATATCTTTTATTATACTGTGCCATTCTGTCCAAAACAATGTTTTTATTTGGCCGGGATTAAGAGATTACAGGAACGCTATTGAAACACTGGGATTTATCTGCTATACTACTTTACTATGAAAAATGATATCAAAGAGGCTTATGAGAAGGCACAGAGAGAACTGGAGATACTCTACGAGATCGGCAATGTAGTACACACTACTTTGAATCTCGAAAAGATACTCTATATAATCCTCACGGCAGTAACGTCTCACGCAGGCCTGAGTTTCAACAGGGCGATGCTTTTCCTGGTAAACGAAAAAGAGAACAACCTAGAAGGCAAAATGGGCATAGGACCAGACACTGCTGAAGATGCAAACGCGATCTGGTCTTATATAGAGAGAAACCGGCTGGGTCTCGAAGACCTTATAGAGCCTCATGCTAAATTTGAACATCTGAAAATATCCCGACTCGATAAAACCGTAAAGTCAATAAAAATGCCTGTGTATGAGGACTCAGGTATTATCGGACTGGCCCTAGCCGAAGGGATGCCGTTTGTGGTAGACAAGGAAAAGGCAAAAAAGAATATAAGCGCTGAATTCTTAAAACAACTAGATATGGAAGATTTCGTCATAGCTCCTCTAAAGGCAAGAGAAAAAGTCACCGGGATCATCCTGGCTGATAATCGTTTCAACAAAAGGCCTATAACAACCGACGATATCCGCATGCTCACAATGTTTGCGAATCAGGCAGGCCTAGCAATTGAAAACTCGAGACTTTATGAGCGCACGGTAATCCTATCCAACTCTGATGCCCTGACTGGATTATGGCATCATGGCTACTTTCAATATATGCTGGGTCAACAGATAAAAAAATCAGCGCTGGAAAAGAAATATTTCACGTTGCTTATGATAGATATCGATAATTTTAAAAAATTCAATGATGAGTTCGGACATCAAGCAGGAGATGATATACTGAAAGGCATCTCAAATATATTTCGTCTAGTATCAAGAAAGATAGATACTATAGCGCGTTATGGAGGCGAGGAATTCGCGATCATTCTTCCAAATACAAAAAAAGAAGAGGCCACTGTGCTTGCGGAACGACTAAGAAAATATGTTGAAGGATGAGACACCCTGAAAGATATTACTATAAGCATAGGAATAGCATCCTTCCCAGAGAACGGAGAAAAAAAAGAAATACTTATCTCTAACGCTGACAGGGCACTATACGAGGCGAAAAGGACAGGAAAAAACAAGGTCTGCCTCTAGCTTAAGTTTACACTTTAACATTGTTAAAGTGTAAACTTAAGGGGTGACGGCTGTTTGTTTCTTCGCGTCTGAAAATTTCACTGAGACAACTTTTGAAATACCGGATTCCTGCATGGTGATACCGTACATCACATCAGCCATGTCGATTGTCTTTTTATTGTGCGTTATCACAATAAATTGGGATGTCTTTGTGAACATGTCAAGACTCCTGGAAAACCGGCCTACGTTTGACTCGTCGAGAGGAGCGTCTATTTCGTCGAGCACGCAGAATGGGCTGGGCCTTACTTTAAAAATCGCGAATATAAGCGAGATCGCGGTCAGTGCTTTTTCTCCTCCAGAAAGAAGCGATACGTTCTGAAGTCTCTTGCCGGGCGGCCTCGCGACTATCTCAATACCAGACTCTAATATATTACCTTCGTCCAAAAGTATGAGCTCACCGTCTCCGCCGCCAAAAAGCATCTTAAAGAAACTCCTAAACTCTACCTGGATATTATTGAATGTCTCGAGGAAAAGTTCCTTTGTGGTCTTGTTTATCTTTGCTATGGCCTTTAACAAAGAATCCTTTGCTTTAAGGAGATCATCGCGCTGATGTATTAAAAAGTTATATCTATCCTGGAGCTCTGTATGCTCTTCAATAGCGACCAGGTTCACAGTCCCCATTGAGTCTACTTTTTCGCGCTTTTCATCCACCTCTTTTTTTAGCTGTTCTTTTTCTACATCCTGCCAATTTTCAGCAACCTGTATCTCGGCCAAATCGATCTTATATACGTCTCTTATTCTCTGTCTTAAATTGTCAACGCTGTAATTAGTCTCAGCCTTTTCAAGATCCACCTTGTGTAAGATCGAACGGAGCTCATTTATCTTAGTTTCCGATCCTCTAAAAACAGTGTTGCTTTGTTTTATCATTCCCATTATATCTGAATACGACTTTTCTATACCTTCGAGTTCTTTATCTTTTCCAAGCCTGTCAGTCGACAAGGTCTCTATGCCCTGCTCCAGATTCAATACTTCCTGAGACAGCTCTTCGACCTTCTTTATGGAGCTTTCAAGCTCTGTCTTTCTGGAAATCGAAATATTCTCTGCGTCTTTAAAGGAAGTTTCTAATATATTCAATGTATTGAGAAGTCCGTCCTTTTTGCTCTCCAAAGAACCCACCTCAGTCCTCTGTTCTGCTGTCTCTATGAGAAGCGTTTCTTTTTCTTTTGCCTGTTCACTTATTAGGCTTTCACTATTTTTGATTTTCTCCGCGTTAAGCTTTGTATCTTCCACTACATTACTTAAAGACGTTGTGGCAAATTGCTCTTCCTCTTTTAACCGTCCGATCTCTGTCTTTGCCTCATCTGTCTCAAGACTTATAAGCGAGAGCTCGTCTTTGACGCTGTTGATATTCTCTTCAATGTTGATCTTTCTGTTTTTTGAATTTGCGAAAAGTATTTCTTTTTGATTTAAACTTTTAGTCACTTCTTCTAATCTCTTCTCGAGTTCGGCCTTTTTGCTGCTGTCTTCTAGCTTCTCATTCTCCTTGCCTTGAGAATCTGCCTCAAGTTTTGTTATTTCTTCTGAAAGTTCCTTTATCTTGGACTCTCTATTTATCAAAGTAAGGCCTTCATTTGAAATATCACCTCCGGAAATAAACCCATTTCTGACTATTGCCCCATCTATGGCTATAAAAATCTCTTCTTTTATGTCTTTGCTCTCTTTTAGGATCTCGAGCGCATCTTCTGTATTCTTTACTATAAATGTGCCGTTCAAAAGAGTGTCAATCATGTATCTGAAGCTCTCTTTAACTTCTATGAAATCCGCGGCCTTGCCTAAAATCTTTCCATTTTTCAATCCCGCGGCCTGCGCCGTCTCTGTAAAAGAACCTGGATGTATAAAGGATGCCCTGCCGCAAGAATTTTCTCTCAGAAACGCAATGGCCTTCTCTGCTGCTTCCATTGTATCCACTACTATTGACTGGAGATTGTCTCCGAGCGCCGTTTCTATAGCTACCTCATAGCCTTTTTTTACGCTAAAAAGATTTGCCAAGACATCGCGTATGCCTTCTATTTCGTGCCTTACGTCTTCGGACTTACCCAGTATTGACCTCACGCCGGAAGAAAAACCTTCGTATTTTGCCTTTGCTTCCTGCAAGACCTCGATCTTGGATTTATCTGCGGCCAGTGACTTGTGAATCTCTTTTAATTCTTCCTCTAATCTTTCGATGCGTGAAGTCAGACCAAAAATATCCTGCTGCGATTTATCTCTCTCAGAGGACAAAGACGATATCTCCACTCCTAAAGCTTCTACTTCTTTCGTAGCCTCGCCGAATTTGGCGTCGAGACTGTTCTTTTCCTCTGTTATAGTTCCGAGTTCTGTCTCCAGCCTCTTGAGCCTTGCCTCGTGCGAAGCAAGAGAAGCTGAAACCTTGGCCTGCTGGTTTCTCAATTGTGATTCTCTGGACGCCAGGTCCATTACATTCGCCTTTGAAGTCGAAATGATAGTCTCGTGTTCTTCGATGCTCTTTGAAACCTCCTCGAGCCTCTTTTCTTTTTCAGCGAGTATTGTAGACTTTTCTTTGTCCTCGCTCTCCAGCACAGAGATTTTTTCTCTCAAGGCGTCCACTTCTTTCCTTTGCGACTTTACGCTTTTTTCATTATTCTTTATCTCTGACTCGAGGTCCACGCGTCTCTTTTTTAACTCTTCTATTCTCTCCTTATTAAGGGTGATCTTGTCTTTAGATTTGGAGACATTGGAGTCCATCTGGATGATATTGGATTTGTAATCCATTCTCTTGGTCTCGACCTGGGAGCGTTTTTCGTTCAATTCAGAAAGTTCGCCTGTTGCCTTCTGTAGTTCGGCGTTAAGCTGCGCTTCTTCACTCTTATGTTCGTCTATATTCTTATTACAGTGAGAAAGTTTTTGTTTCAATGCCTCCAGCTCTATCCTCGAAAGCTTCAACTCAAGCCCTTTTAATTCTTCATATCTTTCCTTGTAACGCTCTGCTTTTTTGGCCTGGCGCTCGATAGAATTTATCTGGCGCTTCACCTCTAAGATAATATCGTTGATCCTCGTGAGATTCTGCTCTGTGTCATCGAGACGCCTGAGCGCTTCCTTTCGCTTGGCTTTGTATTTTGTGATGCCGCTGGCCTCTTCAAAGACTTCGCGCCGATCCTCGGGTCTTGACGAGAGGATCTGGTCGATCCTGCCTTGCTCGATAAGAGAATAGGCGCTCGTGCCAATGCCAGTACCCATAAACAACTCGCTGACATCCTTTAATCTTACAGGGGTTTTATTGAGGAGATATTCACTTTCGCCTGAGCGATAAAGCCGGCGGGCCACTGTCACTTCGTCATACTCGATGGCAAGGATACGGTCTTGATTGGAAAGCGTAAGCGAAACCTCGGCGTAATTCACAGGCTCCTTGCTGTCTGTGCCGTTGAATATCACGTCCTCCATCTTGCTACCGCGCATCATCTTGGCGGACTGTTCGCCAAGTACCCATTTTATCGCGTCAGCGATATTGGATTTGCCACAGCCATTGGGACCGACAACAGCAGTAATGCCGGGTTCAAAATCCAGCCGCGTCCTGTCAGCAAAGGATTTGAAACCAAAAAGTTCAAGGCGCTTAAAATACATAATTATAATATCCTAACTTTACATTTCAACACTTTATCCACACTGTAGGGGAGACTTAAGTCTCCCCTACAGTGTGGATAAAGTTAGAACAGGTCACTTCTTCAGGACTTCTTTGAATTTCCTTGTCAATTCAGGCACGACTTCGAACAAGTCGCCCAAGATGCTGTAAGTCGCGACTTTAAAAATCGGGGCGTGCGGATCCTTGTTTATCGCAACGATTATTTTTGAAGACTGCATGCCGACCAGATGCTGTATCTGTCCTGAGATCCCGCATGCAATGTATATCTTCGGACAGACTGTCTTTCCTGTCTGGCCCACCTGATGAGAATAGCTCTTCCAGTCAGCATCTACTGCAGCCCTGGACGCGCCGACTGCGCCGCCTAAGACCTTTGCAAGGTCTTCGATCAATTTAAAATTCTCAGGCTTCTGCAAACCCCTGCCGCCTGAGACGATTATATCCGCCTCTGTGAGATTTACTGTCTCCTCTATTTCCTCTACGACATCGAGGAGTTTCGTACGAGATGAATAGATGTCGCCGTCGTAACTATTTTCTATTATCTTTCCTCTGCGGTGATTATTGATCTCTGCTTCCTTCATTACCTTGTGTCTTACTGTTGCCATCTGAGGCCAGTGATTCGGACAGATGATCGTGGCCATGATGTTGCCACCGAACGCAGGTCGCGTCTGAAGGAGCAATCGCTTTTCTTTGTCTATATCGAGTCCTGTGCAATCCGCGGTAAGACCGGCATGAATACCTATTGCCACGCGAGATATCAATGACCTTCCTATAGAGGTGGCGCCGCAAAGCACTATCTCTGGCTTGTACTCTCTTATCAATCTAACCATGACCTTTGAATACGGCTCGTCTTGATAATGTTTGAGCTTTGGAGAATCTACGAGATAAACCTTATTCGCTCCTCTATGTATTACCTTATTAGCTTCTTCCTTCATGCCCTCGCCAAGCAAGACTCCACACAGGTCAACGCCAAGCGTGTCCGCCAACTCTCTTCCTTTTCCCAAAAGTTCATGGGCAACGCTCTGCACGACTCCATTTTTCTGCTCGCAAAACACCCAGACATCCTTGTGTTCTTCTAATTTTTTCGGGAAATCTATCTCTGACGGGCTTATCTTTGTGAGGACGATCGCATCAAATTTACAAGACTCTATGCAGGCGCCGCACAAGTTGCACTTGTCCAGATTTATAACTGCCTTTTTGTTGGCTGCTTCTACTGCAATGGCGCAAAAAGGACATGACTTGACGCAAAGTTTGCAACCCGTACATTTTTCATTTATGACTTTTATCGACATATCTTTCTGCTTAAGTTTACACTTTAACAATGTTGAAGTGTAAACTTAAAGAACTTCGTCCTTTAATAATTCTGCTAGCTTTGCGCTAACTTCTTTTGCATCTCCCTCTAGCATCTGGCCACCTTTTCTCGGAGGCGGCGTAAATATCTTTACGACCTTGGTCGGCGAACCATTGAGCCCGATCAAATCAGGATCCGTATCAAGGTTTTTTGCTCCCCATTTTTTTATCTCAGTCTTTTTGGCCCTCATCTTGCCTTTTAATGACGGGAGCCGCGGTTCATTAATCTCTTTTACAACAGTCAAGAGGCACGGCAACGGTGACTCGACGATCTCATAGCCTTCTTCTGTCATTTTCTCCGCGCGTATATTCTTCTTGTCAGCGTCCACTTCCTCTATTTTCTTAACATATGTTATTTGAGGAATATCGAGATGCGCGGATATGCCTGGACCGACCTGCGCAGTGTCACCGTCGACCGCCTGCTTGCCGCATATCACCAAATCGTAATCACCGATCTTGTGAATGGCTCGCGACAAAGTGTAGCTCGTAGCCCATGTGTCACTACCGGCAAACGCACGGTCAGAGACAAGGATCGCCTCGTCCGCACCAAGCGAGATCGCCTCGCGCAGGGCGTCTTCAGCTTGCGGCGGCCCCATTGTAATAACAGTGACCTTCCCGCCAAATTTCTCCTTCAGGCGAATCCCTTCTTCGATCGCATACATGTCAAAAGGATTTACGACGCATGCGATACCGCTTCTAATAAGCGTGTTCGTCTCAGGATCTATCCTGACCTCTGTCGTCTCAGGAACCTGTTTTATGCAAACAATAATATTCACGATTCCATCCTCGCCTAAGTTTACACTTTAACATTGTTAAAGTGTAAACTTAAAGTCGTAAAAACTACTAACTTTACATTTCAACAACGTTAAAATGTAAAATTAGGCAGCGGCCTCTTTTATAAGATGCGATGCTATTATCGCACGTTGAATCTGATTCGTGCCCTCGTATATCTGCGTGATCTTTGCGTCGCGCATAAATTTTTCAATCGGGTAATCGCGCATATACCCGTAACCGCCGAACAACTGCACGCAATCAGTCGTGATCTTCATGGCCATGTCTGATGCAAAAAGTTTTGCCATTGCAGAATCCTTGGCCACCTTCTTAACGCCATTGTCTATCATACGTGCAGTCGCGTATATCAACGCACGAGCTGCTTCAATCTCTGTGGCCATGTCAGCCAGCATAAACTGCACGCCCTGAAAAGAAGATATGCTCTTTCCAAACTGCTTCCTCTCTTTCACATACGCTACTGTCAAATCCAGAGCGCCCTGCGCAATGCCCAGCGCCTGAGAAGCCACGCCTGGTCTTGACTGGTCAAAGGTCTTCATTGCCACAATAAAACCCAGCCCCTTTTTGCCCAGCAAATTCTCTTTCGGGATTTTGCAATCAGTAAAAATAAGCTCTCTAGTCGCTGAAGCGCGTATGCCCATTTTATCTTCTTTTTTACCAAATTCAAAGCCTGGCGTGCCTTTTTCAATTATAAACACTGCTGCGCCACGCGCGCCCTTTGACCTGTCGACTGAAGCAACCACAGTGTACACATCAGCCTCTCCGCCGTTAGTAATCCACTGTTTTGTGCCATTCAACAAGTAATAGTCGCCTTTTTCTTCAGCTGTAGTCGCGATAGATGCTGCGTCGCTTCCTGCGCCAGCTTCAGTCAGCGCAAACGCCGCAAGCTTCTTTCCTTTGGCTATATCTGGAAGATATTTTTTCTTCTGTTCCTCTGTGCCAAATAAAATTATAGGATACGTCCCCAGCGCTGTCGCAGCCAACGCGAGCGAAATCCCGCCGCAGATCCTGGAAAGCTCTTCAGTCGCAAGCACAAGCTCCATTGCGCCGCCGCCAGTCCCGCCGTATTTCTCTTCGATGTAGATCCCAAAGAGATCACTGTCCGCCATCACCTTCACCATGTCCCAGGGGAATGTGCCGTCGACATCATATTTAGCTGTCACTGGTTTAAATTTCTCTCTCGCAACCTGCCTAGCCAGATCGCGGATCATTATCTGTTCTTCAGTCAATAAATAATCCATTACGCATTCCCTCCACGTTTTATTTTATTTTATAGATCAATGCCTTGTTCTTGCCGTCACGAACAATATCCAACCTGACCAATTGAACATCGAGATTCGTCTTCACTCTCATATATGCCTTGTATATACCATAAAGACTGTTCACTGGTTGACCATTCAAGCTCCTGATCAGATCTCCTTTTTTAAGGCCTACTCGTTCAGCAAACCTTGCAACAGCAAGATTCTGAATCAAAAATCCATCTCTATTTAATTCTAGAGTGCCTAATTCAGAATTAAATCTTAAGCTCAGGCCCTCATCGCCGAATCTAAAACGAGGTTCGGCTTTTTTTATCGCTGAAACAAGCAAACGCTCTACATGGGATAACGTTTCTTTTGCGCTATCATTGTCAACAGACCATACATCATCGCCAGTTTTTTCAATATCTACTTTTTCAAAAAGCCCTGCGTTGATACGTTCTTCCTTAGTACCAACTCGCTCAAGCCTATGTAAATCCAATATCTCTTCTGCCCTGTAATCCTTTTCTAAAACTATCTTATCTCCAAGGACTCTGACGTTAAAATCATCCGACTCAACCTTACTTGATCTCTCTGCATCCTTATATCTATATTCAATAAGGTTCGACTCGACTGACTTTTCAAAAACAAAATCACTATCTTCCAAGGGAATTCTCTCGCCTGTATTTACGACAAAAGCCTCTTCCGAGTCAGTATTTTTTAATACGAGCGCGTCTTTTTTTATATCCAAAATCCTCAGGCAATTCGTGATATCCCGCTTTGAATAGAATATGTCCCCTTCGATGAATAATTTTTTCTTCCTGCCGTCTATCTTGATAATGGCGTACCGCGTAGGCTCTTCTTCTGTAACAGTGCCTACTACTTTTGAACCTGAGCTATCCAAATCCTCTGCAAATACAAAAGAAGGGCATGCAAAAACCGCGATCAACATTATATATATAATACCACGCATATTGTATATAGATTATATAGAATCTTTCTTACCAGTCAAGCCAAAAAACTTAAGTTTACACTTTAACAATGTTAAAGTGTAAACTTAAGGATAATTAGGTTATTCATAACTCAACGTAACAAGGAAAATAGCCTCATCTCTCACCAAGTCTTCTGGAAAAGGCGGAAATGGTGAAATCAATTTAATACAATTTACCGCAGACTTCGCAAGTCTGACATCTGGCTCATTTACAACCCTGGGTTGCCTTACCAGAAACCCCTCCTTATCCAGAATAAACTGTACGTCTACTTGCCCTTTCAGTCCACCAACATCCTGCCTCCTCGCCATATTCTCTGCTTCTTCTCTTACAATAGCGTAATAAGTATCATATGGTGACAAGGGCGATGCTTCCATTGCAATGGGCATTCGTCCGGTTAATTTTGGTCCAGCTTTGGGCTGTTCTTTGTCCCATAGCTTTTGTTTTTCGTCCCACTTCTTAATATAAGTCTTGGCTTCTTGAGACATCTTGTCTCCTGTGATAATATGAGGAGTTATAAGTATCACCAGCTCAGTCTTTTCCTTGCTCTTTCCCTTAGTAGAAAATAATTTACCCAATATCGGTATATCTCCTAAAAACGGGACCTTTTCAGCATGATCCACGATCGTATCTTTCATCAATCCGCCTATTATAAGCGTGGTATTATCTTTTACAATAACAGTAGTCTCTGTCTCAGACGTAGTCACGTAAGGCACTATGGTCCTCGTGCTTCCGTCAGGATTTGTCAACTGAACTGTCTTCGTGCTGTCAGTGTTGCTCACCTCTGGCTTTATCTTTAATCTAACAAAACCTTTTCTGTTTATCTCCGGAGTCACTGCAAGCCTCACACCGACGTCGACAAATTGCACATGATCTGTAGTATGGTATGTGCCGCCGGAAGTTGTCGTGACTTCGCTCGTGACATATATCTCCTTAGAGCCCACCAATATCTTTGCCTCTTCATTATCCGCAACAGTGATCCTCGGTCTTGATAAAACATCTGTTTCGCCAAATGTCTTCAGGAGGCTCACGACTGTCGCATAATTCCCTCCTGTAGTTGCGAGCGTAAGAGTGCTAGGCGTGACACCCGTAAGACCAGTGCTCAAAACACTATCTCCTGTCAAAGTAACACCACCCCATTTAAGGACATCTGCCCAGTCTATGCCATAACTATATTTATCGGAAAGCGTAACCTGTATGATATTAGCATCTATGACAACCTCTCTTGTCTTCTCATCAAACGCTTCTATCACTCTCCTAATCTCCTCTATCCTTTCCTTGGCATCTTTCACGACTATTTTATTGGTCCTTTCATCAAATCTTATACTGCCCACCTTCGGAGATACCATCTGCTCCAGCTTATCTTTTATTTCCACGGCCTTTGCGTAATCTAAAGAAAAGACCTCTGTAGTCAAAGCTACGTCCATCTCCGCGATAGCCTCTTTTATCTCTTTTATGGTCTCGCGATTATCTATGATAACAATTGTATTCGAGCGATCGTCAGGAATAATCTTTCCGATCTTTGTCTTCATTTTTGTAATAGTCTTAGCAACATCAGAGGCGTTTGCATAATCAAGCTTTACTATCTCTGTTTCAGTAGTGCCTTTAAAGCTAGAGCCATGTATCTTCTCATATTTTCTATCAAGCATGACCCTTATCAGAGACCCTTCTTGTTCGTAAGCCAGGTCATTGGTAGTCACTATTATATCCAGTGCCGACATGACATCCACGTCCTTTATATATATCGAGACCGGCCCTTTTACATCCTGATCAGCGACGATATTCAACCCGCTCTTTTGAGACAAAATCTTCAGAACATCTCTTATATCCATACCTTTAAGGTCCAGAGATATAAGCTCCGGGGCCTCTTCGTATTGAGCTGGTGCAGGCAACGCAGCAATAGATAGGGATATTAAAAAGACAAAAAAGTATGAAATGATCCTCTTTGACATAATGACCTCCCTGGAATTTACTACATGGTCAATTTGATCTTCTTTCCTTTATAATCCAAAATCACAACGCCCTCTTTGATATCGTGGACTGTAAACCCTTTGAATTCATCGCCTTCATAGACCATAAATGTATTACTGGCTTTTTTATCCTCGATTATGGCTTGATTGTCATCGCCTGTGACAACGCCTAATAAATTCAAATCCTTTACCAATTCTTCTTTTGAAGCAGAAGGCATTTCTCTTGCAGCAACTGTTCCTATTTCTTCGAACGCATCCTCATCGAGATCATCCACCGCGATCAACGATTCCCCGCTCTCTTCTGGCAAGACAATATCCAGCTCCGCCATATCATAATCAAAAGTGACTATATCCAATAGAAAGATCACAAGCACTGCTATTATCAACGCGATCAGCGCGATGTTTATCTTTGTGAAGATCTTTAGGTCCTTTTTAAGCCGCGCCTTGCCCTGAGCCTTTTTAATCACGTCCAAAAGTCTTTGCTCCGAGGTTCGGTCCGTCATGAAACCAGCTCCATTTCTTTTTCGCGTCCTATTATGCCTCTGACAACATCGCCTTCCACTAGCTTTTTTTCCTCTATTACCAATTGTTCCAGAGTAGCGTGACACAGGTTAGCTATCTTCCGCGGATAACCCTGTGTATTTTGATAGATCAGCTCCATGGCCTCTTCGGTAAAAAGGCTTTTTTCTGAATCATAGCCCGCTTGCTTCAACCTGTGCTCTATCATTTTCTTTGTCTCGTTAACATCGAGTGGATTGAGTATATACTTCAGGCTTACTCTATCTGAAAAATTCCTTATCCGTTTTAGTCTCGGCAAAAGTTCCATCTGCCCTACGACTACGAGTTGAAGCAATTTGAATTCGTTTGTCTCATAATTCAAAAACGTCCTGAGTATTTCCAGCGAAGAGGCGTTCAGCTTCTGGGCCTCATCAATGACAAGGACTACTATATTGTCGCCTTCAACGCATTTTTTAAAGAGAAATCTCTCAATGGCTTCTTTGTAGTCG
>CAYULJ010000028.1:0-15759 GCA_964445715.1 uncultured Planctomycetia bacterium
CTTAGGTCGATTTTAAGACAAGACCCGGATGTAATAATGATAGGCGAGATAAGGGATTTCGCGACCGTGGATATTGCAATAAAATCTGCGCTTACAGGTCACCTTGTCCTCAGTACGGTCCATACGACAACAGCATGCGGTTCAGTGGTCAGGCTTGTAAACATGGGCGTGGAGCCATTTTTGATTTCATCTTCTTTGATCGCAATTGTCTCCCAGAGATTGATACGTAAATTATGCCCGAAATGCAAAGAGGCTTATGAGCCCACTGAGAATCTTTTGGCGCATCTGCCTATTATTGAAAAGAAGAAAAAAACAACTTTTTATAGACCAAAAGGATGCGAGCAATGTTTCAATACCGGATATAAGGGGAGAGTGGGTATATGCGAGGTCTTGAGTCTGGGGCCGTCAATAAGAGATCTTATTTTAAATAGAGCGAGGGAGAGTGAGATAAAAGCAGCCGCGAGAAAAGAGGGCATGAGGACGCTGAGAGAGGACGGGGTTATCAAGGTGATGCAGGGCGTTACGAGCTTGGAAGAGGCATTGCGGGTCACAGTCGCGGATGAATAGTCATATTTGCGCGGAGGGTGGATGGCGAAGTCGTTGTACGATAGGTTAAGTCAGGTTCTGCTGAAAGAGAAGCTTGTCACAGAAAAAGACCTCAAGGCTGCAAGAGACATGCAAGCTAAGGAAGGCGGGAGCCTGGCAGGCGTGCTTATCAAAAAAGGCATGGTAAAGGAAAAGTATCTGATGTCTGTGATGAGCACGGCATTCAACATCCCTGCGATAAATCTCTCAAAATATAGAATAGAGAAAGAGCACGTAAGTCTTATCCCGGAAAAGATGGCGAGGCAGTATAGGATTATCCCGATCTGCAAATTAGCTAATACGCTTATTGTGGCAATGGCGGATCCTCTAAACATATTGGCTGTAGATGATATAAGAACTCTGACAAAGCTTAACATAGAACAGGTGTTGAGCACAGAAACTGATATTCTCGCAGCAATAGATAAGCATTATGCTGCTGGAGAAGGGGCATTGCTGCAAGACGCTCAGGAGCAGGAAGAGAGCAATCTGGAAATCGTTGACACGGAGAAAAAAGAGTTTGACATAAGCGAGGCTGCGCTTGAAGGAGAAACGCCGCGTATAGTCAAGATCGTGAATTTGGTTTTATTAGCCGCGCTGAAAAAAAGGGCATCTGATATTCATATTGAACCAGAAGAGGAAAACGTGAGAGTGAGATATAGTATTGACGGGAATCTTCAGGATGCGCTTACCATTCCAAAGAAGAATCAGAACGCAGTGTTGGCAAGATTAAAGATCATGTCTGGCATGGATATTACAGAGTCGCGCGTGCCGCAAGACGGCAGGTTTAAGATAAGGGTGCAGAAAAAAGAGGTGGATTTCAGGGTGTCGTGCCTTCCGACTTCATTTGGGAGTAAAATCGTTTTGAGGGCTCTGGATAAATCCAATTTATCCATGGGTCTGGATAAGTTAGGATTTTCAGAGTATACTCTTAAAAATTTTAAAGAGGCGATCGCCAAGCCTTTTGGCATGATACTTGTTACAGGTCCGACAGGAAGCGGTAAATCAACCACTTTGTATTCGGTCATCAATAAGTTAAATACAGCTGACAAAAATATTATAACCATAGAGGATCCTGTTGAATATCAGGTCGAAGGCATAACTCAGATACAGGCGAATGCAGATATTGGCTTGACGTTTGCGAACGGGCTTCGTTCGCTTTTGAGGCAGAGTCCTGATGTTATAATGATAGGAGAGATACGCGATTCAGAGACCGCGGACATTGCAATAAAAGCTTCATTGACCGGACAACTTGTTCTCAGCACGCTTCATACCAATGACGCGCCTACGGCCATTAATAGGCTCGCGGATATGGGCGTTGAACCTTTTTTAATCGCGTCTTCTGTGGTGCTGGTGGCGGCTCAGAGGCTATGCAGGGTCGTGTGTCAGGTCTGCAAAGGAAAAGGAGAGGGTTGCAAGAATTGTTCTTCGACTGGATATCGCGGCAGACAGGCTGTGCTGGAGGTCTTGAGCGTGGACGACAAAATACGAGAGATGATCATAGACAGGGCTTCTGTCGACGAGATCAGAGACTATGCAGTTTCTCAGGGCATGAAGACGCTGAGGGAAGACGCATTGGAAAAACAAAAACGAGGCGTGACTACTCAAGAAGAAGTCATGCGCATTACATCCGAGTCTTAAGTTTACACTTCAACAATGTTGAAGTGTAAACTTAAGCGAAAGATATAAGCAAGTTGGAGGAAAGAGATGCCAACATATAGATATGTTGCGAAAGAAAGTAACGGCAAGACAATGAGCGGGACCCTGGAGTATTCTGACAAGTCGCTTTTGATCGAGGCGCTTCGAAAGAAAGGGCTTGTAATCGTCTCTATAAATGAGACCAAAAAGCAAAAGACTCAAGCTGCTTCTAAAAAAGTGAAACTCGAAGACATTGTAATATTTTCGAGGCAGCTTGCCACCATGGTGGACAGTGGTATTCCATTGGTGCAGGCCCTTGATATTTTATACGACCAGATAGAGAAGCTAAACTTTAAGCAGGTCGTTGCCACGATCAGGGATGATGTCGAAGTGGGCACTGGTTTTTCAGACGCGCTTATGAAACACCCAGCTGTATTCTCACCGCTTTATATAAACATGGTAAAAGCAGGCGAGTCCAGTGGCTCCTTAGATGATATACTTGACAGGCTCGCCACGTATTTGGAAAAGGCAAACACTTTACAAAGAAAAGTGAAATCAAGCTTGGTTTATCCTGCGGTGGTTGTGACAATGGCGTTCTTGATAACTCTTGTCATGCTTTTGAAAGTCATCCCGACATTTAAGGGCATTTTTGGAATGCTGGGCGGTACGCTGCCTTTGCCCACGAGGATATTGATACTCGTAAGCGATACTTTGCGCAGTATGTTTCTGTATGTGGCTATCGGCGCCGGCATTTTTGTATTTGCGATGAAAAAATATATAAGCACGCCAAAAGGCAGGAATGTGTTTGATAGGATGATCCTGCATTTGCCTGTGCTGGGCACACTTTTTAGAAAATTGGCAGTTGCCAAATTTACACGGACGCTTTCGACGCTTGTGAAAAGTGGCGTCCCTATACTTGTGGCGCTGGAGATAGTGGGGAAGACGGCTGGCAATACCGTCATTGAAAAAGCCCTGGAAGGCGTGCGTACGAGCATTAAAGAGGGCGAGAACATAGCAGACCCGCTTGCGAAGAGCGGCGTGTTCCCGTCCATGGTCGTGCGCATGATCCATGTGGGCGAACAGACAGGTGAGCTCGAGAAGATGCTCGGCAAGATCGCGGATTTTTACGACGATCAGGTGGATGCGGCAGTCAGCGGGTTAACCAGTCTTATAGAGCCTCTCATTATAGGGCTTCTTGGCATTGTCATTGGCGGCATAGTGATAGCTATGTTCTTGCCTGTATTCAAGATGACTGAGCTCCTTGCACATTGATATATGGATTGTCGCTTTCGCGGTAATGATATTGCTTAAGTTTACACTTTAACATTGTTGAAGTGTAAACTTAAGGTTTTATCTTTCTAAACGTGAGGCTAAGGGGTATTGAATAGGCCCTGTTATATGGTATACTTGTAATAGAGGGTAGATTTTTTTGACAAAGCAGAAAGCGTATGATATACTTTTTTATCGAATTTAAAGATGTCATACCCATGCAAGGGTAGAAAGGAAGGAGGTGGGAATATGCTTAGAATAAAGGAGAAACATGGTTTTACGCTCGTAGAAATAATGATAGTTGTTGCAATCATATCTCTATTAGCCGCAATAGCAATACCGAATTTACTACGAGCGCGGCATAATGCAAATGAAGCAGCAGCCATCGCAGCAGTGAGGACCATAAGTACCGCGTGCGAGAGCTTTCGATCCGCACAGACGCCTACGTCATATCCTGCAAATTTGGCAGCATTGAGTGGAGCAACGCCAGCTTATATCGATGCAGGTTTGGCAGGCGCTACAGCAGCTGCAAGCGCAAGGCAAGGTTATTTTTATACTTACGCCAGGGTAAACGTAAACCAGTTTACCTGCACTGCAACACCGGCGGTCAGCGGCACAACAGGTACACGAGTTTTCTTCGTGGATGAGAGCGGCGTCATAAGGTTGACTAATGCTTCTGGTGCTCCGATCGAATAATTGATTGAACTTGCATTACGCAGAATGGTGCCAGATATCGTGATAAACTACGATACTGGCACTATTTTTTTTGGAAGCTACTCATTTCGCTTGACAATTTACCTATCATGGTATAAATTTATTATAAATGAATGCAAGGAGAGGGTTTACATTAGTCGAAATAATGATAGTCGTCGCAATAGTAATGACTCTTGCGACGCTTGCGATCTCGAGTGTGCTGCGTGCCAGGCAGAATGCAAATGAAATGGCCGCTGTTGCTGCCTGCAGGGCAATCATCTCAGCAGCACAAAACTTCTACGCAAATTCTTATCCGCACACCTATCCTTCAGGTCTCTCAGATCTCATATCGCCGGTTTCTGATCCCCCATATATAGATAGCGTGCTGGCTGCAGGCACAAAACAAGGGTATGATTTTACATATGCGCGGGTCAATACCGAGACGTTTACTTTAAATGCCGTGCCAACGGTTATTGGAAAGACCGGGACGAGACGTTTTTACTCTGATGAGACAGGCGTGATAAGGGCGAATGCATCTGCTCAAGCAGGGCCGGGCGATCCAGCAGTGGAATAATAGATTCCCGCTTTCGCGGGAATGACAGGTTTTGCTTGCTTAAGTTTACACTTTAACAATGTTAAAGTGTAAACTTAAGGGTATATATAGCTCATAGTTATTATTTATATAGGGGCCAGAATGAAAAAGAATGCTGGCATTGATATTGGAAGTTCAGCGATAAAATTAATAGAACTCGAAGATAAAAGAGGTCGTCTCGAACTCACCAAATGTGCTATCAGTCCCATCCCAGATAGCGACTTGAAATCAGGCCTAAAAAATTTGCTCTCCATGGCCAAACTCTCCTCAAAGAAGGTGAATGTCTCTTTGTCAGGGCCGTCAGTCATTGTCAGATACATTGATATGCCGCCCATGAAAGAAGAAGAGCTCAGGAGTTCGATAAAGTTTGAGGCTGAAAAATATCTACCGTTTAATATAAAGGATTCAATAATCGATTGCACATTGCTAAATAAAACCGCCAAAGGCGTGAATAAGGTTCTGCTGGTAGCTGCAAAGAGAAGCGAAGTCGATAATCTTATGGCGCTATTTAAGAAAGTCGGCCTGGAGATAGGCACTATTGACATAGATAGCCTTGCGGTTTTGAATTCTTTTCACAATGCGCACCCTGACGAAGACTCTACGTATGCGCTTGTAAATATGGGGTCTAGATTTACAAATATGAATATCGTAACAGAGGGCAGCGTATGTTTTACGAGAGACATGCTTTGGGGCGGAAGAGATATCGCGAATAGAATAAAAGATGCAATGAGGATCGAGCTAAAAGAGGCAGAGGCGTTAAAGAAAAAACCAGGAGAAAAGAGAGGCGACATCATAAAAGTTATTACGCCTGTCCTTGAAAAACTAGCGTCCCAAATAAGGATGTCTCTTGATTATTTCGAGTCCCAGTTTGGCAAGAACGTGGAGAGGCTTTATTTAAGCGGCGGCACCTCGTATCGTGTTAATATCGTTGATTTTTTAAAGGATAATTTAGACACAAATACGCTCATGTGGAATCCATTTGAGCGCATAAGTGTAGTGGATAATACAGAAGAAGCCGAAGGCTCTCCTGCGATTTTTGCAGTGGCAATCGGTTTGGCATTGAGACAATGAAGAATAAGCTTATAGAGATAAATTTATTGCCCGAAGAGATGCGTAAGAAGAAGGGACCTGCTTTCAAAATAGACATGGAAATGGGCAAGGTCAAGGTTCTGGCTGGCGCTGGAGTCGCGGGAATTCTGATATTTCTAATGCTATTTTTTATGATAGGCACTTCCATCAGAAGGAAACAGGTTTTGAATTTATCGCTAAAGGAACAAAATTTAGCGTCACAGAAATCAGAGGCAGAAAGGATAAACAGCGAGTTATCTATTTTAAAGGCCAAGTTGAACACAATAGACCAGATCACCAAGAGGGGATTGTTGTGGGCTGAGAAAATAGACGATCTTGCAGACATAGCCTTGCCGGGCATTTGGTTTACAAGGGTCTATACGGATTCAGGAGATAAGTTTATTATAGAGGGCAGCGTGATATCTAAAAAAGAAGAGGCCATGGCTTCAGTGGGCAAGTTTATGAAGAATATAAGAGAGCATCAATCGTTTTTTGAAAATTTCAAGGATATCAAACTTGAATCAGTTCAGCGCAAGTCAACAGAAGAAAGAGACGTAGTAGATTTTAAAATAGTGTTATATTTTAAAGGCTGACAATGGACCAGAAAGAGAAACAAAAATTATATATACTGTTTGGGATTTTTGGGCTATCCTTTTTAATGATCTATTTCAACTTTCTTCTTAAGCCGCAGTTTTCTAGTTTTCTTGTAGCCAATAGAGACTATAGCGCGATTAAATCCAGGGTCAGAAGTGCTAATGCCTTGATTGCCAATGAGTCGCGAATAAGGATACAATACGAGAATTTAAAAAACGAGTCTCAGGCCATTGAAAAGAGATTACCGTCGCAGGATGAGATCTCGATCATATTGCAGGATTTCTCGAAAATCGCAGAATCCGCAGGTGTGAAGATATTGAGGATCAAGCCTTTGGAGGTGTTGGACGAGGCTTCACAGTCTGCGCATGGCGCCGGGCAATTTTTTTCCGAGTACCCTATTTTGATAGAGGCAAGGGCAGGTTATCATCAATGTGGACTTTTTGTAAATAAGCTTGAAAATATGGAAAGATTTATCAGGATTGATGCTATAGATATAAAGGGACGGCAAACAGACTTAAGGCATCATGATATAAGATTAAGGGTAAACACTTATGTTACGCGTTAGCGTATCGGTGTTAATGATGTTTTTAATAGCAGGTTTTTTATTTGCGGAAGAAGTCTATGAATACGAGGCTAAAAGCAGGAGAGATCCTTTCGTGCCTCTTGTTTCAGAAAGAGGCGTGTATGCTTCTGATGCGTATGGCATAAGCGGGATTGCAGACATAAGACTTGAAGGAATAGTTTGGGATAATACGAAGACTTCTATTGCAATTGTTAACGGGGAGATAGTGGAGGAAGGACAAGAGATAGGATCTGTTAAGGTTTTAAAGATAGAAAGAGACGCTGTAGTCTTTGAAGTCGAAAGAGAAGAGGTAAGAATCGAATTATCCAGTGATTAAGTTTACACTTTAACATTGTTAAAATGTATACTTAGTGAATTGTGAATAGTAAATAGCGCCATTCACCAACTACCATTCACTATTCACTAAAAAGGAGAGGTTATGAGAAAAATTACATGCGTTATTGTTTTTGCTTTTGCGTATCTTAGTGTGTTGACTTTTGCGTTCGCGCAGGAAGATACAGCTACGGTATCTTCGGAGGTTACCGGAGCGATCAGCGAGGTGAAAGCCACGGCGGCTACTACAGCTACTCCCGGCAACGTAACGCTCGATTTCAAGGACGCGGATATCACAAACGTCCTCCGAATACTTTCTTACAAGAGCGGGATAAATATCGTAGCTGGGAAGGACGTTGCAGGTCCTGTGACAATAAGACTGACAGACGTGCCCTGGGATAAGGCATTGGACGTTATTTTAAGGACCTATGGTTATACGTATGAAAGGGAAGGCAATATTATCCGCGTGACCACCACTGAGAATTTAGAGATGGAAGAACTTGTCACAGAGGTTTTTTCTCTTAATTATGCGAATGCAGAAGAGGTGCCGTTAGCCATAGAAGAGATGCTGAGTGATAGAGGCAGTGTTAAGTTTGACGCACGCGCAAATCTGGTGATAGTCACTGATATAGCGCCGAATATATATAAGATCAGACAGGTCATCGCGAAATTGGACATGAGGACGCAACAGGTGAACATTGAGGCAAAGATAATAGAGACAACGCTAGACAAGGATGACAAACTCGGGATAAATTGGACGACCCAGGTTAGTGCTTCAGGCGCGTCGCGGCCAATGACATTTCCGTTTCCAAAGAAAAACCAGGGCGGCACTTGGTATCCTGGTGCTGATCCATCGGCTTCTGCTGGCGAGAGCGCTGGAGTTTTTCCGCCAAATCCAGGAGCAGCGTTTCCATTGGCTTTGCCGAGTAATTACACTTTTGGTACGCTCAATTTTACATCTTTTCAAGCAGTGTTGGAGATGTTAAAGTCCAGGACAAATACCAAGATCATATCGAACCCGAGGATTACGACGCTGAACAACAAAGAGGCCAAGATAACAGTCGCGACGACATACAATATACCGACCTACGAACTTAATGATAACACGGGCAATTATGAAATAACCGGTTATGACGAGAAAGAGCTTGGTATTCTTCTTTCTGTGACGCCCCAGATAAATCCAGAGGGATATATCGTGGTGCAGTTAGAGCCTGAAGTGTCTGCTTTTTCAGTATGGGACACATTCAGCACAGCCGGCGGGACCATAAGCGCTCCACGGTTCACTACTCGCAAGGCATCGACACAGGTGATGATAAAGGATGGCGAGACCATAGCCATAGGCGGGCTTATTAAAGAGACAGTGACTGATAGAGTGTATAAGGTGCCTATTTTGGGCGATATACCTTTTTTGAGTTTATTGTTTAAGAAAAAAGAAAAGGAAATCGACACTACTGATCTTTTGTTTTTCATAACCGTCAATATAGTTAGTCCGGAGTCCGGAGAGACAGCCGTCGCAGGGAAGTAAAGTGTCGCAATGTAGTTGCCTGATTTATCAGGCACAGTATAGGTTGCCCAATAAATTGGGCGACTACGATATTTTCTATACGATTATTGCATAAAGGGGATTGCGACACACTCTGAAAAAATATAATGAAATTGGAAGCATTGTTTTGTAAAAAAGGGATTTTGCGCTATATCTCTCATCTGGATATTGTCAGACTTTTTCAAAGGGCAGTGAGGAGGGCCGGCCTTCCAGTGGCGCTGAGCCAGGGTTTTTCTCCGCATTACAGGATAGGTTTTGGGAATGCGTTGAAATTAGGAGTTGAGAGCGAGGGCGAAAAGGCAGAATTTAGCTTGGGCGAGTGGATCGAGCCAGAAGAATTTAAATCGCGCTTAAATAAAAAATTGCCGGAAGGGGTCAAGGTAGTAAAATGCAAAAAGAAATTTTAATAAATGTTGAATCATTGGAAAAAAGGGTTGCGGTAGTTGAAAGTAATGTCCTGCAGGAGTATTATGTCGAGAGGCCGAGCGAGAAGACCTTAGTAGGGAATATTTACAAGGGGACAGTTAAGACTATTGTTTCGGGAATAAACGCAGCGTTTGTAGATATTGGATTTTCTAAACATGGATATCTAAACGTAACAGATATACTTATGCCGTCTCAAGATTTTGATTTACTTGATGACGAGAGCGAGGATCCCAGGAGGAGGTCGCCCAGGCCAAAGCATTCTGATATAAATAAGCTTGTAAAGGAAGGACAGGAGATCTTTGTTCAGGTAGCAAAAGAGCCAATAGGGAATAAAGGGCCGCGCCTCACGACACATATTGGTATACCAGGCAGGTTTATCGTGTTAATGCCTCTTGATAGACATCTTGGCGTTTCAAAGAAGATCAGAGACAGAGAAGAGCGTCGTCGATTGCATAAGATCTTGAAAAAAATAGCACCAGCATTTAAAGTGGGCATTATAGTGCGTACCGCTGGTATAGGCAAGAGCGAGAGAGATTTCAGGCGCGAGGCAAAGCACTTGAGCGCGCTCTGGAACAAGACAAGACGCAATGCTGCGAGGGTCAAGTCGCCATCTGTTTTACACGAGGAATTCGGGCTTACTTTCAGGATCTTGCGTGATATTTTCAATGATGATATCAACAGGATATTGGTGGATGACAGGCAGGAGTATAAGCGTCTCAGAAATTTTGCTAATTCCATAATGCCTGTAATAATACGAAAGCTTATGCTTTACAAAGAGCGCAAGCATCTCTTTGAGTCACGAGGCATTGAGAAGGATATAGAAAATCTTTACAAGAAGAGGGTCGGGTTGAAATGCAAGGGTTATGTTGTCATCGAAGAGACAGAGGGACTTATTGCAATAGATGTCAACAGCGGGTCTTTTAGTAGGCGCCGCATGGAAGATACAGCTTTCAAGGTAAATTGCGAGGCTGCTCAGGAGATCGCGAGGCAGATCAGGCTTAGGGACATAGGGGGCATCGTAGTAATAGATTTTATTGACATGCGCGAAGAGAGACATAGGCGCGAGATCTTTAATATCTTGCTAAGGTCTTTTAAGCGAGACAAGGCAAAGATCAATATCCTTAGGATGTCGGAGTTCGGCATTGTCGAGATGACGAGGCAGCGTATTCGCAGGGGTGTCAAAAAGGTCTCTTATCAGAATTGCCCCTATTGCAGTGGTAGGGGGTCAGTGAAGTCAGTAACTACTATGTCCATTGAGATATTGCGCACTGTAAAGAAAGAGCTGGAAAAAGGCAAGCTCCGGGAGATCCGCGTGTACGTGCATCCTGATGTTGCGAATTATCTTTTAAATGAAGACAGGCCTAATATTAGCAGGATCGAATCTGAGCACAGGACCAGGATTATCATCATCGCAGAGCCTAATCTGCATATAGAAAACTTCCGCCTCCACCGCTAACTTAACTTTACACTTCAACAATGTTGAAGTGTAAAGTTAAGCATTGACAAGCAGTGGGCATTTGATGTAAAATATTATGTTTCAAAAAGATAGAATAGAAACCTTTAAGGAGGAGTATAGTGTACGCTATTATTGAGACAGGCGCAAAGCAATATAAAGTATCTAAGGGAGATATATTAGAGATAGAGTCTCTCGGTGTAAAGCAAGGCAAAGAGGTCAAGCTTGATAAGGTACTTTTTCTCTCTGATAAAAAAGACCCTTCCATAGGGAAGCCCTATATAAAGGGGGCTTCTGTGCTATGTGATGTCTTGGAAGAGATTCGAGGCAAGAAGACAATCTCTTTTAAATACAGGAGAAGGCTAGGTAATTCCAGAAAGAAGATAGGTCATAGGCAGACTTATACTGTATTAAAGATAAAAGATATTCAAGTATAACTCTTAAGTTTACACTTTAACATTGTTGAAGTGTAAACTTAAGGCGGAGGGAGACATGGCACATACCAAATCACAAGGAAGCTCTAAGAACGGACGAGATAGTAATTCGCAACGACGAGGCGTCAAGCGGTTCGATGGCCAAGTTGTAAGTGCTGGCAGCATAATTATTAGACAGTGCGGTACCAAGTTTTTTGCTGGCCCGGGCGTCGGCATGGGTAGAGATAAGACCTTGTTCGCGCTAAAAGACGGTATTGTGAAATTTGCGAACGCACGCAAAGTCTGCATCGTATAAACATAAGCAGCCGACGAAATCATGTTCATTGACCACGCAGAAATAATGGTTAAGGCGGGGGACGGAGGAGACGGCTGCAATAGTTTTTCTAAGGGCAAATTTCAGAGATACAAAAGGCCTGATGGTGGTGACGGCGGCAAGGGCGGGGATGTAATTTTCAGGTCTGACAATAATGTCCAGACCCTTGTAGATTTTTATTTCAAAAAACACTTTAAGGCTGAGTCCGGAAGCAACGCCAGTAGCAATCATAAAAAGGGCCAAGAAGGCAAGGATTGCGTGATAAGGGTTCCTGTTGGGACCTTGATAAAAGACGCGCGCGAAGACATTACTTATTGTGATTTAAATGTCCCTGCCCGCTCCGTGGTAATAGTAAAAGGAGGCGCTGGAGGCAGAGGGAATTCAAGGAGAAGAATTGCGACGCCGGGCAAAGATGGCGAAGAAAAAAACATCTTCCTGGAGTTAAAATTAGTTGCTGATGTCGGTATAATCGGCTATCCAAATGCAGGTAAGTCCAGCTTGCTTTCGCGGATATCAAATGCAAGGCCCAAGATAGCCAATTACCCGTTTACTACAAAAACTCCTGTTCTGGGGCTTGTGAAGCTGGGCCCTGAAAGGAGTTTTGTCATTTGTGACATCCCTGGGTTGATCGAGGGCGCTCATTCAGGCAAGGGCCTGGGTGATGAGTTCTTGAGGCACGTTGAGAGGACAAGGGTCCTTCTCCATATGATAGATATGGCAGCTGTGGAGGGCAGGGACCCGGCAGAAGATCTGGAATCGATAAGTAAGGAGTTATGTTTATATAACCCAGCGCTTACAAAACGGCCGCAGATACTTGTGGCTAATAAAATGGACCTGCCCGAGGCATCTGAAAATTTAGAGCGGTTCAAAAAAAAGGTTAAAAGACCGATACATCCTATTTCCTGCGCCACTGGCGAAGGAATAAAAAAATTATTAGAGGCGGTTTACAAAAAGGTTTCATAGGGAAGTTATGTGCAGAGAAAATATTAAAAAAGCAAAACGGATAGTAATAAAAGTAGGCACGAGCGTGCTAGCTTCAAAAGATCTTGCATTGGACGCAGCGTGGATGAAGAACTTTGCAAAAGAAGTATGTTCGTTCCTGAAGCAGGGCCGCGAGGTGGTAGTGGTTTCTTCAGGTGCAATAGCAGCGGGCATGCATTTGTTGAAGATCAAAAAACGTCCACATAGCTTACCTGAGCAACAGGCATGTGCTGCATTGGGTCAAGGGTATTTGATGAAGATGTATGAAGAACATTTTAAGAAAAGCGGTTTTCATGTTGCTCAGATACTTCTTACATGGGAAGACATACGGGAGCGTCGCAGGTATTTGAACGCGGAGAATACACTTCACACGTTGTTAAGCAAAAAGGCAGTGCCGATAATCAACGAGAACGATACAGTGTCGGTCGACGAAATAAAATTTGGAGACAATGACAAGCTTTCAGCGCTCGTCGCAAATCTAGCAGGAGCAGATGTCCTGATCATGCTTACAGATGTCGATGGCTTGTGCGCAGGGGTAGAGCGTAAATGCATTGATGTGGTAAAACAAATAGATTCAAGGCTCGAGAAGGCAGCCTGTGGCACTGACAAGGAGTGTTCGCTCGGAGGCATGAAGGCAAAGCTGGAGGCTTGTAAAATCGCGATGTCCTCCGGGGTTTATTGCGTTGTTGCAAACGGCCGCAAAAAAGATATTTTGTCAAAAATCATAAAAGGCGAAAAAACAGGCACATTGTTTGTGCCGAATAAGGACAAAATGCAGGCTCGTAAGAGATGGATCGCGTATAATGCAAAGACGCACGGTAAGATTATTGTGGATGCTGGCGCAAAAGAGGCGCTTGCCAAAAAGAATAAAAGTTTATTGGCCTGCGGAATCAAAGGGGTCGAGGGTAGATTTTCTTATGGTGACGTGGTCGCGATTGTCGACGACAAAAGAGCAGAATTTGCAAAAGGCCTTTCAAATTATAGCGCAGAAGACTTAGGCAAAATAAAGGGAATGAGCATAAAGGAGTCAGAGAAGGTAGTGAAAGAGGCTTTTTACCAGGAAGTCGTACATCGCGACAACCTGGTGATTTTGTAGTTGCCCAATTTATTGGGTGCTCTACAATGTGCCTGATAAATCAGGCAACTACATTGCGACACAGTCCGAATGTTAAAGTATAAAGTTAAGAAGGGGATTTGATGAAGCTGGAGAAAAAGTTGCTTAAAATACTGAAGAGAGCAAAGGCTGCGTCAAGGGTTTTGACTAGCATGCCCACTAAGAATAAAAATATGGCGCTTTTGGCAATGGCTAGTGCTATATTAAAAAACTCCAAATATATTATTTCGGAAAACGCAAAAGATGTCAGGGTAGCAAGAAAAAAAGGTTTATCAAAAGCGCTGATTGACAGATTGACGCTTACTAGTAAGCGCGTAAAGGAGATGGCAGAGAGCTTAAGGTCAGTAGCAAGGCTCAAAGATCCTGTTGCGGAAGTCATAGAAAAATGGAAGAGGCCGAACGGCCTTACAATAAAAAAAGTGCGCGTTCCTATAGGGGTCGTTGGTATTGTCTACGAAGCGCGGCCTAACGTAACGAGCGATTGCGCATCGCTATGTCTTAAGTCTGGCAACATATGCGTGCTGCGGGGAGGGAGTGAGGCGATAAACTCTAACCTGGCTATTCACAAAGTCATTGCCTCTGATCTTGAGAGGTTCGGGATTCCCAAGGCAGCAGTTAGCATGATAGATGTGACTGACAGAAAGGCAGTGAAGTTTTTACTGACGTCGAATGAATTCGTGGATTTGATTATTCCGAGGGGCGGAGAGGGCTTGATAAGGCATGTTGCCCAGGTCTCGACCATACCTGTTGTAAAGCATTACAAGGGTGTTTGTCATTTATACGTTGATAAATTTGCAGATTTAAATAAAGCGACAAAGATCACTTTTAACGCAAAGGTGCAGAGGCCCGGCGTTTGTAATGCCATTGAGACATTGTTGGTGCACAAGGATGTTGCTGCTCGATTTTTGCCGAAAGTAGCTTATGTCTTAAAAGAGGCAGGGGTGGAATTGCGCGGGTGCGCCAAGACGCGCAAGATTTTGAAAGGGATAAAAAGTGCCAATGAAAAAGACTGGTATGCTGAATATCTGGATTTGATCTTGGCGATTAAAGTCGTCAGAGGTGCTGACGAGGCAATCGAATTCATAAATAAATATGGCTCAGCCCATTCAGACGCGATCATCACAAAGAATAAAAAAATCGCTCAGAAATTTTTGGACAAAGTCGATTCAGCCTGCGTGTATCACAATGCTTCGACAAGATTCACTGACGGTTACCAATTTGGCCTTGGTGCTGAAATAGGAATATCTACGGATAAAATTCACGCTCGCGGACCAATGGCCCTTAAAGAGCTGTGCACTTACAAATATATAATCTCAGGCACTGGCCAAATCCGCCCTTAATCAACAAAAATAGGGACAGACACCTATTTTTGTTGATTTCTGAAATTAGGTAGTGAAAAAATAGGTGTCTGTCCCTATTTTTGTTAAGCTCTGAGAAAGAGATGAAAGGGAAATATGAAAAAGCGCAAAGCAAAGATAATAGGGAAGAAAAACGAAACTAATTTAGCAAAAAAACTCAACTTAGACGGGAAGGGCGTTTCCAAAATCAAAACCGGCATACCTTTTCTCGACCACATGCTCACTCTTTTTTCAAAACATGGGCTTTTTGATTTAAAGATAAATGCAAAAGGGGATTTGGAAGTTGACATGCACCACACCAATGAAGATATAGGGATTTGCATGGGGCAGGTCTTTAACAAAGCCTTAGGGAAAAGAGAAGGGATTCACCGATTTGGAGAGAGGACCATTCCTATGGATGAGGCCTTGGTCAGAGTAAGAGCAGTGGTGGATATAAGCGGCCGCCCATTTTTTAATAGGATTAAGATAGAAAAGCCATATGAAGAAAAAGATATTAAAGACGGGTATAACTTAGAATATACGCGTCAATTTTTTCAAGCCTTCGTGAACAATTTTCCTATTACACTGCACATAACTGGCCTAGAACCAGGAACTGATATGCATCATCTTTTAGAAGCTATTTTTAAAGCTGCGGCCAAGGCCTTGGATCAGGCAACTCAATTTGACTCTCGAGTAAAGGGGTCTCCTTCTACCAAGGGGCGGTTATGATTACAATCATTGATTACGGCATGGGGAACCTTAGGAGCGTGCAGAAGGCCTTCGAGCTCTTTTCTCCAAATATCAGGATAAGTTCGTCTGCAAAAGAT